>JAWCPE010000153.1:0-4871 GCA_038870415.1 Bathyarchaeia archaeon
ACGTCTAAGTGTCCCAGCCACAGGACTTTCCCTGGACGTTTGCCTAGCACGGAGGCGGAGATGTTTGCCTTCCCCTCCTCAGGCTCGTAGACGCGAGTTGGGATACCATACTCGCGGAAGAAGGACTCGATGAACCTTACGCATTCATCTGTGTAGCCGGGCGGGTTCACCGTTTTGAAGCGGACAAGGCGGGAGGTGAGGTCGGCGATCTCCTTCTCCGAAGCCGCGATCCGTGACTTAAGCTCGTTAACGTTCATCCTTTGCTTCACAGGCTCCGTGAAACGGTTGGGCCGGCCGGTAACTGCTCCTTAAGCCACCTTGCGACTTGGAGAAGACTGGGGTTCGGTGTGACGTCGATCACCGGGATCTCCATGCTGTCGACCTTAACGATCTGCCTGTAGGTGGGCATCGGCGCGTAGGCGGCTGAAGACCAGTAGACGCGGCCTTCCAAGTAATGCTTCATTATCAGCTCGGTTGAGGGCGGCACGGGATGAAAGCCACCCCATCGGCCCAGTGGAGCACCGCAGGTTGGCCAGCTCTTATCGCGACGGCTAGGTTTAACGCGAGCTTCTCAGGCGTAGGGTAGGCCACATGCTCCATTATGACGATCTCCTTGATCGGCTGGTGAACTATCTCGACCACTCAGAGGCACACTCCCATGAACGAGCCATGCTAGGCTTCGAGCATGGTATAAACTCTTGCGGAGACACCTCGGAGCTTCACGTGAACGGCTATAAGGCAGCTAACGCGGCAGACTTGTCCATTGACGGTTCGAGGCGTAGTTAGTCTACCGGGGCTTCGAGGGAGCTGAAAAGGTGAGGGGTAAGGCCCTCGTTGTCACAGAACCCGGAAGGGTAGAGCTGACCGAGACCGACGTAGCCGAGCCTAGAGGCATGGATGTTCTGGTAAGGACCGAGGCGTGCGGCATATGCATGGGTGAGGCCCATACCTTCACGGGAAAGCTAAAGCCCAGATACCCGGCGCTGATGGGACATGAAGGCGTAGGGACGATCGTCTCGATAGGCGAACAAGTCGTCTCCTTGAAGCCCGGCGATAGTGTCACGACGCTGGGCGGACCGGCACTTGCGGAATACTACCGGACAGTTGGAGGTCGGGCTGCGAAGGTGCCGGAGGGCGTCGAGAAACCGTGGCTCTGGGTCTCCGAGCCTGTCGCCTGCGCGGTGAACGGGGCCCGCGGCGCCAACGTGGAGATCGGCGACGACGCGTGCGTGGTCGGCTGTGGCTACATGGGGCTGCTCCTGCTTCAAGCCCCGCCGAGGAGCCATATGGGGACGCTCATCGCCGTGGACGTGGACGATGAGAAGCTCATCCTAGCGAAGAGGTTTGGGCCGAGGTGACCTTGAACCCGCGTCGGTCTGACGCCTTGGAGACCTTTAGGGTCCTCAGCGGCAGGGCCGATGTGGTCTTCGAAGCGGCAGGCGTCCGTGAGACTATAGGCCTCGCGACGAGCCTAACGCGTAACGGTGAGAAATTCATCATCTTCAGCCATCACGTCGAGGATGAAGCCGTCCCGACCTCCGAGTGGTATACGAGGGTGATTCCGCGCCCCAGTTCTCGCAGGATTTCACCCGGGAGTTTCGAGCCGCGGTGAAGCTGATGCGGCGAGGCGTCTTCCATCAGGAGCCGCTCGTGATGCACATCTTCGACTTCGAGAAACCGCAAGAGGCGTTTGAGGTGGCTACGCGTAGACCGATGGGCTAAGTGAAAGGAGTCGTCATTTTCCGGGCTTAGCACGGAAACGTGTCCGGCGCGGTTCTCAGGTCCTTCTTAGGGCTTTGTTGATAGCTTCAGCTTGAACGTGGTCTTTCACCGTGACCTCGACCTGTTCTACGCCCTCTACTTCCAACGCCTTCTTCCGTATCTCCCTGCCTATGTACAAGGCGAAGACGGGCGGACAGAAGGGCGCGGTGAGGTGATACGTTATTCGGGCTGCTCCGCCCTCGAACTTCACCTCATCCACCAGTTCAGCCTCCGTGATGCTGAAGCCCAGCTCCGGGTCCTTAACCTCCGCGAGCAAAGCGTAGATCTCCTTCTCTTTACCGGAAAGTTTCCCTACGTCCATGACGGCAAGCTCCCGACGAGCGGGAACCCGCCTTAGGCTTCTTAAACGTTTCGAGGAAAGGTGGTGCTGTTACCTTTGCGGGTTGGATGGGTTTCCCTCCTCCGCGAGGGTTTCTACAAAGCCTCAGCTCCCTGAACTCCGTACCCTAAGAAAACAAGGGGACCCTTAAATCAACTGAAAAGGGTTTCCTCTAGGTGGTTTTTCATCTCGCCGCGCGGACAGGCTCCGATGGAGGCCTTCACCTCAGCTTGGCAAGATGCTTGAGCTGGAGACTTACGATGAAGCCAAGTCTAACGGTTGGAGGGCGTTCCACTTGCTAGAAGACTTTTTATCGTCGAGGAGACGACCTTCTCTAGGGTAGGTCGACGGACGGGTTTCCGGGCGTCCATGAGGCGCCTGGGGGAAACTCCTCCATGCTGGCGGGACCACGTCACCGCGAGGTGAGGGGTGAAAGCCCCAGCTCCGGATCAGAAAGGCGCTCCGTCCCGGCAGGATGTGGATGATGCGGTAGAACCGTTGACGATGCTGGGAAAGGGATTGAAACCGCCGTCTCGTGGGCATCAAGGCTAAACAGGGCCCGTGAGCACCCGCCTGAGGCCCGGGTAAGCCGCATCAGTCAGATCCCGTCGCGAACAGAAGGAGGGTTACGATCGACCTACCCGCACACGGAGAGAAGCGCAGCTTTCTCTCCTCTCTGTCTCCGGGCTCAGCTGTACGTCTTAGGAGATGGCTTGTTACCTATTACAGGAGCTGAGCGCTAGCCCTGGGGGCTTCCTCAACTGGCTTCGAGAAGGTTACTTATCGAGGCGCAAGGACCGGCATGAGGTAGGTTTCCTCAAGGCTTCGTAGGGGCGAGTTGCGGCTCGACGGCCAGCTCGCCCGAATGCCCGATGGAGCATCACCGTCTCGACTTTACAAGTTTTTGCTCGTTTTCCCTTTGAGGCTGTCAGCGTAGGCCGTCGGCTCTCCCTGCGAGCGTTTTCCCGTGGGATGGTAATGTCCTCCTCGCTTCTCGTTCTGTCTTGTGGCTTTAGGCATCGTCTCGAACTCTGCGGGGGTTAGGCGGCGGTGCTCCTGATGGCTAGGTTGGCGGCCTCTCCCGTTGGAGGTGTTCGCGGCGTCATGTCCGGCCTACGCCTTCAGTAAGCTCCTCACGTAAGCACTTACTTAATGTATGCAAGGGCAAGTCTACCGCAAGTCATCGAGGTGGCTGAGAAGCCGGCTCGACGGCGCAGCTGCAGTGGTCAGTTGCACGGCGAATAACTCGTTCGCTCGCTGAGCGAAGAGGACCCGGTCATCGACTGGAACGACGCGACGATCAACGGCCTGTACTCTTCTCGCCAAGAATCGACTTCAAGAACATGTATTACCTCGATTGACACGAGTTCGCCTTACGACCTCGTCATCAGCTACGGGGATTCGCACAAGCTCGTCGCCGGCCGCGACGCCGGTTCAACGTGGGGCGGGTGGACGGACGCCTATGCGGTCTTCAAACTAGCCGCAGGTTAGGCCCTCGTCTACTGAGGGAGAGGCTTCACCTCGACTCGTACCCTTACGGCTTGAAGCTGCGGCGCGCCTCGGAGGACGCCTTGAAGATAATAGGTTCCCGGGCTTGGAGGCTTGAAGCTCCAGGTGGCGTTCTCGAACCTGTAGAGGTTCCAGAGGAGCTCCTCCTCGTAGCTCTCGCCAGGGGCAAGTGTACGGTAGACGAGAACCTGGGGGAAGGCCTGTCCCTCGGACCATCTCGCCTTAAGCGTCCCGTTCACGTCGAAGAGCAGTATGTCGAAGGCGGGCGGAGAGACATCGTAGGTCTGGTTTACGCCGGCTACGTTCGTGACCTTCACGGTCACCGTGACGTACTCGCCGACGATGATGGTGGAAGCGTCTACGCTTACTTCTAAGACCGTGCCTCCGTATGGCGCCGGGGAGAGAGCTGCAAGGAACCCCTCTAGCTCACGTTGGAGCCTCGTCAGGCTCTGGGGTAAAGCCTCCTCAGCAGCCCACTCGTCCACCCATGTGACGGCCTTCGACTCGTTCCGAGAGCCTGAGACACGGAAGACCTTAAGGCTGAAGGTAGAGTAGTCTGCCGCGGCTTGGCGTGCCTCGTACCGGTCACCTTGAACCGAGAAGAAACCGTTCTCATCAAGGAGTTGCATCAACTTCTGCAGCTGCCCCTCACTGAGGCCGCCCTGCCAGACGGTTTCACCTCGGCTCAACAGGAAGACTGTCGAGTTGTTATCCATCATAACCGTCCGGTGGAGACCCTCTAGGCCTCCTGACCGCTCCCATTGGAGGAAGAAGCGAGGCGAGCCCCCCTTCACCTTGACGGAGCTCGCTTCGAGGAGCAACCTCGGGGCGTCAAGCACCTGGGAACGATACTGGACCCGGCCCTCTACAAGTATCTTCAGGCCTACGTACGCGTCTAAGTCCATCTCAGCTGGGCTTATTACCGCTACGCCAGCCGGCCCGTCGGAGAGGTTATGGATCAGCCGGCTCAGGAGCCACGTCTTACGCAGGGAGCCCTCAACCCTGACCTCCTTCCCGTCGTAGCGACCTGGATCTGATATGAGCGCTCCCAGCGTCACTTCCATAGGGCCCGGGGGGTTGAGGAAGAGGAAGTAGACTACACCAGAGGCGACTATCAACGTTAGCAGTACCAGCGCAAGTCTTCGAGCGGACATGGGGGCCAGTATCGCACGTAAGCCTATATAGGTTCGCTCTCTGCTCTTCACAGGCCTAGCTTTAGGCTTACCGAGGCTTTGGGGCTACGGCGTGAAGCTAGCTAATG
>JAWCPE010000154.1:0-4846 GCA_038870415.1 Bathyarchaeia archaeon
CGGCAGGTGAGCTGGGATACCGTTCACGCCTTTCCATCTCGGCCCCGCCCTAGCCTTGGGGCTTCCGCTCAGAAGATACATGCATGCACCCACATTCATGCTAGCCAACGTGATAATCGACGTTGAGCCCCTCCTAGTGCTGACCTTAGGGGTAGGGTATCCCCTACACGGCTACCTGCACACCTTCCTTTCCGCGTTCTTCCTAGGCCTCCTCTTGGGCTCTACAATGTTCTTGCTGGAACGCCCTTTTCGCACGCTCTACAAAGCCTTTCTCCTAGAGACCGGTAGAGACCTCAAGCCGAAATCCTTCATGTTGGCAGGCGCTACTGGTACCATGCTGCATGTGCTTTTAGATTCCCCGCTGTACGATGATATACGCCCCCTCTATCCTCTGGCAGCGAACCCATTTTACGACCCGGGCTCGGCATTATTGGTGTACTCCCTCTGCGTGTGGCTGGGGCTCTTGGGAATAGCATACTACGCATCTTTGCTAGGTTACAGTGCGCTGAGGCGACCTCCATGCTCTAAGAAAGGGACAACGGTCCAGCTTTGAGGTCGAAAGGATGCCAGGGTCTTCAGGCGTGTACCTCCTCGAAAGAACATGCGGCATGTTTCGTATTTAGCGGAACATAAGGCATATATCCTGTAGGCTCCTTACATGTGGGCTTGAAGGGGTTGCTTGAGTCACCGCGGTCTCCAGCTGGACGATTTGGAGAAGACGGCGTTATCGAAGATCCTTGAGCTGAAAGAGGTGAATGTCTCCCGGCTGAGCGCGGCGGTAGGCTCGCCTAAGGCGAACGTCTTCCGACGCGTCGAACGCCTCGAAGAGATGGAGATACTCACCTCGCGGTATGAGGGTCGACAACGGATGGTCTCGTTAAATCCTGCCTCCGCGGACGACGTACGGGCCATCCTTGGGATCGTGCCTTCCAAGCGGACGCTCATACTTGTCTCAGACCGTTCAGCTCAGAAGCTTATCGACTACTTCAAACCGGACGAGGTCATCCTCCTAACCGTAGAGGGATTCTACGTTAACTCTGGCATAAGCCTTGGCTCTGTGAAGCTTAGAACCATGATCTTGCCCGATAGCCTAGTGGAATGCTACAACAGGGTCCAAGCGTTGGTGACGGAGGAGAAGACGAAGCAGAACGCTTTAGTCGCGATAGCCATCACGGAGGCGACTGGAATCGTCTCCGTCGCAGCGGGGATGGTGGCAAGAGATACGCATACGCCCGTGCTCGTCGTGGAGGGGGACCAGATCAGGCAGCTCCTCTGAGCGGTAGAAACGTGCGAGAGCAGGAGGCCTGGCTCTATGTGGATACACCACTCGGACCGAGGGGAGACTTCCCTAAACATGTTCAGGACTGAGACCTGCGCGGTCTGCGGGCGGAAAGCTTTCAGGCTCGAGATGATACGCGAGAACAACCACTGGATCTGCGCCGACTGCCAGAGCGTAAGACTCCTACTCCTAGCCCACGGCTGAGGCAGATCGCTCTAATGACCGCTGTATCAAAGGTTGCCTAGTAACCTCCTCGACTCCGTCTGAAGGCCCGTCGAACTCCTCGTGGGCTTCCAGCCATGCTCTTGGCTCGTCGTTTCAGAAACTCTCATAGTTACCCTTAGCACTACTTACTTCTGTGTACGCAGGTCACGGTGTCCTTCAGGATACCTAGAGACCTGAGAGAAAGAAGGCTCTACTATCTGCTGGAGCGACCCCATTGTGAGGCGATAGAGCGCGAGGTTGCCCGGCGTAAGAGATGGGACGCCTTGAGGGTGTCTCTCACGCTTGAAAAGGAAGCCCCTAAGGTACCCTCTAGAACCCCGGAGGGGTCAGAGGCCTTAGCAGGTACGCGGGAAAGCCTAGGCTACAACACCGAGGCAGGCTTCGTCGTACTGGCCTAGGTTAAGCCTTCGGAGAGGATGTTGAGGAAGGCCCTCATCTTCCTGTAGGCGTCGAGGAACTCGAAGCCTCGCTTTGTCACGATGAATTGCGGCCTCTCGCCTAGCTCCTCCTTGATCAAGCCGTAGGAGATGAGGATGTTCAGAAGCTTCCTCGTCCTGTCAAGCGGAAGCCCAGACGCGTAGCCGATCTTGGTGATCGGCATACTACCGCGCCTACTCACGGCTTCAAGTATCTCGGCGTAGATGTCGACCCGGCCCCTCTTGACCATCCGATTGAACCTCTGACCCAGCTGTCCCCTCCGTGAAACGGATGCGAGCGATGCGCACCCTGCCGACCTGAGGCTGCAGTGAGCTTTCGAACGATGCGGATTCAGCAGTCGTGTGGTCAGTTTGTCCTCTTAAAAGAGAGAGGAGAGGCTTCAAAGCCTAGTCCCGCAGTTCGTGCAGAAGTTTGCCTCTCTCACGTTCTTAGCTCCGCATGATGGGCAGTACGTTGCCTCTTCCTTAGCGGGTGCGGCTGGGGCCTCGACGGTAGGCTTCGCCTCGCACTTGATAGTCTCTGCTCCAATCGATAGCGTAGGTAGCTTCTCCACCTTCACGGGCGGCTTGGCGAAGAGGACATCCCGCTCAGTCTCTAGTGTCTCCAGGTACTGAGTCTCACCGGAGACCCTGCAACCTGATTCGATGGAGGCTCTTCCCACGTAGAGGTTTCGCGCTCGGGCGTTCTCCTCCATCGTCAGCCTCTGCGCGTAGATGTCGTCTACCCGAGCCCTCTCGCCGATGTAGACTTCTTCCGCTACCAGCGGCCCTCGGGCTTCGCCTCTCCTGCCTACCTCGACCCTGCGAGCCTTCGTACCTCGCTCCGTCGCGAGTAGGCCGCCCACATTCACGTCGTCCCTCGCTGAGACTGTCCACGCTTCAACGGAGCCGCCTACGTCCACCTGTTCGGAGCTCAGCTCCTTAGCTACGCGTACGGCGCCGCCCACTTCCAGCTTCCCGGTCAGCCGGAGGTCGCCTCCCACCTGGAGTTGCCCGCCCACGTCTACGCTGTGGCCGTCCGCCGCGCCGGATATCTCGACGGCGCCGCCTACATCGATCGAGTTGAACCTGAGGTCACCCTCAACTCTGAGGGTTCCGCCTACATCTATGCTCTGTCCGCTGCTTCCCGCAGCGAGCCTGACGGCGCCGCCTACATCGATCGAGTTGAAGCTCAAAGGCCCGGTGGACTCGAAGGAACCCCCCACATCGATGCGGCCGGTCACCTCGCCGCCGCCAATCTTCGCTCTTCCGCCTACGTCGATAGTGGTAAGCTTCACCGGGGCCTCGACGTCCAAGGAGCCTCCGATGTCGATGTCGTCCGCCTCGACTTGGCCTTGGGCTCTGTAGGAGCCTCCTACGTCGATCTTCCGCGCCTTGGTGATGCCGTGGACTTCGACGCGGCCGCCTACGTCAACGTCGTCCGCGGTGAGGTCTTTTCCCACCGTGAGGCTTCGGTCCACCTTGATAGTCTCTGCGTTGATGCTTCCCGAAACCTCTAGGGAGCCGTCTTCGACCTTAATCCTGTCCTTTACTGTGAGGTCTCCTTGAACTCTGATGTGGCCGTCGCTCCCCTCGAACCTGTAGGCTTCAACGCTGCATTGGAACTCGCAGTTTCCCTCGCACTCGACGGCGCCGTTCACTGTGACCTTAACCCCGTCCTCAGCCGTGACGGTAGCGTCCTCCCCGACGAGGAGGGCTACGTCTACGACGGCGAGTTTAGCCGTGGAGCCCTCTGCGACCCTGACCTCTCTGCTCAACCAGCTCGTCTCCTAACGCTGCCTTCTCCCCTTACCTCCGGTTAGCTTCCAAGCTAGGATAGTCACGTCGTTTGCGACTTCGACGAGCTCCTCGAACTGCTTCTTACTCATCTTGGCTCCTTCAGCCGCGTACTCGGTCCTCCAAGCACTTGTCATATTTCACGCCTCCAAGCCTCATCTCAGCGGGAGAATATAAGAAGCTGAGGCACCTATCGTGATCACAAGGTGCGATCTCCAAGCCGTAGACCACGTTCGCGGCGCACTATAGACCAGCCTATAGGCACGTCACGAAAAACCAGGGAGCGATACGTAGGCAAAAAGGGGAGGCAGCTTAAGCATTGGTGCAGCGTTCAGTTACTTCCATAGGTATTTCTTTGGGAACCTGGCTGCGACAGAGCCTTGAAGCCAGTAGCCTACACTGATCTCTGCGACTTGAGTGCATAGGTTGTAGGCGTCCCAGGCGTCGAAGCCGTCCTCCTGCTCCAGCCACAGGATGAGCTTGGAGAAAACGGCCTTAACCGCGTTCTCGAGGGGCTTCGCCACGCCTACCACATCAGATAGTCGGCAGACTCGGTCCTCGGCCAAGCGATCGCCTTACCTTTAACGAGGCTGGTGGAGGCCGCCTCCTTCCCCCGGGGCCGCCCCGATGGTGCCTATCATCGGCGCGTATGGCAGCGTCAGGCCCCCCATTTTTACAGCTCTATTCTTTGCAGGGCAGATCCAGGCCTTCCTGGGTAGTTCTATCTTAAGGAACTGTGTAGGCGGCACGACGGCGCTCAGGATTCCAAGCGCGGCGGTTATCGTCGGCTGTAACGATAACGTTAAGCCCCAGTTATGTCATATAGTTCGATGTGATGGCTTGGCTTGTCCTTGGACGTGGCCTCTGAGACCGGGGGCATCGAGCCTCAGTCATACCTGGCCTTCATCAGGAACGTACGGCCGGGTCTTAAGGCCCGGACGAGGATCATCGCCTCTCTCAGGAGGGGCGGGAGGTCCGCTCGTGAAGTGGCCTCGGAGACGGGGCTCAGCTACCGCTCGGTTCTCGCTCATCTGAACGCGATGAGGAGAGGGCGAGTCGTCAAGAGAGAGGGGAAGAGGCCGCATTCATGGAGTCTCACCTCCTACGGCCAGCAGCCCATCGCCCGGTA
>JAWCPE010000155.1:0-4814 GCA_038870415.1 Bathyarchaeia archaeon
AACGCGGGCTTCGAGCAAGTTGAGGAGACAGCCAGCTACATGACGGTATTCGGCACCTTAGCCCTGTACAGGGCATGGAAACCAGGGCCTCTCGTCCCTGCCTTACGTGCGGAGTAGAAGAAACGCAGGCCAGGCGGCGATAGTGTTCCTAGGACCGCCTCCCGGTAGTGCGTCGTCTAGGGCGTGCAGAGGGGAAACAGGCCTCGCCCCTTCTCGGTATGCCTTCGGGCATAGTATGTGAAAACGGTGGCAAGCGGCAACTCTAAATCAGGCGAGGCTTATTCTCTAGGGCTGGACGGTTACGTGATGGCTGTTAGGCTTCCGCTCGTCAGCGAGGTCATGACGGACCGGTACGGCTGCGTTGGGAGCGAGGAGAAGGTCTCCAGGGCGGTCTCGGTGCTTGCGCAAAGCCCGGAGGTACAAGCTTTGATAGTCTTCAACCCTGACGGCAGCTTCAGAGGCGTCCTCACAGAACGCTGGATCATCCGGTCTCGGCTCGACCCTAGGCTTACGAAGGTCCGGACGTTAACGAGGCCTGCGCCTAAAGCGAGGCCGGAGATGACTCTCTCTGAGGCTGCGAGGCTGATGCTGGAGAACGGTTTGAAGCATCTTCCAGTCTTTGAAGACGACCGGCTTGTGGGGGTGGTGAATGACCTGGCGATACTGGAGCGCATCGTGAAGGAGACCTTCGGCGAGAGACACGTCGAGGAGTTCATGACGCGCGACCCCGTCATGGTCAGCGAAGACGATACTATAGGGAAGGTGATCAGCCTCTTCCGCAGCCATGGCTTCTCCAGGCTGCCCGTCGTCCAGGGCATGAGGCTGACAGGCATCATCACGATGCATGATGTTGTCGCGAAGGTCATTCTCCCCCTCGACAGGGAGAGGCTCTTCCGCGAATCTGCAGGCGAGCGGGCTAAACCCCTGAGCACGCATGTGAAGGGCGTGATGACAAGCCCGGTCATCACGGTGCCCCCTGAGACAAGCGTCAGGCGAGCCGTCGAGGAGATGTTGGCACGCCGCATCTCCAGCCTCGTCGTGGTCAGGGACGGGCGCGTCGCAGGCATCATCACGAAGACGGACCTCCTTGAGCCCGTCGCGAGGCTCGGCGAAGCGCCCCCAGGCGTCCTCATCCAGGTAGTCTCGAAGCTCGATAGGGAGTCCCTTGAGATAGACCGGATAAACGAGGACTTAGAGTCCTTCGTGAAACGGTACGGCAAGGTTCTAGGCGGCGGCGGGCTGACCGTTTACCTCAAACAGCATAGGCAGAGCTTCAAACGTCTGCCGCTCGTCCACTGCCGCGTCAGGGCGAGCTCCGATAGGGGGCAGTTCGTAGCCTTCGGCGAGAGCTGGGGGGCCGAGCAGGCGCTAAAGATGGCCTTGAACAGGCTTGAAACCCAGGTAATACGCGAGAAAGAGACTGAGTTCGACCCCAAATACGCCCAACGGTTCTTCGCAGACATGGGCATAACGGAACTATAACCTGAACGCCAAGGCCTCCTTTGGGATCGTTAGGCTTCCACGACCTCTGGTGCCACTCGGCTATCAGCCGGTTCCCCCTCTTCCACGCGGTAGAAGAGTGGCGGCAAGAAGAGCAGTTAGCGCCAGACCATGCTCAGGATAAGTAACCTTATGGGAGTTCGAGTTCGTTGATCTGCTTCAGGTCTTCGAGGTTGTTCATCAGTATCTTCCCGTCTGAGACCGTGTAGAGCACGTCGCCTATGTAGAGGGCTCTCTCCACGAAGTACCTATACGGCAGGTCGTAATGCCCTTTCCCAACTTGGTCTAGGTCTCCGATGTGGGAGACCCTTCCTCTCAGGGTTAGGTCCTTATCGCTTACGCTGAAGACGTAGGCTCCTTGCCAGATGTACTCGCCGTAGGCGTAGGGCGGTACTCCCTTCGGGTAGTCCGCCGGGTCGATCCTCGCCACGAGCACGGGCATGACGAGTATGCCCCTCTTCTTGTCGAAGAGCAGGGCTTTGTGGTCTCTGAGAAGCGGCGAGTCGGTTCCCCGGTCGCCTATCTCGTACTTGTCGATCTCTATTGGGCTAGAGACGTTGCTCACGTCGAAGAGGGATATCTTCACTCCCTGGTACCAGGCGAAGTCTCCTTCCTCCGCCGCGACGGTCTCCTTGCCTACGCCGATGATGTGGTTCTCATCGTACGGATGGAGGTAATCCGAGTACCCGGTTATCTTCAGCTTGCCTAGAACCTTCGGGTCCGCTGGCTGCTTCAGGTCGAGGACGAAGAGCGGGTCTACCTTCTTGAACGTGACGAGGTAGCCTCGGCCACCCATGAACCTGGCCGAGTAGATGCTCTCGCCGGGTGCGAGGCCCTCCAGCCTCCCAACGATGGTCAAGTTCAGGCTTAGAACGTAGACGTTGTTCACGGACGTAGACTCTTCGAAGCTTCTCGATAGGCGTCCCAGCGTCGTGGCGATCCTGAAATGCCCGTTATACTCGTCCATTGAGAACTGGTTCAACACGCGGCCTGGAACGGCTCCGCTCGCCTCCAGCTTTATCCTGCCGTTCTTAATTCCTATCCGGTGGATCTCCGTCCTCTCTTGGGTTTGCCCGTCTGAAGCTGAGGACCCCTCGTATACGACTTGGACCTTTGGGATCGCTACGTAGACGTTCTCTCTGGACACGTAGACGGCGCTCGTAGACCCTACGAGGACGGTCTCGTACTTAGGCGCTTCGTCTCGCATGATGTTGAACGCGAGAACCGTCGTGAAGGAGTAGTAGTAATCCGTATCGTTGGAATAGTATATCTTCGAGGCGTCGACCGTCTCTTCTCGACCGTCGTACTTGACCACGGGGAGAGGCACCTCGCCCGCTATGAGGTAGGCAGGTTGACTGACCAACACGTAGACGTCGTCTCCGACCATCCTCGATGTGAAGTAGCTGCCGTTGAGAGAGACCTGATGCTCCAAGACAGGTTTCAGCTTATCCTCTACGTTGTAGACCCAGACGTGGGTCTCGTCGCCCCGGTATGCGGGAATCATCGACCTCCCAACGATCGAGGCGGACGCTCCGCCGGAAGGGGCCATCGACTCAGCTCGTAGCAGCCAGACGAGGTAATCCTCCTCAAAGACCACGAGCCTATCTTTGTTTATCAAGAGGCCGCGTATGGTTCCGTTGAAGCTGATCTGAGCCAGAACTTTGGCGCTCTCAGGCGGATAAGCCCTTGAGATGATAAGCCCCTTATCTGAGGCGTAGTAGATGTATTCCCCGTCCGTCTTCACGATGTCAGCTTCATCGACGCCTTCAACCTGGATGTTAGTACGCGAGTAATCCGGAGAGACCGATAGTTGTGCATCCTTCGAGGCGCCAAAGGTGGTTGCAGAGGTCTCGGCACCATAAATCATGCGAACGGACGTGCTTCTGTTCAGGAAGTCCCTTAGCTCTTCGTAGGATGAGAACTGGATGAGCTCCGTCTTCGTTTGGACGTTGTCGAACACGATAGGCAGGCCTACTATGTTGAGCAGCGTTAGGCCTAGGATGGCTCCGAGCATGAAGAAGGCTGAGCTGCGTACGAGGATACGCCGCCCGTCAGTTGGGAACCTGAAACCGTCCCTTCCAGACAGATGCCTCACCGCCCTCCGCTCTTCCAACCCGTTGACTGCGCTGAGTGCTATTAGCCCTAAGCATTAGAACAGGTGTTCAAAACCTTTGAACACCGGTTCTCAAGCCTCTATGCTGGCTGTACGCCTCGAAGAAGAAGGCCGCCGTGCTGAACACGCAGGTTACCAGCACCGTCAGGTCTTGGAAGTCCCAGTTGAACGGCCAGACGAAGAGGTAGACGGAGAAGAGCCCCAGTATGAAGGCGCCGTAGATAGTCATCCTAGATATCAGGCGGCCTCTGAGGAGGACGAAGCTCCTTAAGACATCGATCCTAGCCTTCTCTTCAGGAGCGTACCGTCCGTCCACTGTTTGGGCTATAAGCCCCATCTTGAGCAGCCTGTTGATATGGTACTGGGCTAAGCTTGGGCTTGAGAGCTTAAGCCCCCTCCAGACATCCCTCACGCCTACAGGTTCGCTGGATGTCAGAACGTAGAGGTAGACCTGCCAGACGACACCTGAAAGGTACCGTTTCCCTGCCTCACCCCTATCTTTGCCCTCTACAATAGTCCCCTTCCTTACTGTCTTTAGTTGGGCCTCCATACGAGCCCGAGCCCTTTATCAGGCTTTGCGTTCCCTCAGGCGTGCTTTTAAGATGGCGCTCGGCCTCCTTGGGGGCGCCCTGCTTCAGCAGGGCGAAGAGACGCTTCGCCCTTCTCTTTCTCTTCGTGAGTAGATGGACCTGACGTTCCCAGCGGTCTACACCCTCGCCGTGCGAGTGGTTTCTCTTTCTCACGGCGACGCGGAGGTCGCATCTCACCCTCTTCAGCCTGCGGTAAGCCCTCTTCCGTTCCCGACGACTCATGAGACAAGCCCCTATCAGGCTGGCTAGAGGCTAATCAGTCTGTCTGCTAACCAACTGCATGTAGAGAGGGGAGTTTATAGTAGCTGGGAGCATGACGGGAAGGAGTGCCCCATAGAGGTTACGCGGCTGAGGACCACTGGGAGAGGGAGCTTAACGCTGAGTCCGCCAACCCCTCCCGGTTCCATGAGATGAAGCAGGTTCATAAGGGCGCCTCACAGGCGGTAGTGCTGGTTACGAAGACGCCGGGGCCCTTGTCGAGGCTACGCTCAGGCTCCAGCTCAGCTCTCGGGTAAAAGACCGTCCACTCCACTATGGGGTTCTGATGATTCTTCGGGGCTTCAGGCCTTAAGGCTTCCGGCTGCTGACTCGCGGGGCTTAAGGGCTTCCAC
>JAWCPE010000156.1:0-4783 GCA_038870415.1 Bathyarchaeia archaeon
CAGCGTTGGGCTGACCGACCTTGTCAAGGGCAGATGGGTCTCCGTGAAGGACTCGCTCGACTTCGCTAGGCAGGTCTATTCTAGGATATACGAGATGGAAACTCTCCTTAACAGGAAGATCGTCATTAACAGGCACGTCAAGGAACAGAGCATCTCATGAAGCGCTCGAAACCCAAGAGAACAATGTACCTGGCGAGGGAACGATAAGAGCATCGCTAGCTGAAGCAGGGGCTAAGCTAAGCTTCGAATCAAATTGGTCCTACGCTCTCGGTGGATTAAAGGAGTTAGCCCCATGCGGCCTCTGAGACGTCTTGCGAAGCGTTCTCTCAGCTGCGCCTTCTCTTCTAGTAAATGTATGTGGTCAAGAGACGTTGAAAAAGCTCCTCAAACACTAGTTCCAGTGTTGCTGTTAGGCTCGTTTCTGCTCGTTCTGTTTCTTGCGAATGATCCGTTTGAATCAGATGAGAGCATATACGTCTATGCCGGGTACGCTATCTCGCGTGGGCTAATACCGTATAGAGAGATCGCGCTGGCACATCCGCCAGTAGTCTATCTTCTCATCAGCTTCTCAGTGACAGCCTTTGGATCGAATCTCCTTTCTCTACGCGTGCTCCGAGCGGTCTTTATGGTTTTAAGTCTCACAATCCTGTACCTTGTAGTCAGGAGTTCGAGCGTGCAGGGATCGAAAGTGGCCTGCTTATCGCTGGCTCTGTTCTCGTTCTTTCTCTACCCGATGTATCAGAGGTTAGCCCTGCTTGAGATAGTCCTAACCTCAACCAGTTTATCGTGTGTCCTGGTCTATCTTAAAGCAAGATCCGATACGAGTCATTGGAGGCGTACCTCCTTGTTTCTCCTCTTGGGGCTGGCAGCATCCATCTCGTTCCTGACAAAGTATCCTGCCCTGCTGGTCGCCTCAACTCTTTTCGTGTGGCATGTGGTGTCAGGCTTTCTCTTGAGGCGGGGGGGACGGCATATAACCGACGTTTCCCTGAGCATGCTTGGGTTTACGGTTCCGACGGCCTGCTTCTCTCTCTGGTTGACCTTGGAGGACGCGGTGAGGACCTTCTATGCGCAGACAATCTACTGGCAGATGGTGAGGTACGCTGTATCTAACGGGATAGCTGCGCTTGCCTGGTACTGCCTGTTACTCTTACCGCTATTGGCAGTGACGCCTGTAGTCATCCTCACCTCTGCTAAGGATGGGAACCGTGACGTATTCTTGTTTCTCTTGCTGTTTATAGTTCCGCTTATTAGCATGACGGCGTTTCTTCAAACGTTTTGGTTCCATTACACGTTCTATCTGGGACCATACCTCGCCATCTTAGGTAGCCTTGGATGGATAAGGTCTTGGAGAAGCCTTGGAGTTAGACGGCTGGTATCTAGGACGTTCAGGACGTCAAGCGGTGGGAGGAGACTCCTAGCGTCAAGCGTGGCTTGCTGCGCCCTCTTCTTTCCTACGGTTGCCGCGTCGACACAGCAGTTCATGCGTTCATCTGGCAGCGAGATCGAGGTCATACCTCGACCCCTACCTAGGGAAGAGCTTATTCAAGACGTAGCAGGGCTTGCACGCCTAAGCACAGATTACGAGGACCGGGTCTGGACGAGTGAAGCAGCGATCGCCTTCCTCGCGGATAGGTTGATCACTCCTCCTAACTCGTCGGATTGGCCTGTTCAAGGGTTCTTCGACGACTTGCTCGCCCACTCATTCGGAGGCTACAGAGGCGACGGAATGAGGGACTACAAGCTTGGAGCAGTATCGCCTAGACTGTTCATCGAGGCGTGGGAATCAGAACGCACGAAGGTACTGGTCTTCATACTCGGCGCCGGGCCGATACCGTACCCGGACGAGCTTCTCTGGCACGGATACGGGAACGCTCAAGGGGTTCGCGAATACGTTGAATCAAAGTACCTCTTGAAGGAAACCGTGTGTATTCCGCAGACAGATAGCGCGTACGTGTACCACGTGTGGGTGAGGAGAGGCGATGACTCCGGTCGCGTTTGAGCTCTCAGCGCTATGCTGGCAGGCCTAGAGGCCTCTGCGAGGCAGGTTCCAGGCGGTCTCTTGCGGGCTGAGTCTGCTTGCGGCTAGAAGAATCGTCTTCGTGGACAATCCTCTGAGGAAGCGTCTATCGTTAAAGACAGCGTCGAGCCGAGTGGGTGATTGGAGCCGTCTTGATTGGCAGAGCTGTGATTCCAGCTGCGGGGCTGGGCACTAGGCTCCTCTCGGCTACGAAGGAGCAGCCGAAGGAGATGCTTCCCGTGCTGGCAGCTGGCAACGGGGCCTTATGCCTTAAGCCTTTGGTGCAGCTCATCTTTGAGCAACTCTACGATTTCGGGGTGAGGCAGTTCTTCTTCATCGTGGGGAGAGGCAAGAGGGCGATAGAAGACCACTTCACCCCAGACGGCCAGTATGTCAAGAGCCTAAACGATAAGGGGAAGTGCAGCCAGGCAGCCCACTTGGAGGAGTTCTACTGGAAGGTAAGGGCTTCGAGCATCGTCTGGATCAACCAACCGGAGCCTCTCGGCTTCGGCCATGCTGTCCTCCAGGCGAAGCCCTTCATGAGCGATGCGCCCTTCCTAGTCCACGCCGGGGATACTTACATCATCTCGAAGGCGAACAGCCATCTGAGGAGACTAATCGAGGAGTACGAGGCGAGCGGCGCCGACGCGGTCCTCGCGTTGCGGAAGGTTGACGACCCGAGGCAGTATGGTGTGGCTGAGGTTGAGGCTGACAGATCAAGCCTTGCTGTGAAGAGCGTCGTTGAGAAGCCTGAATATCCGAGGACGAACTTTGCGATCATGCCCCTCTACGCGTTCAGCCACTCCGCGTTCGAAGCGTTGGAATCTATCGGTCCCGGAAAGGGGGGCGAGGTACAGCTCACAGATGCCGTACAGAGACTGATCGATTGGGGGCGTAAGGTTAAGGCGATCGAGCTGACCGGCGAGGAGCTGACACTTGACATCGGGACGCCTGAAACCTACTGGGAGGCTCAAAGGCTCTCGTACACGTACTTCAAGAACGCGCTGTAGGCCTGCCGCTGCATCACGGAGAGGCTCTCCCCTATAGTATGCTCTAGACACTGTCCAATCCTTGGTGAAGATGCGTCCCGAAGCGGAAGAGCTGTCAGGTAAGAGGCTTCTCGTCACGGGCGGTGCAGGTTTCCTAGGAAGCCACCTGGTAGAACAGCTAGAGAAATGCGAAGTGGTCGTTGTAGACGATTTTTCAACTACGAGAGGAAGTTATCTGCCCTCTTGGGTTAAGGTCGTTAGAGTGAAGGCAGAAGACTTCAGGTCAGACCAAGGGTTCGACATCGTTATACATATGGCTGCTAGGCCTTCTCCAGATGATTACGTGCAGCATCCTGTTGAGACGATGCTTTCGAACTCTCTCGGTACGTACAATATGCTTGAGATAGCAAGGAAGAACGATAGCATACTCCTCTATACTTCAACGTCGGAGGTTTACGGTTCGGCGGACTTGATCCCGACACCTGAAGCCTACTGGGGAAGGGTGAACCCTGTAGGTGTGCGTTCGTGCTACGACGAATCGAAGCGGTTCTCCGAAGCGCTCGCAATGTCCTACTACAGGGAATACGGTTTAGACGTGCGCATAGAGAGGATCTTCAACGCTTACGGTCCTAGGTTGAGGGGGGAGGGCAGCTACGGGAGGGTCATCTCCCGCTTCATCCTACAGGCCCTAGAGGGAGAAGACTTGACAGTGCACGGCGACGGTATGCAGACGAGAGCCTTCCTCTACGTCGACGACTGGGTCGATGCGACGCTGAGAATGCTCACGTGCGAGAAGGCGCGCGGAGAGGTAGTGAACATAGGCTCCGGTAAGGAGACGACCATCCTTGAACTTGCGAGCAAGATTATCGCTTTCACAGGGAGCCGGTCTAGGATCAGGTTCGCTCAGGCGAGGCCTGATGATCCTCGGAGGAGAGCTGCAGATATCTCAAAGGCTAAGGCGCTCCTTGGCTGGGCTTCCAAGACCTCTCTCGACGAGGGACTGTGGAAGACTGTAGAATGGTTCAGGGAAGCCTTAGCGCATGGATAGAGGGTTGAGGTTGTCGTTCTTCGGCCTTGGCTACGTGGGGATAGTCTACTCAGTCGGCTTCGCTTCGAAAGGTTTCCGTGTGGTCGGCTTTGACGTAGACGAGGAGAGGGCGCGCTTGTTAAGCTCAGGTTTCTGTCCAATCTACGAGCCGCACGTTGAGAAGCTGCTAAGAGGCTCTCTGGCGGAGGGCCAGCTGAGAGTGACCGCCGACCCGGAGGAAGCCGTCTCCGCTTCGGACGTCTCCTTCATAACAGTGGGTACCCCGAGCAGGGCAGACGGAAGCATAGACTTGAGGCATGTTATCTCAGCCTCGGAGATGGTTGGGAGAGCGTTAAGGCGGAAGGATGGATGGCATCTTGTGGCTGTGAAGAGCACGGTCATCCCTGGAACGACAGGGGGCGCGGTTAGGAAGGCTGTCGAGGCAGCTTCAGGGAGGTCAGCCCCTCGGGACTTCGGTCTGGCCGTGAACCCTGAATTCCTCAGGGAGGGGAATGCTGTCGCCGACTTCTTGAAACCGGACAGGATCATCATAGGAGCATGTGACTCACGGAGTAGACAGATGCTTGAGAGCCTCTACTCGTCTTTTAACTGCCCGAAGATCGTGACGGGTCTGAGCACAGCGGAGTTGATAAAATATGTGAACAACGCGTTTCTAGCCATGAAAGTAAGCTTCATAAACATGATCGCAGGTCTCTGCCAACGAGTACCTGGCATCGATGTGAAGAC
>JAWCPE010000157.1:0-4778 GCA_038870415.1 Bathyarchaeia archaeon
CCCCCGTTCTGGTCGTCGAAGAACTCTCTGAGCCAGAGTTCTAAGTTGGCGAGGCGCCAGAAGACCTTTATGAAGTCTTCGCTCAGCCTCCCTTGGAGGAACTTGTCGAACGCCTTTAAGACCTCGGCCTGGTTGAAGTATCCGCGTTTCGCAAAGGTCTCAGAGGTGAAGATGGCCCGCATCTTCTCGGCGGAGGCCTTCATCCACTTCGCCTCAGGCGTCTCGAAGCCCACCTTGCTCCGTCTAAGCCTTATCCGCTCCGGGAGGACGCCGCGCATCGCCTCTCTCAGTATACGTTTGGTCCAGCCGCCTCTAAGCCTCTGGTCCAGGGGCAGCGAGTAAACGTACTCGACAAGCCTGTAGTCTAGGAAGGGCACGCGGGCCTCTATCGAGAAGGCCATAGAGTTCTTATCCTCATACCGTAAGAGGTGAGGGATACTGTAGAGGGAGAGGTCTGCGTCCAGCGCTGACGCCAGGTCGTTCCCATGCCATTTCAAGGCCTTCACGTCCTTAAACCGCTCAGCAAATGCCTCGTCAAGCATCCTCGCCGCATTCATCGTCCTCCTAGACCTGGAGAAGTACCGGCTTACGAAGGGAAGCGCGATGTCGAAGCTCAGGGCTGCCTCCTTCAATAGCCTCGCGTACTTTCGCCTCTTCAAGAGGTCGAGGTAGAATATCCCATAGTAGGGGATGTACCCCGCAAGTAGCTCATCTCCGCCTTGGCCGTCGAGGAGAACCTTCACCTTCTGCGACGCGAGCTTCATCACCATCCACTGCGCGAAGATACTCGTGCTCCCGAAGGGCTCCTCCTGGTAGTAGACAAGCCGCTCCAGCTCGTTCCACAACTCCTCCACCGTGGGAAACGTGAAGTTCCTCTCCACCTCCGTATGCGCCACGACTTCGTCTATGTACTCGCGTTCGTCTATCCGCTCGTCGTCGTAGACCGCTGAGAACGTCTTCTGCCGTTCGCCTATGACATCCCTCGCCCAGCCCTTCTCTAGCAGCAGCCGGTTCACGACGCAGACGATCGAGGAACTATCTGTTCCGCCGCTCAGACAGGTGCCTACCGGCACCTCGCTTATCAACCGCAGCCTCACCGCGTCCTCGAACAGCTCATAGAAACGCTTCGCGTACTCTCCATCCATACCCGGCGGGGAGTCCAGTTCACGGCTCATCTGGAGCTCCCACCACCGTTGCGTCTTAAGGCCCGATTCGTCTACGAGCATGTAGTGGCCGGGCAGGAGCCGTTTTACGCCTTGGAAGAAGGTCTCCTCACCGTGGTCATGCAGCCCATACAGAAGGTATTCGTAGACTACACGGTCATTCGGTATCCTAGCGACTGAGTTGTCCTGCAGGAGCGCCTTGATCTCAGATGCGAAGAGCAGCCGCTTACCGTCATAATGGTAGTAGAGCGGCTTAACCCCGAACCGGTCACGGGCTAGGAATAACACCTTCTTGGACGAGTCCCAGAGGGCGAAGGCCCACATCCCGTTGAAGCGACGGAGACACCCGGTTCCCCACTCCTCGTAGGCGTGGACGATCGTCTCAGTGTCACTGTTCGTGTAGAACCTGTGCTTAGGCTCGAGTCCCCCCCGGAGTTCCTGGAAGTTGTAGATTTCCCCGTTGTACGTGATCCAGATGCTCTCGTCTTCATTGTGTATGGGTTGGTGGCCGCCCTTCACGTCGATGATGCTCAGCCTCCGGTTGCCTAAGCCGACTTGTCCGTCGAGGAAGTAGCCTTCATCGTCAGGTCCACGGTGCTTGATCGCGTCACACATCGCCTTCAAGAGCTCTCTGTCGTTGGAGCCAAGAAAGCCAGCTATCCCGCACACGTTTTTTCAGCCACCTGTAGTGTTCATGGCACGGAGGGCTTCTACGACCCGCACGGCGGCCTTCCCGTCCCCGAACGGATTGGGTAGACCTCGCAGATTTCTCTTCACGTCCGTATTCGCGATCAGGCATCTGACAGCCGCCACTATCTTAGCCTCATCATCTCCCACCAAGGTGTTTGCGCCCAGAGCGACGGTTTCAGCCCATTCTGTAGTATGTCGTAGCGTGACACAGGGCGTTGCCAACCAGAAGGCTTCCTTCTGCATCCCCCGGAGTCTGTGAGCACTGCTGAGGCCTCTTGCATGAGCCTCAGGCTCTCATGGTAGCTGAGGGGGTCAATAAGCCTTACGTGTTTCAGTCCTTGTAGCGTTGTCAGTAGGCCATCTTCCATCAGTCGCTTCCGAGTTCTAGGGTGAAGCGGAAAGACCACCGTCGCTGCGTCGAGACCGCAGAGCACGCGTGAAGCCTGCAAGCCTCTCTGGGCTGTCTACGTTCTCTGGGCGGTGCAAGGTGAAGACGACGTAACCGTCCGGTTGGAGCCCGAGTTGTTCCACTACACTCGTCCTCTCCGCCCTCGGAAGGTGTTCTAAGAGCGCGTCGTACATCGTGTCTCCCACGAGACGCACGGCTTCTGAGGGCAAGTTCTCCCGCAACAGGTTCGCTCTACAGTTCTCTGTCGGGGCGAGCAGTAGCCTTGAGCAGTGGTCAGTCAACCGTCTGTTAATCTCCTCCGGCATGGAGAGGTCAAAGCTACGGGCGCCAGCTTCGAGGTGGAAAAAATACCTTCGACATCCTGTAATCGTAATGCTGCCCCGTGTGCACGACCTGTAACTCCATCTCAGCATCAGCGGTGAGTTCCCGTATAACCGGGGCAGACTTGATGATCTGTGGACGAGTCCCAAGGATAAGTACCACCTTCACAGCTCACATCTCCGTGTTGGAGCACGTGTAGAACCTACGCCTAAGCTCAAGCTCCACTCTCAGCTCTTGGAAGAGCCTAGATAAGGGTTACCGCTCAACTCGAGGGCTCCTTTAACTTAAGGGGTGCCAGTATACTTACAGCCCAGACAGAGACATGCATCAGGAAGAGAAAGCTATGCCCCGGCAGGATGCCAAAGAAAGACCACAGGGAAGGAACATCCCGATGTCCCATAGTCCCTGTTGTCAAGACTCATACGGCCAGCCCGCCCATGTTTGAACAGGGCTCGGCCTCCATGGCGCTGCAAAGGATGGGTGAACTGATTTCCCATAAAGGTAGGTGTCTGCCGCTACTCCACCGGCTCCTTGACCAGGTATCCTGCCCTCCTCAGTAGATGGGCCGTCTCCTCCGCTGATAGGCCTGTGGCGGCTTTCCCCAGTCGTCCAGCCCTCTTCACCAGACCCTCCTCTACGTAATCCTCGCCTTCAACGAGGATATGGTGGATTACGCCTAGGAGCTCCCTCGCCAGGGCTACTATGGCTACCTTGTAGCCTCTCCTCTTCTTCACCTTGAGGTAGAAGAGCCTAAGCCTGCTATTCCTCGCCTTCGCGGCGGCTTGAGCCACCTCCACCATGATGCGTCTCAGCCACTTGGAACCCCTCTTAGTTATGTGGCCTGTGAGGTCCTTGCCGGCAGACTGGTGTGCGGACGGAGCCAGCCCGGCCTAGGAGGCCAGCTTCCTGGCGGAGGGGAACCTCCTTGCATCGCCTATCTCGGCGAGTATAACCGGCGCAGAGGCCTTCCCGACACCTAGAACCTTGCATATACGCTTGACATCCGGCTTCTTAACGAGCTTCCCTCCTCACAATCTACCTGCTCTACGCACGTATCGGGGTTCTCGACCATCTCGACGCACATCTTCAAGGTGAGGATGTCAGTCTCCTCAAGGCCGCCTCTAACAGCCTCTTCGAGGACGGCTCTCCTCATCAACGTCCTATTCGCGCTCTTATCCAGTATCTCCCCTATGCTGAGTCCCTGCATCAAGCCTTCTACTACCTCTATGCCGGCCTTCCCGAAGATGTTCATTAGGGCGGATGGCAGCCTCACGTTCACGCTCTCCAAGACCTTATGAGCCCTGCTCTTGAACTCCGTCCTCGCCTCGACTAGCCTCACCCTCAGCCTCGTCAGCTCCCTCAGCTGCCGGGTCCTCCTCTCAGGAACGTAGGAGGGCTTCACCAGGCCGCTCCTCAATAGTTGAGCTAGCCGCTCTGAATCCGCCTGATCCGTCTTCCTGCCAGGTATCGCCTTGACCTGCCTCGCATTCGCGAGGATGAGGTTGAACCCCTCCTCCAGCGCGGGGTTGAAGCGGCATCCAGAAGACCCCCGTCGACCCCACAGCCACATCCCTGCATCCCCTCTCCAAGAGCCAAGCCTTCAACGTACCGAAGCCCTCCAAGGTGTTGGGGGACCTCCTGCTCTCCCCGCCTTCACCGCTCACCATGGCAGCCACCAGGATGCCTCTGTAAGGGTCGATGCCACAGGCCCTCTCAAGCATCTATCCCTCTCACCCGCCTCCCTTATCGCGCAGCTCGGCGTGGAGAGATGCCTCCTCGGCTGAGAACAATTTCCCATACGTGCTCGGGGCACATTCATCTAAGCGAGCAGGGGGCAAGGACCAGTCTCAGGATGAGGGCCCCACGCCCCAAAATCAGTGCCGGCCACTCCTCCCCACAAAGGCAGGAGGGGCAGCCCACCTTTAGGCTTCTTCTAACAGCTCAAGCTGATCTCCGTTTCAGGATAATAAAGTACGGCGCCGTCAGCTCTGTTACCTTAGGCGCATCGCCTCCTCTAGGGATGTTATGAGCCTAAGGTGTTCTGGCTGCATGTGGAGGATGAGGGCTCTAAGCCAGCTCTGAACGTGCTCTAGGCGGCATCCCCTCCTAGGGCGGGGATAGTGGTCGTCGAAGGCTTCCACCCGGTCCTTAAGGTACTGGTCGGCCCTCTCGATGAGGCTCCTGTAATCGCCTGG
>JAWCPE010000158.1:0-4730 GCA_038870415.1 Bathyarchaeia archaeon
CATCCCATTGGGCTCTACATCGGCTGGTCTCCCATCTCGTTGAAGTACGGCATCTCCTACACCGCGCTGGGCGTCTACTTCATCAAACGGCTCGTCTTCAGGGTTGGCGGCGTCAAGCTGTACGACGAATGGGGCAAACCCATCGCGATCGGCTACATCCTCGGATACGGCACGGTGACGGTGCTCTGGGGACTCGTCTCCCTCATCAGGTTCTAAGAAGCCTCCGCTCGTCCTTCCCCATCCTTTTTCCCCATCCTCGTTCATATCCAAGCTCTAGAAGAAGTCTCATCCCGCAAGGGTCTCCTTGACAAAGTCAGACTCATCCACTCATACGTCACATCCGCGTCTGATGAGTAGCCCTTGAGATGCACCTATCCCAAGACCGCGCAGGATGCGCCTTGGGGAAACCTTTTCTGCCAGGTCCTACGCAGGACTCAGGCATGATCATAGACAGTCACGTGCACTTCTACGACCCCACGCGACCTGAGGGGGTTCCGTGGCCTCCGCGCGACAACAAGGTGCTCTACCGTCGCGTCATGCCTGAGCACTGCAAGGCCTTAGCAGGTCCTCTAGGTGTCATTGGCACTGTGGTCGTAGAGGCAAGCGTGTGGATAGAGGACAACCAGTGGATTCTGGACCTCGCGGCGAAGGAGCCCTTCATCGTGGGCTTCGTAGGCAACCTTACACCGGGCACAGAGGGCTTCAGCAGTCATCTGGACCGGTTCGCCCAGAACAGGCTTTTCCGGGGTATCCGCACGTGGCGTAAACTGAAAGAGAGCCTAGCCGACGGATGCTTCCTAGCCGACTTGGAGAAGCTAGCTGAGAGAGACCTCTCCCTCGACCTACCCTCGACGCCTACGGATCTACCGTTGGTCGCTCAGCTCGCGGAGAGAGCCCCTGACCTACGCATCGTAGTCAACCATGTGGCCGGTGTGAGGATAGACGGGAAGACGCCTGACCCTACGTGGGTGGAGGGCATCAGAGCGGTCGCGAAGCAACCTCAGGTCTTCTGTAAGGTCTCAGGCCTCGTGGAGGGGACGGGGCGTAACCCCGCCCCAAGCGACTTATCCTACTATAAGCCGACGATAGATGTTCTCTGGGATGCCTTAGGGGAGGACCGGCTCCTCTATGGGAGCAACTGGCCCGTCTGCGAACTCTTCTCCGACTACGCAACCGTGCACCGCATCGTGACCGAATACTTCAACGAGAAAGGCCGCGCAGCCGCAGAGAAGTACTTCTGGCGGAACTCGAAGAAAGCCTACAAATGGATAGAACGGTGACCGTCCGGCATACTCGCCCCGGCTCGAGGAAGACGCTAAGACGAGCAAGTTACGGAACAGCAGCAAGCGGCCCCTCTAGTGCCACGAATAGAAGGCCTGACCGACGAAGAAGAGCCGACTCTGCCAAGCTGCGTACCCGCTTGGAAGTGGGCCGGGCCGGACTTGAACCGGCGACCTCGGCGGTCTGCTCTCGAGACGTCTTTGTTCCGCCTAGAGTGTGAGCACCGTGTCTTAGCCGCTTCTCTGCTCTAACCAGCTAGACTACCGGCCCACAGCCTGAACCGGTAGAGCCGACCCCAGATAAGTCTTACTGAATCGACCAGCTTCATGTTAGATGTTCCTGTTACCGTCCGAGGCCGTCAGAGCGAGGCTTAACCAAGCCTCGCTCTTCCCACTCCTCATGTAGGTGTTCTCTGTGGTTGCCGTGACCCCGAAGGGAGGGCTTGCCCTGTTGGAGGGCAGGAACCGGCCACCTCACCACCCTCATAAGGGACGGTTCTCCTCACGTTACGCCAGTCTGGGTCGACCACGGCGGCTACGTGCTCGTCGACACCTCTGCGGGAGGATAAAAAGAGAGAAACGCCAGACGTAACGCAAAGGTCGCCCTCAGCGTATATGGTCAGAATAGTCCCCCCTAACACCATATCGCTATACGCGGCAGGGTCGTCGACGTGACAGAGGAAGGCGCGTGAGAGCACCTCTACAAGCTCTCCGTGAAATACCTGGGGAGAAAGGACCATTGGATACGCCCCGGCGAGAAAAGGTGGGTCATACAGAAGATAGAACCCGCCTCCGTGCACGTCGCATGAGCTACCGCAGCGAAGGTTCAGAAATCGGGCTAAGACGACTGGCTGAGAGGCCTGAACGATGACCAAACCGCCGACTCGCAAGCCTACAAAATCTCTATAGAGATTACCTTCTTATGGCAAGTTCCCTTCTCTTCCATCGCAGGTTATGAGACCGGCAGTTCCTGCACTTGTCTGCCCGAGGCGAATTCCTAGAACCGCAGGTCCGGCAGATCTTCATAAACAGCCTATGCTGCTGCGCGATCTGCTTCTTCAAAGGGTCCCTGATAGGCAACGGGCATCAAGCCACGCAGAGGCTCAAGGCCACCATATATACGTTTCCAGCCCTAGGGGCTCTGTCCTAAAAGGTCCGGTAGCTCTTCTTGAGTGGGCCAATGCCCACCAACCGGCAACCAACCGGACAGAGGAGTAAGGCAGACTTTCAGGATACAGCCCAGCCCTGGGGTCATGTCCTAGAAGGCCTGCAGCTCTTCTCGAGGGCACGAATACGCATCGACCTGCAGCCGACCGGGCAGAGAGTCCAGAGCAGGCTTTCAGGACAGAGCCAGTAGGGTGCCTCTCCTAGCTTCTCTCCTATGCGCTGGGCTTTCTACATCTTCATTAAGGGTGCGCAGTTCCTAGACGCTTCGATGAGCTGCTTGATCTCCTGTTCCGTGTGCGCGGAGCTGACCATCCCTATGTGCGTGGGGAGGAAGAAGACGCCGTGGCTCATCAACTCCAAGTGGTAGTCCTGAAGCCTCCCCCTGTCCGTCTTCGAGATTACATCCCTGATGTTCTTAACCTCAGCTCTAGGCTCCTTGAGGAAGTGTGTGATGAACATGGAGCCCACGCCCGTAGAGCGCGCAGGGACACCGGCCTCGTTAAAGGCACATTCAACCCCGCTTCGAGCCTCTTCGCCTAGTCTCCCGATCCGGTCGTAGATCTCCGGGTGCTCGTTCAACGTCTTCAGGGTGACGTAGCCGCCCGTCATCGTGAGGGGGTTGCCGCAGAAGGTACCCCCTTGCTGCGCCACCTCGCTTGCAGGCCTTCCCTTAGAGGGGTTGCAGACATCCATGACTTCGTCTCGTCCGGCGATAGCGCCTACGGGGCAGCCGCCCCCGATGATCTTACCATACGTCACCAAGTCGGCTTCGAGCCCGTAGAGTTCCTGGGCGCCGCCCCTCGCAAGTCGGAAGCCTGTGACCACCTCGTCGAAGATGAGGACCGCGTCGTAGCTCTCAGCCGCCTCCTTGACGGCTTTCAGGAACTCCCTCTCCACCGGTAGGGCGCCACCGGTCATCATGACGGGCTCAATGATGACGCAGGCCAGGTCCTCACGGATATCTCGTAGCTGTTTGAGGGTTCCCTCCGTGTCGTTGAAGGGACAGGAGACCGTGTAGGCTGAGGTCTCGTCGAGGGCCCCGGCGGTGGAGGGCCTGTCGAACGGAGCCCTGACCGCGACGTTGAGGATGTCGTGGCCTCCGTGCCAATGGCCTTCGAACTTCGCTATCTTCCGCCGCTTCGTGTAGGCTCTTGCGAAGCGGACCGCGTACATCGTCGCCTCGGTCCCCGTGTTCGCGAACCGTATCTTCTCCACGCTGGGAACCATCCTCTTGATCAACTCGCCTAGCGAAAGCTGGATCTCGCTAGGCATACCGTAATGCGGAGACCTTGCCACCTGTTCTTGGAGGGCTTCCACCACCTCGTCTGGGGCATGGCCTAAGATGTGAGTGCCGTGGCCCATCCAGTAGTCTACGTAATCGTTCCCGTCCACGTCCCAGAAGTGGCTTCCCCTCCCTCGGTCTATGAAGACTGGGTACGGCTGGTAATACCTGATGTTGTGATGGACGCCGCCAGGTGAAACCTTCACAGCCCTCTCGAAGAGAGCCTTCGACCTAGGCGTTCTAGCCTCATACCGTTTGACCGATTCGGGAATCAACCTCTACCGCTTCCTCGAAGGCTGAAGGAGTCGCTTCTGAGATTTAACTGCGAGGCAGGAAGCGGCTCGCCGCGCGGTCAAAGAGGCTTAAATCATCTCCCAGAACCATCAACGTCAAAGCAAAAGGGAGGTCGCGGAGGTGGCACTCGACGACCGGTGGCATGGCTTGGACAGACCCCTCGATGATTATGAACGTGTGAGGTATGATAGGCAGATCCGTATCTTCGGCGAGGAGGGCCAGAGGAAGCTCAAGCGGGCGAGGGTCTTCGTCGCGGGCGTAGGAGGCCTCGGCTCACCGGTCCTGATGTATCTCGCCACAGCCGGCGTCGGCTACCTGAGGTTCGCCGACAACGACGTGGTCGACCTGAGCAACCTGAACCGGCAGGTCCTGCATTGGGACAGGGACGTAGGGGAGAAGAAGGCCGTCTCAGCGGTGAAGAAGCTGACGCAGCTCAGCCCTAGGACACTCCTAGAGCCCAAGGTCGACACGATAAGCGAGGAGAACGTGCGAAGACTTATCGAGGGCATGGACGCGGTAGTCGACGCGATGGACAACTATGCGACCAGACAGCTGCTAAACAAGGCATGCGTGGAGAAGCATGTACCCTTCTTCCACGGCGCCATCCACGGCTTTACAGGCCAAGCGACCACGATCATCCCCGGCGAGACGCCCTGCCTCCACTGCATCTTCCCCGTAGCGCCGCCGGCTGAAACCTTCCCGGTGCT
>JAWCPE010000159.1:0-4726 GCA_038870415.1 Bathyarchaeia archaeon
TTCAAAACGCCGCTATGCCCGCCGTCTCCCTCAGCCCGGCGTCGGCGTAGAACCGGCCTCCCCGGTCCGTGAGGGCCTACCTGGATACGCCTTGCTTCCTGAAGGCTTCCTAGAAGGCCTCCATCACATGCTCGGTGGTGGGCGGCTCGTGCAGTCCACAACCTACGATGAGCCTCGGCGCGTCATCCTCGTTGAGCATGAGCCACCTGCCCCCCCGGCTTCATCCAAGAGGAACCAGTCTGTATGCTCTCCTTGTCGAAGGCATCATCCCAGTAGTCGTTCAGGACGACCTCCTCGTAGTAGCACCGACCCTCACCCTTAGGGAGATCAGCAAGAGCCCTCGCACCTCTCTACGAGCCTTACGGACGAAAGCCATAGGCAACCACCCGGATCAAGTGTAGCTTAGTCGCCTGGCGATGTCGACGTACTCCCGGACGCGTGCAACCGATGTTCCCGGCGTTACGGGGCTTCCGAGCGATATCACGAACTTTCCCGTTCGGCGACCAACCTCGATCTGTCGTTTGATCTCCCCCTCTAGTTCGTCGCGAGGAGCGTTGGAGAGTAGGTTTATGGCGTCGAGGTTCCCGAAGATGCAAGCCCTTCCATCCACGACCTTGTCTACCCATTTGATGTCTATCTGGAAGCCCTTCTTGCTCTCTTCGAGGGAGACGGCGTCAGGCTGCATCTCAACGATCCTCCCCAAGCGGTCGTGGGCGTCTCCGCAGAAGTAGTAGATGCTCTTCATCCCCAGCTTTTTAACCTCGGAGATGAGCCTCTCCGCGTATGGGACGGCGAACCTCTTGAAGTGCGTCAAGGAGATCTCGTTCGCGGAGCAGAGGCAGTCCTCGATCCAGACGCCGTCGATGCCCGCTTCAGCGTAGGCTTGGAGCGTTTCTAAAGCGTTCACGGTGAGCCTCTCAAGCAGGTACTCGACCAAGGCGGGGCTCCTGAAGAGGCTTAGAAGCGTCCCCCTGAAGCCCATATAGTGATACGCGGCCCAGAGCGGCGCCGGGACTGGGCTGTTGACGAACTTCTCCTCACCGAACCTTCTGACGAGGGCGGCTACGTAGTCGAGGCTGCCGGACTCTATAAGCTTCCCGTGATCCTGCACTGGAATGTAGGCGTCAACGTCTTCCCTCGACTTGACGAGGGGCTTATCTATCCAGTTTACCTTCTCTCCTCCGATAGGAGGCTTCCTGATCTCGTCGCTACGGCCTGTGGCGAGGTCTTGGAGGAAGAAGCGCCCACCTTGTTCCTTGACCGTGTGGGTTTCCCTCCAGCGCCTAGGCGGGCAGAGGGTGGCCTCAACCCAGTCTAGGTCGAGCTTCTCAGCTAAAGACTCTTGGACGCGCAGGAGGGCGGGGATATCCCAGGAGCGTGAGACCCACCAGGGCTCGTCGGTTACCTGCTCCCAGTGGTCGCGTATGAAGATGTCCACGTAGGGGATGACGACCGGGAAGCCCTCTGTCAGTCCCCGCGTGAACGCCTCAGCCATCCTCTCTTTACCAGTCATCATACGAGCTGGCCCCGCGTGCGACAGTACGCGGTTCAGCGCCGCTGCTGTGATAGATGAGAGTTTCGGGAGGCGTGCTGAGGCCCCTCAAGCCTTGGACGAGGCTTTCGAGGGTCTTCTATTTGATGCCGGCTGCCTCTTTGGCTTTTCTGAGGGAGTCGAGGGCTCCTTTGATCATGAAGCCTTCGTCTCCGCCTACGGAGAGGAATTTGAAGCCTCGGTCGACGGCTTCCTTCACGTTCTCATCGCCGCAGACGAAGCCGGGCGTAACCTTCCATTTCTCGCAGGCTTCGAGGACCCTGTTGACGGCGGCTTTAAACCGGGGGTTCTCCCACTGGGTGAAGACGCCGAGGTTCATCGAGAGGTCATACGGCCCTATCAGGGCTACATCGATGCCTTTCACTGCGAGTATCCCGTCGAGGTTCTTTATCGCCGTCTCGGTCTCTATCTGGACTACGATGAGGAGTTCCTCGTTCACGGTCTGAACGTAGTCTGGGTCCCCCTGGGCGGCACGCCGGGGGCCGAAGCCCCTTAAGCCCTCAGGCGGATACTTGCACGCCCTCACCGCATTCAAGGCTTCCTCTCGGGTGTTCACCCAGGGGATGACGAGGCCCCAGGCCCCGATATCTAAGGCGCGTTTAATCAAGACGATATCGTTCCAGGCGACGCGGATGAGCGGCACGCAGTCCCGAGCGTAGCCCATCGACTGGAGCTGGAGCTGGACCTGCTCTATGCTCAGGGGAGCATGCTCCATGTCGAACAGGAGCCAGTCGAACCCCACCTTGCTCAGGCTCTCAGAGATATCCGGGTGGCTGACGCCGATCCACGCCCCGATCGAGGTCTCCCCCCGCTTCAGCTTCGCCTTGACAGGATTCCGCAAAGGCAACAACCCCCCCTTCTTAGCTTAGCTTACGAGCATCTGACGGTTGAAGCCCCCATACCCCGCGGATTAGGCTTAACTCTTTCGCCTCAACGACACGGAACAGAATGCCCGAAGCGCTCGCATAAGGCACGGTACGTTCCCTCCGAGCGCCTCTTGCCAGATGCTGCCGAGAACACGGTTTGGGCCGTCAGATGGTTGTGAAGATGGCCTCCTAACCCTTAAATGCGCCGTAGGCTTCCTTAGAGGCTTCGACCAGAAGGGAAAGAAAACGGTGGGAAGCCAGAGCCGTGAAACGTCGATGGGGCAAACCTTAGCCTGTCTTCGACGAGAGGGACGAGGAGGCGCTGTTGGACGTTCTGCGAAGCGGGAAGTAGCAGCGTGGAGCCTACGAGGAGGCTTCGGTTTAAGGTAACAGAGAAGAGCAGAGTATCGGTGCCCCGGGGCTCGTAGCGGAAGGAGGGGGAAGCGTAGAGCGGGGGCTCAGCCCCTAGGCGACTGGCTTCGTAGAAGGCCGAGGGGGGAGCATGGTCGCCGTTATAGGATTCTGTCTGGGTCTTGGACGATCCGTCTCCACGCGCGTCGGGCTTTCCCGCAGTATTCTACGTAGGCGGTCGCGAATTCTAGGCTCATGTCGCTTGAGATTCTCCCAGCCGAGTCGAGGATGAGGCCTCCGCCAGGCGCGGCGGTCGCGATGACCTCGTTCACGTGCCGTTTCATCTCAGGGGTCGTCATGAAGGCAACTTTCCGAGATACGCCTCCTGAGAGCGTCATCTTTCCGCCGTATGTTTCCTTCAACTCGCGCAGGTTCATCCCGTCCTCCGGGTCGAGCGGGTTGATCACGTCGACCCCGGCCTCGACGAGGTCGCCGTAGATCGCGTTGATGTTCCCGTGGCTGTGTAGGTTCAGGTACCCGTCACGCTTATGGACCTCCGCGGCGAGCTTCATGTACCAGGGGTGGAACATCTCCCTGTAGAGCTTAGGGCTGAAGAAGAGGCCGCGCGTCGTCCCCATATCTCCGCCGGTGCCGATGCCGTCGACACCCACCTCCTCTAGGTTGATGACGGCTTGGTCGACGACCCAGGGCAGGAGCCTGTCGAGGAGCTTCTTGCAGAGATGCGGCCTCGCGATGAGGTCGACCAGCCATAGGTCGAGCCGGCGGAAGAACTTCCACCCTATGGGGAAAGGCCCCTCCGTGACGCCTGCTTGCACGTAGTAGCCTTCTGCCTTCTGCCGTTCGCAGCTGCTCCTCGCCTCCCGGACCTGCCTGACGGGGAGACTCCACACGTCAGGCAACTCCACAGAGTCCATGTCTTCAAGCCGCTCTAAAGCCGGCTTCCGGATACGGTGCCAGTAGGGGCCGTAATGCATCTCCCAGACCGCGCCGCTCCAAGTCTTGTAGACGACGAGGCGGTCTGAGCTTTCGAGAATCTCGGTTCTGCCGACGCCTACGCCGGCGCCGCGGAAGTCGTTATCGAAGAGGAGCCTATCGCCGAACTTCCTCTGAGCGTCGCCGTCCGTGAAGCCTTCATTGTACGGTATCCAGTCAGGCTCCTCATGCCTGAGCGCCGCGAGAACGTTATCCCGCCTCTTCATCGCACCACGGCGCTGGAACAGGTGAAGATGCTGATAAAAGCCTTCGACACCACGGTCGGCACAGCTTAGCCTCGCCTATCTTAGCTAGGCATGGGTTAAGCTTGCTTAGTCATGAGAGATGTCAGAGGGCGCCTCTCTCGGAGCCTAGGGGTGTTCAGGCGCTCTCATGCCAGGGGAAGGCGTAGGTTGGGCGGTTGACGAACCGCCTCGTTCCAAGGCTGAGCCTTATCCAGGTGCCAGGCCGCATGTGCACGTGCAGGTATCTGTCGTCCAGTCTCATGCTTCTCTCCTCAACTCCGTCGGGCTGCTCGCCTCCCCTCTCGTGCTGCGGCGTGAACGTGGTAGGGGCGACCACCCTCGACGGGTATCTTACCTCTGTGAACTCGTGCTCGCCTAACGCGCCTCCTTGAACGATGAGGTCTCTTGCCTCGCGCGGGTTAAGGTTGACAAGCGTAAGAACAGTCCGGTCGGCCTCAAGCCTCTCAACGAGAGCGGCCACGTCTCGAGGTAGGCCAGGCCGCTTCCTTTGAAGGTCGAAGTACCGGACGCGGGTCGCGAGGAGGCCTCCGAAGTAGAGTATTCCCGGCGCGCCGAGCGTGAGCTGTACCAGAGCTTCGGTCGTGACGGGGTTTCGCACCTGCCAGTGGTGTTCGTTCACCTCTCTCAGGTCTTCAGCGTCACCACGGATCAGGTCGAGCCGCCGGTAAACATGTTGGAAGCTCGCGAGGAGAACATTC
>JAWCPE010000160.1:0-4719 GCA_038870415.1 Bathyarchaeia archaeon
CAAGAGAATGGGAAGTCTATCCAGACGACTCCGAGGCCCAGACGCGGCGCATCGACGCTTGGATCAACTGGCGCGAACTCCTGCCCTTGAAGAGGCTGGAAGAGGAGAAGCAAGAGATCGCCGTCGTGAAGGCATACCTGTCGCTTCTGAAGCCTCACCGAGACTACCGCCTACCCTTCATAGACCGGATAGACTTCAAGAGCAGGACCTTAGAGGATCGACGGAAGAAGAATGACTTCATCAACTTGATGAAGTACGCCTGCCACGTCTTCCAAGGGAGCCTACCGATCGACTCGGAGACGGATACGGTCTTCGCACTGCCCTTCATCTTCAGCTTCGTTATGACCATCGCTGACGAGATCATATTCACAAGCCGAGGCGGCCTGACGCGGAACGAGAAACGTATCCTCGACTACCTCCAAGAGCATCCGGAGATATACAAGGTCACAGCCGAAGGCAAGGTTCCGAAGAAACGCATTAGGCAAGGGACCCTGGGGCAAGAGGAGCTTGACTACGACGAGAAGCCGATAGGCGTGAGGGCTAGCGACCTCATAGAGACCGGCGAATTCGAGGACATCCACGAGAACACGGTCAAGAATGCCTTAAGTGGCCTGGCCAGGAAACGGTACCTGCTGGTGCTCAAAGACTCAGGTCGCGGCACCCCGAAGGTCTACGGTAAGCCGCTACGATCAAACCTTGTTGTTAACTCAGAAAGCCAGCAGAAGGCTCTGTTGCCGGAAATGAGGCCGTTTCCAGTCGATTTCCTAAGTTCACAGGTACACAAGATCCTATATGGGGAGGTTCCGCAACCGAGTGAGAGACAGACCCGCAACAGAGGCCTCATAGAAACCTGTCAACTTGTGAACTTCGAAATAAGCCCTGAAACAGCCCTGTTTCAGCCAAAATGGGCCCTCAGCGAGCTTTTCAAGTAAACAACAAGGTCGCGTAAGGTGATCGGTTTGACCACGACTAAACTGTTCGAAGCTAAGCCGGCTGGCAGCATCTTCAAGGATCGACGAGTGCTTCAATCTTCCGATGTCACCGGGAAGCCTTTAGGTCGCGACGCAGAGACCCAGGCCCTAGCAGAAAGCATCGCCCCGGCCCTTTCCGGCCTACCGGGCAGGGACGTCTTCGTCTTCGGCAAGCCTGGGACGGGCAAGACGGTCTGCGTCCGCTACGTGCTGGACGAGGCTGGGAAACACGTTGAAGAGAAGGGCCTAGACGTTTTCACCATCTATGTGAACGCTGGTCGAACCCGGAGCCCCTACTATACGCTCCTCGAGATCGTCCGCGCCATGGGCGTGTCTGTGCATATCTCGGGTTGGCAGATGAGCCGACTGAAGCAGGTCTTCGAGAAGACGAAGGGTGACAAGCCAGTTATCATCTCGGTGGACGAGGTTGACGCGATCCTCTTCAAGGAAAGGGAGCCCCTCATCTACTACCTGAACCGCCAGCCCAACACGACGCTCATCCTCGTCAGCAATAGGTTCGAGGACGCCGCCATGCTTCCCGAGAGGGCCTTGAGCACCCTCCAGCCGAAGCTGCTCATGTTTGAACCCTACACGGCTGAGGAGGCGAAGGCGATACTGACTGAACGGGTGGAGAAAGCCTTGCGCCCAGGCGTTCTCTCCGAAGACCAACTGAACCTCGTCGCCGAGGTCGCTTCTAAGACCGGCGATATCCGAGACGGTTTCTACTTCCTCCTTTCAGCTGGGCTTCAGGCAGAGCGGGAAGGCTGCTCGAAGATAGAGACGAGGCACCTTGAGGCCGCCATCAAGTCCGAGACGATCATCGACTGGTTCAAGCAGAGCCTTGAAAGGGCGAGAAGGCTCAAGCGAGGGCTCTGACGTGAGAGGCTCACAGACAGAGACGGGTATACCCCCTCTGAAGGCTGCAGGAATGGGTTTCCTTGGTCTTCCGCCAGGGATGACTTATGCGCGCTAGATAGCTGATGGCGATGGCTGGTCCTACACGCGTTGAACATGGTCAACAGGGCGTTGTACGCGAAGAGCAGCCCTCGTACACGGGCGGGCTGGACCAGCCTCCCGTAAGCTGTCCGGAATGGGGCTCGAACCGCGTTTGGAAGGATGGTTTAAGGTACCCGGAAGTAGAGGGACGCCCGGTCCAGCGCTTCCTATGTCGAAGCTGTGGATACCGCTTCTCTCAGCCGAAGGTAGAGCTCAACGTCCCCAGCGAGGTTCCTGAACGACCTGAGCCTCACCACGATCTGGCGCATAATGTCGTCGCCAAGCCCGACCCTTCCCTCGAAGTAGCCGTGGATGACCTCCCTCTCCTTGGGGGTGAAGATGTAGGACCGCATGGCCGTACTGTTACAGGACAAAGCTTAAATACCTTCCGTAACTGTAACAGTACCCGCCGAGTAGGCGCCTCGGAAGCCGGGGCGAAAAACTTGGCCGCAGCTACGCAACCGGAAAAGCAGGCTGCGGGGGCCACATCGAATCCAACCGAACCCAGTGTCCAAGGCAAGTTCGTCGAGTTCGCCTGGTGGTTGAAGAAGCAAGGCTACGCCGACTCTACCGTTACCTCACGGGCGAAGTTACTGAGGATCCTAACTAGACGCGGAGCCAACCTCTACGACCCTGAGTTGGTTAAGGCGGTCATAGCCAAGCAGACCTGGTCGGAGGGCAGGAAATCTAACGCAGTCGACGCCTACACCTCGTTCCTCAAGATGAACGGGGCAGAATGGGAACCGCCGCGGTATCAAGGCGTTCACAAGATTCCATTCGTCCCAACGGAGGCAGAGGTGGATCAGCTAATCGCTGGTTGCAGCAAACGCATGGGAACATTCCTCCAACTCCTGAAGGAAACTGGAATCCGGGCAGGAGAAGCTTGGCGTCTCACATGGGATGACGTTGACACGGTCACCAAAACTGTGAGAGTCACCCCTGAGAAAGGAAGCAACCCGCGAATCTTCCACATCAGCCAGAAACTCGCAGCGATGTTCGAAGCCTCGCCAAGAACCTACGGAGACCGAGTGTTCTCCGCGCCGCACCAACCCCTCGACCATCACCAACGCCACTTCACTCTACAGCGAAAACGCATGGCTAACAAGCTGAAAAACCCGAGACTGTTGAGAATAACCTTCCATACACTCCGACATTGGAAGGGCACAATGGAATACCATCGCACTAAAGACATCTTGCACGTGATGCAGACGCTCGGGCATAAGAACATCAAGAACACCCTCCTATACGTACAACTCGCCGAGGAACTGTTCAAGGACCAGCAGGAATACGTTTCAAAGGTAGCCAGAAACGAAGTTGACGCCTGCGCTCTAGTAGAGGCTGGCTTCGAGTTCATATGCGACTTCAACGGAGCGAAAATCTTCAGGAAGTCGAAATACTGACTGTAGAAGCGGCATCACCCGGATAAACCCCCCGCTGGTTTTTCCATAGGTGGTGCGGGGGGTGGGATTCGAACCCACGAAGGCCTACGCCACAGGGTCTCTTACGGTCTCGTTCTAAGCCCTGCCCCTTAGACCTGACTTGGGAACCCCCGCCTCATCGGAAATCTGGGATTCACCGAGTATTTTAAGGTTCGAGCCACATCCAACGAACCATGCTGGAAAAAGGCTTTTCCACGTCTCTTAGACAAGGGATAGCATGCTATGCATCTCCGGGCCTATGACTTCATAGGGGGCCTCCCTAGGCTCATGTGTGGTCTGGCATGGTTGTAGTAGGTCTTCCAAGGCTTCGAGCCACGTGGGGGCATGGTTGAGTGGCCTAGGGGCAGCGGGAGGGGAAGTAAAGGAAGCCCCTCAGCCGGCGCTTCACCTCCTGTATTCCAATCATTACCAAGCGGGCTTTCCTCGTCGTCCCCTCGAACTCACGCCTTAGAGGGTTGGCGCATACGATGAGGATGGCAGGGGCCTCGATGAGCCAGCTCGCGCCGTAGGCAGCCCTCAGCCTATCCTTGACCTCGCGCTTCGTGACGAGTATGAAGTGCCACGGCTGCCGGTTCACCGCCGAGGGGGAAAGCCTACCCGCCTCTAAAACTCTGAGGAGTCTATATCCTCCGGCACCTCTGTAGGCTGATACTTCCTGATGCTCCTCCTCGCCCTTATAGCCGTCTGAACATCCATTTAGTGATCCTCCCTCTGATGACCTAGCAGGCTGTCGATGAAGCGAAGGACTTGTCTGTTAAAGGATAACGGTTGCGATGCGTAGTAAGTCGTTACCGTCCCCCTGGTGTATCTCACCTTCTCAAGGATGCTTTCTTTTTCGGGCTCTCTGAAGAACGTCTTCTCGGCGATCCTCTCAGCCCTCTCGCTTAACTCTCAAACCGGGGTTGAAACCTCGATCTCGACGACCTCCCTAGGCACTCGGATCAGAAGGATCGAGCGCCCCTGTTAAACCATTATCGCTTTGTTAGCTTCGAAGGCGGAAGCACCTGAGAAGCTACTATCAGAGACGAGAGCCCCGGAAGATAAAGCGGCCTCCGCTAGTCGTGTAGAACGCGTGAGCTAGGCTTTCTTCTTCTCTTGCCCGGAGGCAGCCTCGGAAGCTGCTGGTGTCTGGCCGGCCTCTGAAGTCTCGGATTTAGGCTCCTCGAACTCTATAGGTTTAGGCGGGGGGGTCGTCGCCATCGTCCAGCCGATCCAGGCTAGGATGCCGAGGATTCCCACGACGCCTACGGTGACAGGTATGACGAGGGCCCACCACCAGAGAGGCATGCCGAGGAAGGTACCCCCAGCGAAGT
>JAWCPE010000161.1:0-4709 GCA_038870415.1 Bathyarchaeia archaeon
GTGAAGGACTCCAACGCCCTAGAGGCAGCCCTGAAGATCAACCCCTCGAAGACCCCCATAGAGGAGAGCCGGCAGCGGAGTCCTCCCCCTGACGAAGATAGGCTATCGCCTCCAAACACGCCGGGGAAAGACCGACCCCTAAAAGTGGCAGAGAAGAGCCTCGCTACAACTGTGTTTGAATACCATACTCTGGCTGAGCGGGAAGGGGGGCGCTAAGAGCTTAGGTGGCGAAGAGGAGTTGCGAGGCTTTCGCCTCCAGCTCCCTTCTCCGCCGTTCAACTATGCCTTCGAAGCTGTTGTCTACGGTTCTGCGGCCTTCTTCCGCCTGTATGAGGACGCCTCCCACGTTTTTCATCCTCCGCCGGGAAACGTGGATCACGGTCTTCGCCCCGGTCTCCTTCTCGACCTGAGCAGCGATGGCGTTGAGGTTTAACGGCAGCCGCACGTCCTGCGGGTTGAGGACGAGCTCTAAGTCGCCGCCGCCGAGCGCCACCCCCCCTTCACGAGCTAGATGCGAGAGGAGCTTCACGTAGCTGGATGGGTCGCCTCGCAGGTTCTGTACGAGCATCTTCACCGCCGAGGCTAAGGCTTCCTCGATAAGGCGCCTCTTCTCGTTGAGCAGGTTCCAGTTCGCCCGGCTCCGGGCCTCTGTGAGGACCTGTCTTCTCGCCGCCTCCGCTTCCTCGTTCGCCCGTGCCAAGAACGGAGTGGCAGCCCTCTCCGCGTCCTTGAGCGCCTGCTCTCTCTGCTGCCTGATGAGGTCTTCCGCGGCTTTCTCAGCCTTCCGAAGCGTAGCCTCCGCGACTGCCTCAGCGTCCCGCAAGATCTTCGAGACTACTTGGTCCTCAGTCATCACGCCCTCCCCCATGCGGCTGATAGAATCTCTTCAGCTAGCGCCTTAGCTGCGGCCTCAAGCTTGGCAGCGGCCTCTCTTCGGAGGGCCGCTATCTGCTCCTCCGCCTCTTTCACAACCCGCTCGGCTTCCTCCCCGGCGGCCTTACGCACCTGCTCCGCCTGCGGGGCTGTAGCCCTCACCTCGCTAAGCCGTGCCTCGTACGTTTCCGAGTAGATTCTTCTCGCCTCAGCCTCGGCTCTCCGTAGCTTCTCCTTCGCCTCGGCATCCGCCTTAGCTAGCAGTTCCCTCGCCTTCTCCTCCGCCGCGACTACCTTTATGAGGGCTTCAGTCAACAAGGATGACAAAGGCAACGACCGGTCGCTGCGATCCACCTTGCCCAATATAGCAGTTTCGGATACAGAGGCGGTGTTCTCCTATACAGTGACATGTGGCATAAGCTGTAGATACGGTGGGTTGCGCCTCCATGGGACAGGGTCTCGTTAGGGTTAGGCGGTGGGTTGAGAGGAGGCTGAAGGGGGTGAGGTTGAAGCCGTAAGCCTAGCCATCCAGGCTCCGAGATGGACCTGCCACCGTCGGGTCAGCCGGTACGGGGAGAAGCTTGGAGAACCCTCCTAGGTGGCCTCGTACCGTTCACAGGAAGGCGACCTGTAGGCTCGTAGGGAGGGTCTATGCGCTCAGGGAGAGCGGAATCGACAGCCTCATGGCCGTCTACCATATCCTGAAGATGGATGGCTTGAGCAACCCGCCTGATAGGCCTAGGCGTAGGAGCTACATCAGGGGGCTTCAGCCTCCGCCCTTCGCCCACCTCCTCGCTCGTCACGTCCATCGCGAGCCTCTGGACCTAGCTATAGTAGAATCGTACAGAACGGGGTCTGCCCCTAGACTTCGAATTGCTCTTGGGCGTTGAGTCGTTGCTCATTCCAGTCTGTAAAGCTTCATATGGCTGAATCCACGTGGCTTTGGACACGTGAACAACTCCAGAGAGGTTGTGTGGCACCATGCCGTATTGTCAGAAGTGCGGTGAACCGTTAGCTGAAGATGCGAGGTACTGCCGCAGCTGCGGGGCGCAGGTGAAGAGACCGGTCACAGAGGAGTTCCAAGTCGCCGCCGACGACCTAGTCGGGCGGGTGAAACAGCTCATCCATGAAGGGAACGTTACACGGATCGTGGTCAAGGACGAGCAGGGGAAGGTCCTCCTCGAGATCCCAGCTACAGCCGGTGTTCTCGGAGCGATACTCGCCCCCTGGCTTGCAGCCCTAGGGGTCCTCGCAGCCTTGGCGACGCGGTGCACAATCGTCGTCGAGAGACGTGAGTGAAGCCCGGGCCCTCCTAGAACCGCGACGCGGAACCACTGCGCCCCATCCCAGGCTAGGCTTAAAGCCTCTAGCTAGTAGGCTAGACCCCTACGAGTAATCGGAGCGGGTGGAGCCGTGAAGACCAGCATCAATGGGGCTACGACGATGCCCTACTCGTTGGAGAAGGATATCGAGGCGGCGGGGGAGACGGGTTTCCAAGGCGTCGAGATCTGGAAGAGCAAGCTGGACGATTTCCTTAAGAATCGACGAGTCGAAGAGCTGAGAGGCCTTCTCTCCCGCTACAGGTTAGGTGCGGCCGCCATATGCGCCTTCAGCGGATACGTCTGGTGCACCGAGGAGGATTTCAAGAAGAGGGTTGAACAGACGAAGCCCTACTTCCAAGCCGCTAACGCGATCGGCTGCGGGTCGCTCATCGTCTGCGCGGAGGGGGCTAAGGATAAGACGTTCGACGAACGAGTGGAGGCTCACGCCACTAGGCTAGCGAGGCTCGCTGAGACCGGTAGAGAGTACGGTGTCAGGATCGCTATGGAATGGTTCTGGAACCTGAGGGAGGCCTTCGCAGTGGTCGAGAGGGCAAACCACGACCATCTAGGCCTCGTAATCGATACGTTCCACTGGTACCGCGGCGACGGAGAGATCGAGAACATAGACCTAACCCCGAGAGGCAAGCTCTTCGTAGTCCACGTCAACGACTGCGAGAACCTACCACGGGAGAAACTAACCGATAAGAACAGGCTCTACTGCGGGCTTGGCGTCATACCCCTAGTTGAGATTCTCGACAAGCTCAAACGCCTCGGCTACGACGGTTACCTATCGGTAGAGCTCTTCAGGGACGAATACTGGAAGAGAGACCCGAAGACGATAAACAGGGAGTCGATGATGACGCTGAGAGAGGTCATGTCGAAGGCCTCCGTCCTCTGAGGGACTGAACAATATGGCTTAGAAGGTACAGCTAGCCTTCCTAGGCTGCGGATGGATAGGTGGGACAGAAGGCCCACCTCCCCAACTTCCTGAAGCTGGAGAGCTGCGAGGTGGTCGCCCTCTGTGAGACCCGCGAGAAACTGGGAAAGGCGGTCGCCGAGAAGCACGGCGCCCCACGATACTATCGGTCCCACGAGGACTTGGCGAGGCGACGACATAGACGCCATCGCGGCTATAACCGGCGACGAGCTGCACACTCCCATAGCCATAGACCTCCTAAGGTCGGGGAGGCACGTCTATGTCGAGAAGCAGATGGCGCCGAAACTCAAGGATGCCGAGCGGATGGTCCAAGCAGCGAGACTCGCGGATAGGAGGCCGTCCATCGTTCTCTCACCCCGGCTATCTCGGGCTGGAAGCCCGTGCAGCCTCGATCATCGTGTAGATGTTCCGCCAAGGCGTATTCCTGATCGTCTCGCCGCCTGTGCTTAGGATGTAGCCTCCGCCGGGGCTTCCCTCCGCGGTCTTCCTTCGACAGGCCTCTTCCACCTCGTCAGGTGACCCCCTGAGGAGCAGGAAGGGCGCCACGTTCCCTTGAAGGCAGACCTTGCCTCCGAGCTTCCTCTTCGCCTCAAGCAGGTTGACGTTCGGGTCGAAGGTGGAGAGCACCTGTACTCCAGCCCCAGGTAGCTCGTCAAGGAGCTGGGTAAGGGCTCCGTCGCAGTGGAGCTCGTGGCTCGCACTCGGAAACTCCTCGAAAACTCGCCGGTAGTGCTGTGCGACGAACCTGTTGAAGAGCTGAGGCGAGAGGTTCCCGATGAAATCGTCTGCCAGCCGTGTCTTGGGCAGCGCGCCTACGACCTCGCGTTTCACCTTAAACCAGTCTATCACGGCCCTCGTAGCCTTCTCCATCAGGGCATCTATCAGGGCGGGGTTCCGAGCCATGTCTTGGAGTATCTCCACCTGGCCGCGGAGAAGCGCTGCCGTATCGAAAGGCCCGAGGTCAGAACCGTAATCGACCAGCTCCACGCCGGCCCTCGTTTCCATGTAGCGGTAGAAAGCGATCGACTTCGGCATCAACCCATCCCTGTACGGGTCAGGCTGAGGTAACCGCTCCACTTCGTTGAAGCTGTGAACTAGCGGGTAGACCCATGGCGCGTCGTCCTCCTTCCAGAGGAGCCTCGCGCCGAAACCCGAAGGTAGCATGGAGACACCGAAGTCGGGGAAGAAGCTTGTTAAGCCGAAGAAGTCCCTATGGACGATCCTCTGAGCCTCATACATCGTCTTTGGGTCGCGGTAGTAGAGCCCCTGCTTCAGCCCCACATAGCCGCAGATGAAGTGGCCGGTCATCGACAGCGTCACAGGCACCCCGTCCGGTACGCCCAGCCGCTTCGCCTTCACCACGCGTTCACTGTTCTCCTCGACGAATCCTCTCAAATCTCGCCACCTATGCCGCTCTCTGGCTGGCGACGCGATTTCAGCCTTGCCTCGGAGCGGGGCATGTCCGGCAATTGACGTGTATCTGGTTACGCTGTAGGTTCCATGCTCCGGAGATGGGTTGGACGGCATACGACGTCAGGGTGCTTCTGGGGATCCTCGACCTCGCCCTCGAATCCTTC
>JAWCPE010000162.1:0-4673 GCA_038870415.1 Bathyarchaeia archaeon
GAGGCAGATAGCTGTAGCCAGCGGGAAAGGTGGAACCGGGAAGACCACGATAGTGGCTTCCTTCGCCGCGCTTGCTGGGAAGACCGTCGTGGCTGACTGCGATGTGGATGCAGCAACCCTTCATCTGCTGTTGAACCCAAAGGTGACGTCTCAACAGGAGTTCAAGGGCTCAAAGCTCGCTTCAATCGACAGGGATAAATGCGCTAGGTGCGCAATATGCGAAGGAGCTTGCAGATACCACGCGATCGAGAACTTACAGGTCGACCCAGTCCTCTGCGAAGGATGCGGTGTCTGCGCATACGTCTGTCCCCGAGAGGCGGTAAGCCTCCAAGAGAGGGTTTCAGGCTACGCGTATGTCTCAGAGACTAGGTTCGGCCCGATGTCCCATGCGAGGCTGCTCGCGGCGGAGGCAAACTCGGGCAAACTCGTAGCCGTTGTGAGACATAACGCGAAGCGGTTAGCTGAAAGAGAAGGCTTAGACCTTATACTGATAGATGGTCCGCCTGGAATAGGGTGCCCCGTTATCGCCTCCCTGACAGGTGTAGACCTAGTAGTGATGGTTGCTGAGCCAACCCTTTCCGGGCTCCACGACCTAGAGAGAGTATTGGGCGTAGCGTCTCACTTCGGCGTGAAACCGTTAACCATCGTCAACATGTACGACATCAATAGGGGGAACGCCGAGCGTATACGCGACTTCTGCCGACGGCGCGGCATCGGGGTCATAGGGATGATACCCTTCGATCCTACGGTGACCGAGGCGATGGTGGCAGGCAGACCAGTAGCCGAGTATTCGCCGGACTGCGACGCCTCTAAAGAGATAGAGAAGGCCTGGGGCGAGGTCTTGGACTCCCTGAAGTGACAGCGACCATGCTACCCTCACTCAGCGCTCACTGTAACCGGGAGGACGCAGCGTTTCCCTGAGCGAGTGCGAATTGAAGTAGGCCTTCAGGATGGCCGCCTAGAAATGAGTAAGGAGATCGTGATCGAAGCTTCAGGGTTAACGAAGGCCTACGGCGACATCTTAGCCGTAGATCACGTCGACTTTAAGGTGGAGAGGGGCGAGATATACGGGTTCCTAGGCCCTAACGGTGCGGGAAAGACCACGACCATCAGGATGCTTACGGGGCTTTCCAAGCCTACAGCAGGGTCGGCCCGAGTCTTGGGCTTCGATATCAAGTCGGAGATCACTGAAGCGAAGCGGTGCATCGGAGTCGTGCCTGAGCTTTCAAACCTATACGATGAGTTGACCGCCCTTGACAACTTGCTGTTTATGGCTCAGCTCTACGGGGTGCCTCGTAATGAGCGCAGAGAGAGGGCGGAGCAACTCCTGAAGATGTTCAGGCTTTACGAGAGGAAAGATCAGCTCTTCGGCACGCTTTCTCGTGGCATGAAGCGTGCGGTGACGATAGCCGCCGCCTTGGTGCACAGGCCTAGACTGCTCTTCCTCGACGAGCCCACCGTAGGTTTAGATGTTGTAGCGGCGCGCTCCCTGCGGTCCCTGATCGGCAGCCTACGCCAGCAGGGGATAACCGTCTTCCTTACAACCCATTACTTAGAGGAAGCCGACCTTCTCTGCGACCGTATCGCCATCCTCGTGAAAGGAAAGATAGTAAGGGTCGACAGCCCGGAAGCTCTCAAGATGAGCGTCAAGGAGAACCCGCCGATCGAAGTTCTCCTGACCGAGGCAGCGACAGGATTTACGGAGGAACTCTCCAAGAGGCTGCCCCGGCTTCAGATAGCCTCAGAGGAGCGCAAAATACGGATCTATGGCGGTGCTCTCAGCGGGACACTCGAGGCCGTGCTCCTGTTGGCTAAGGATAGAGGCGTTGGGATAGAGGCTGTGACCATCGCCAAGCCAACCCTTGAGGACGCCTTCATCCAGGTCACCGGGCTGACCCCGACCATGATGGCGGTGGAAAAGGGAGGCAAAAGATAGGATGTGGCGCGACGATGCGCGCGGAATCTACTATATCGCCTTAAAAGATATGAGGACCTACTACCTGAAGCCGCCAGCAATCAGCTGGGGCATCGTCTTCCCTCTAGCGTGGATTCTAGCCTTCTACCTGAGGAGCCCTAGGAGCTTTGACGAGCTAGTGCCTGGGCTTATCGCCATGACCGTCCTCTTTAGTACTACCGCGGCGGAAGCTGTCGTGATCAACTTCGAGCTTAGGATCGGGTCTCTTGAAAGGTTGCTCCTCGCGCCCATCAGCATATCTGCGGTGCTTATAGGAAAGGTGCTAGGAGGGGCGATCTTCGGGCTCTTGATGACAGCGGTAGTGACTCTAGGCTCGGCAGTTGGCTTGGGGCTGCACGTCAATCCACTCTATCTTGTGTTGGTCCTCGTCCCCTCCGCCTTGGCCTTCTCATCTCTAGGAGCTCTCCTGTGCGTCTTAGTGAAGGAGGTGTTCGAGGCCCAGACCCTGGCTAATCTGCCTCGCTTCCTGATGGTCTTCCTCTGCGGCGTCTTCTACCCCATCTCGGCCATGCCTCCGGCGCTCCAATACGTCGCCTACTCACTGCCACTCACCTACACCGTTGATGGTATACGCCAGGCATTCTCGCCGGGCGAAACCACGACGGCGTTCGTCGACGCATTCGTGCTGATAACGTTCACAGCACTCTTCATTTTCCCTGCGGTAAAGCTCCTTCGCAGGAGGTTTGTCTAAGGCGCCTTGACTGGCAGAGGGGTAGGAGAGCTATGGGAAGCCTGAGAAGGAGATCGACGGTGTACGGTCCAGTTCTCTCGTGGCGTCTAGGCCGTTCTCTGGGCATCGATATAGTGCCGCCGCCTAAGACCTGTACCTTCGACTGCGTCTACTGCCAGCTGGGCAGAACAGTCTACAAGGTTTCAGCGCCGGTCGAGGCGCGCGTGCCGAAGGAGGACGTATTGAGGGACGTGAAGAGAGCCCTCGACCTCCTCGACCCAGGCTCCGTTGACCATGTTACCTTCTCAGGAAGCGGTGAGCCGACGCTCAACCCTGAACTCGGCGGTATCATCGAGGGTTTAAAACGCCTCACGGACAAACCGGTCGCTGTCTTGACGAACTCCTCCCTACTTGACAAGGAAGAGGTGAGAAGAAGCCTTACAAAGGCTGACCTCGTCGTTGCCAAGCTGGACGCCCCAAGTCAACCCTTGCTTGAGGCTATCAACCGCCCTGCAGGAGGCATCCTGCACGAGAACATTGTTGAAGGCTTGATGAAGCTTAGAAGCGAGATGTCCGGCGAGCTCGCCTTGCAGATGATGTTCCTCAAATCGAGGGGAGGCGGGGTAACTAACACGGGTGAGGAGGCCGTTGAGGCCTTGGTCCGCCTAACGGAGAAGAGCGAGCCGGATGAGGTTCAGGTTAACACCCCTACGAGGCCGCCCTCTGAGAGGTTCGTCTTAGCCCTTGAACCAGACAGGGTCGAAGCGATCGCTGAGAGGTTCAGAGCCTCGCTTAAACATGCGAGGATCGTCTCAAGATACGAGCGGAAGACAGAGTCGACTCCCAGAAGGTTGGGCCACCAGGACATAGAGATGGAGGTCTTAGCCTTAATAGAGCGTAGGCCCTGCAGGCTGGAAGATATCGCCCGAAGCCTTGACCTGCCAAGCGAGGTCGTGACGGAACATCTCAATCAGCTAGTGGAACGCGGGAAAGTCTTAGCGGTGAAACACGGCGGGAAGCTCTACTATAGGACACAATAGGAGGGGGAACCAATGAGCCAACTGGAATTGGCGGCCAAGGCTAGGCGTCTCGATGGTACAAGGACGGGAATCCGGATCAGGGAGTTCCCAGAGATCGTGGTTGACACGATGCCGCGGTTCGGCGGCACTGATGCAGGGCCTTGTCCCGTTGAGTTGATGCTGGCCTCCCTAGCGAGCTGCATCGTCGAGACAGCGGTCTATCTAGCCAAGAAGGCACGAGTCAGGCTTGGCGATGTGACTGCGGAGACGAGGGCTACGGTTTTGAGGGAGGGCGCGGGCTACACGTTGAGGGATGTTGAGACCCTTCTAAGGGTGCAGGTAAGTCCGAGAAGCCTGGAACGCGCAAAGGACTGCCTAGAGCTACTCGACAAGTCCTGTATCCTCACTGGCTCCCTGATGAAATGCCCACCGGTCAAGGTATCCATAGAGGCCGCACGCGCGAAGACTGGCAGTAGAGAGACGGAAATGATATGAGCTACTAGGCTGAATCGCCCCCTGGGCTTCAGCGACTTCTATGGCCTAACCTTGGCAACCTCGAAGGATCTTGTACAGGAGATGGTTTCTCGTCAGAGGCTTGATTCCTATGGTTGCCGTGTTGTACGCTCAGTCGCAAACCCAGACCACGTTCTCATGCTGGCGACCTTGTAGCAGAGAGGAAGTATCTTAGGCTGAAGACCCGCGCGGTCTGACATCCCTCGATTCGCCTCCCTTATTCTCCTAGGACAGCTCTCTTCACGAGTTCCCTCCTTCTAGACTTGAGAGTTGACGGGCGCCGGGTCCTGAAGGTGACCTGTTACGGATACAGCCTGGATCTGGTGCAAGAGCATCGTTGAAGTAGGCCAGTGCCCGAGCTCTACATCCACCGCAGATAAATCGATATTGGCAACTCCCGCAGTTGCTTTGGAGCAGGTCTCTGTCACGGAGTTTGGCAAGAACCTTGCTCTCGCGCCATACGTCCGTGAAACGCTGTTTTCGGACGTTCCCGACT
>JAWCPE010000163.1:0-4629 GCA_038870415.1 Bathyarchaeia archaeon
CATATCCCTCAGTGGATCGCGAAACTATTTGAGCCTCGAATTCAATGCAGGAAGGAGCACTACCCTTCAAGTGACCTTCAATAGACACCCGAGGAGGGACCATGGGGTCTGGGTTTACGACCACAAGCTATACGACGATGTCTCTTGGGTAGGGAAGGAGTTCTGTCTGGAAGTAAGAAGGCAGAGGCTACGTCTAGGTTCGAGAAGGTAATCGTATTCAAAGGAGTCGAAGGTGTCAAGGAGGCCTCGCAAAGGATCGAGGAGTTCCTTGGGTCCCAAACTTACATCCATGGGAAGGGAGGGGGACTTAAGCCGCCTTAAGGATAGGTCTTCTGCCTTTACCCTTGGAGCCCCGACTACATTCTGCTAGACTCCATGCTGTAGTCTACTCATAGTAAAGGTTTAAAGAAGAATCACCAACGATACTCTTGATTAAGAGCGTGGTTAGATTTGTCTCTTAAGAAAACGCCCTACCGCTTCAATTTCAAAGGGAAGCCCAAAGAAAGATTTCAGGGCTGGGTTATGGAGGAAATCGTAAAGGAGTTTCATCTCCACCCAGCAAGGAGCCTACAGTAGCTCTGTGATACGTTGGCTTTTCTGCATTCTGCTAGAACCTCGATGTTCCATCCGTCGACCACGTACAGGATTCTGACCGAAGCCTCGGGAGGGATTTGAACCCCCGACCTACAGCTCACTCTTCGCTTGTCGCGATTACGAGACTGTTGCTCTACCGGCTGAGCTACCGAGGCGTCAAGAAGTGATGCTTTGCCCGGCGTGATAAAAGCCTTGCTTGCTGGGCCGGAGGCTCAAAGACCCCTGTGCAGCGCTGGATGATTCACCAAACCTCCTAGGTATGATGCACATCCACCGTCTTCCATTTTGACAGAGTGAAGTCATGCTGCAAGGGTCTCCACAGAGCCCAGCCAGCCGATTGCTTAAATAATCGGCTTGACTGGTTGACCGAGGTCTGGGACCTGCCCTGCACATGGTCGTCGAGACGATAGGGCTTACGAAACAGTACTTCCTAGGAAGCGTACCAGTTCTATCACTTGATAACGTGAGCATGAAGGTTGCCGCGGGCGAGCTCCTAGTCATACTAGGCCCTTCAGGAAGCGGGAAATCGACGCTTCTGAACATGCTGGGCGCGCTTGATAAACCGACCCGGGGCAAGATTCTCATCGACGGGGTAGATGTCTCCACGCTTAACAGCCTAGAGATGGCGAGGCTGAGGCTGAGGAAGATCGGCTTCGTCTTCCAGTTCTTCAACCTCATCCCAAGGCTTACCGCGCTGGAGAACGTGGAGTTCCCGCTGATCGCGGCCGGCGTCAACCGGAGAGAACGTAGGAAGATAGCGCTCCAACTTTTGGCTTCAGTCGGGCTTAAGGGGCGTGTGAACCACAGGCCTTCGGAGCTGAGCGGCGGCGAACAGCAGCGCGTCGCTATCGCCAGGTCCCTGGTGAACGACCCGAAGATCGTCCTTATGGATGAGCCCACAGGCAACCTTGACTCCAAGACAAGCATGGAGATCATGATGCTCGTCGAGAAGCTTAACAGAGAGAAAGGCCAGACCTTCATCGTGGTCACGCATAACCCGGTCTTCGCTGAGAGCGCAGACCACACCGTCCACCTCCTCGACGGCAGGATCAGCCGGGAGGAGATCAGAGGCATGCGACGATGATGTTCACGGACGTGTTGAGACTCGCGTATAAGGCCTTGCGTGACCGGAAGCTTCGGTCGGCACTGACGATGGTGATGGTCGCGATCGGGTCAGGACTAATCATAGCTCTGAACAGCACGGGAGCCGGCTTCTCCGCGTACGTCACGGGGCAACTTGGCAACCTCAGCCCGGACATCATGATGGTGCTGCCATCCTCTTCCTCAACGCTCAGGCTCACTGAGGGGGTGCAGAGAACCATTCAGTTTCTCCCCGACGTATCTAGCGTGATCCCCTTCGTTCAGCGCAGTTTCCTAACCAAGTCCGGGGCCTCCAGCAGGACGGTCACCTTCATAGGGATCGACCAGAGTATGCTGTCGCTGCTATACCCGAACATAGGCTTAGCTGAAGGTGAGTATGTCTCGCCTTCAGACCAGAGCGGCGTTCTCCTCGGCTACAGTGTAGCATATCCGCAGGACCAGATGATGCCCTTCGCGAGGCTAGGCCAGGTGATAACAGTGCAGTATACCGACCTCACCGGCCCCAGGCCGACGACGGCCCAGAGGGCTTTCAGGGTGGTAGGTATACTCAGATACATGGGCACCGGGGGGTTCATCAACGTGGACTCGATGGCCTTCGTCTCCGTCACAACGGCGAGGTCCGGTATGCAGCGAGCGGACGTCTACAGCGGCCTCTTCGTGAAGGCTAAGGGCTTAGATCGAGCTGACGCTGCAGCGGAAGAGATAAGGGGTATCTACGGCAACAACCTGACTATATTCTCCCTCAAGGATATCGTCCAGATCATCCAGAACGTAATCGGTGCTCTAGTGCTGTTCATAGGGAGCATCGCAGCCGTATCTCTGCTCGTTGCCACCGTGGGGATCTTAGCCACCATGTACACGTCGGTCAGCGAGCGGATCAGGGAGATAGGGATCACCAAGTCGGTCGGCTTCACCGACCGAGATATCCTTGTCCTCTTCCTTTCTGAGGCACTCATCATAGGCGCTGTCGGAGGCCTCCTAGGGCTTATCGGCGGTGCCGGCCTCTCGTACGCCATCCCGTTCGCATTAAGCAACCTTGCGTCGGGAGTCACATCCACTGGTTCGCAGACGGGCGGTGGTCAAGGCGGCGGTTTCAGGCTCTTTGGCGGAGGGAGTTCAGCGGGCTCCCTCTCTCTCAGCCACATGACCCCTGTCTTCGAGCTGCCATTCATGGCGGAGGTCTGGCTGTTCTGCCTAGCCCTCGCCGCAATGGGAGGGCTCTACCCGGCTTGGAGAGCATCTAAGCTTGACCCAATAGTAGCCCTGAGGCACGAGTAGAACGCGGCAGAACTCCGTGGAGACGCATCCCCTTGACGGGTAGAACTGAGCTGAGCTCCCTTTATCCGTCAGGGCTCCTCGTGGCTTATGCTGGCTCATACGCTTCTTGAGGAGGCGTACCGCAGCTTGAGCGGTGGGCGTCCAGCCTCTCCGCACGCCTAGAATGAGCCTGGCATGGTCGTAGAGGACGTTGAGGGCCTAGCGGTCGCACTCCGCCAAAAGCCTGCCCGCCATAGGTCTTTTAAAGAGGCCCTCCTAAACCTACGCTTGCCACGGGTCCTCCTCAGCGACGGAGGTGCAACTGCCCCGGCTTGGCCAAAACGGCTAAGCCTGTGCTATACCTCGTACCGCAGGGCATCTGCAGGGTCAAGGCTTGCGGCATGGTAAGCGGGGTAGAGCGTCGCTCCAAGGCTGAGGATGATGGCGATGAGGACCGACTGACCTACCGTCTCGGCGTACTTAGCAAGCAGAGTCGCGTCGAAGAAGTCTACCTTGTACTGGAAGAATGAGACTGCAAAGCCTGCACCCCAGCCTCCTACGGCGCCGAGGGCGCCGCCTATAAGCCCGAGGATGGAGGACTCGGCCAAGAAAACCGCCAGTATATGGCCATCCATGGCGCCGAGGCACTTCATCGTGCCGATCTCCTTCGTTCTCTCAGTTACAGCCATAAGCATGGAGTTCAGGATGCCCACGGCGCAGAGCACAAGCGAGATTATGGCCATCCACAGCTGGTAAGCCTGGGTCTCAACGGATGCCCCTTTAGCGAAGCCCAGTATATCCGCCGATGTCTTGAGCGCCGCGTAGAAGGCCACGCCGAGGATCACGGATATAGCCGTGATCAGGGCACGTGTAAACCTCTTCCGTATGCTTTCAACGCTGAACTTCACAGCCTCGCTGACGGGGAACTTGACTTCCCTTGGCACACCGACAGCCATGACCCCACCGAGACCTGATCGGAACGCCCACGACTATAAAAGTGTTGTTCACATCCGTGCCGGCTTCTCCCTCACCCGCTGGCCATGCTGTGAACCTGTTTTAGGAGAGTCCTATTTCTCGGAGATGGTTTATGGGCAGCGGACTCTTCGAGAGGGAGAGGACACCCCTGGGGATTGCAGCCTACCCTGTCTACCTACACTCTTTCCGGCTTGAGCCCTGGAAGGTCTCAAGGACTATAAGGCCCATCTTGAGGCGAGACAACCGCTCAGCGATGAACTGGTTTCGCCGCTTCTGAAGCTTAGCTTGACTGGAGCCCTCCACGTGGGAGAAGTCAAGGTAAAACAGCGGTTGTGGATGAGCGCTCCTTGAACGTGGGGGCGTTGAAGCATGGCTCTCTGGTTGCCTTGGAGCCTAGGCTTCAGGAGGCTCCCAGCCCTAGAGGTATGCTGCGTGAGTAACCCCGGCCGCTTACGGGTTCCTCGAGGAGCTCGGGGAGAGGCGGGGTGTCAGGGTCGTCATCGCCGATGGAGACCCCTAGTGTAAGGCCCCCTGCCTCCAACCCGGCCTGAGGCATACCGTAGACCCTCATGCAGGCAGCCTCGTCGAGCGTCAAGCAAGGAGGCGAAGAGGCGGTTGGGGGGCTTCCTCCACTATCCCTGCCGTTGCCCCCAGCCCCTCAGCCACGTGAGGAGATGGCCTGAAGCCTGGAAGGCCTAGCTA
>JAWCPE010000164.1:0-4604 GCA_038870415.1 Bathyarchaeia archaeon
TATCTTCCGGGTTCTGCTCGTGGTACTTCCTCAGGGCCTCAGGCGGTATCCGGGCCTCCACGATGTACCCTGGGGTTATGAAGAGGATCTCGCTCATCAGGTTCGCGACCGCGTTCGCGAGCCGCTTCTTCTCCAGAACGGTAAGGAAGACTCTGTCGCGGTGCTGACTGAAGGCGAAGGTCGACTCGACCGTCCTCGGGGTCGGTATCCGTTCACCGTGATGGAAGACGTACCCCAGAAAGTCTTGAGAGAGCACCCCCCTCAGCGACTCCGGCCCTAGGGCCAAGTCCCTGATCTCGCTTATCAGCTTGAAATGGTAGGGGTCTTCGTCGAAAGCATCCTCTCTTCTGAAGGCCCGGAGCTTCGACCCAATGGTGGACAGCGGCTGAGGCTCCCTCAGCTTGAAGACTTTTCCGGCGACGACCATCCCGTATCCCTCTAAGACCTGGACGTATCGATGCTTTCAAGCTTTTATAGGCCCCGTCTGCTATAAAGCGTCAAACTTCCGTTTCCGTCGAGGCTCTCCTCCTTGCTCATAAAAGAGGTTGTCTTGGAGAACTTCATGAGCTACGAGTTCGCCAGGATACCTCTCCGCTCAGGGCTGAACCTGATATGCGGCCCCAACGGGGCGGGAAAATCCTCGATACTGCTCGCGATCTCGGTCGCCCTGGGGCAGGCCTACACCGAGAGGTCTAGGAGGCTGAGCGACCTCATCAGGCGTGGCAAAGACACCTCGCGAGTAACCGTTGTCCTCGACAATTCGCCTCGAGGTGGGAGACGACCGGTAGCCGAGTGGCGGGTCGATGACCTCCAAGTCTCAAGATACCTGAAGAGTACAGGCGACTACTGGTACGAGGTCAACTTCGAGCCGACAACGAAGGCCGAGGTTACCCTGATGCTGGAGAAGTTCGGCCTGAACCCGGACAATCTACTGTTGATCATGCATCAGGGGATGGTTGAGGAGTTCAGCGTGACCACGCCTCAAGAGAAGCTGAGGATGCTCGAAGAGGCGGTCGGCTTCCAATCATACAGGCAGAACATCCTGGAGGCTCGGACGAGGCTATCGCAGGTGCTCAGCGAGGAGCAGAGCATCTCAAGCCTCGTGGAGAACGCTGAGCAGACCTTAGGCTATTGGCGTGGGGAGTACGAGCGGTACCTCCGGAGAAACGAGTTGCTGAAGAGGAAGGCTTACCTCGAGAGGGAACTCCTCTGGGCAGAGGTCTCCCGACAGCAAGCCGTCCTAGAAGGGCTCGAGGAGAGGCAGCTCCGACAGACGAGAAGGCTTGAGAGAACACTCAAACAGCTCGAAGAGACAAGGCAGGCTGCGGAAGCCCTCGACGGCAAGCTACACGGTCTCCGCTTCGAGCAGAAACGCCTACTCTACACGCTTCTGGAGAACGAGGCCGAACGGGCCGAGGCAGAGACCACCATCCGACTGATGGAAGAGTTCAAGGCGAAGCTGTCCCCGCTTGTCGAGGAGATGAGGCAGGGCGCGGAGCCGCCAACGGAGGACCCTGCAGCGGCAAGCCAGAAGCGTCTATCAGCGTTCATCTCCGAGAGCGCGTCCAGAGCGAGAGAGCAGGAGGCGAGGCTTAGCGAGGCCAAGGCGAGGAGTGCTGAGCTGCGCGAAGCCATGGGCGCGAATGAGGCTCAGCTTACGTCCGTAACTGATGAGGTTCTGAGAGAACGCGTCAGAGAGGGGGTCCTCAACTATCAGAAGGCTGTGATCGAAGAGGAACTGGGCGAGATTAAAGCTAAGCTCGAAGAGGGCAGGAGGGAACTCGCCCGGCTGACCGCTGCCGCTGAGAAGGCCGGAGAGAGGGTCGAGACGCATCGCGTCCCGACTGAGGTCACCGATGAGATGAGGCTCACCCAAGCCGCGCTGACGGCTCTAGGCAAGGTCTCTGAAGACGCGGAGAAGATGTACAGCCGGTACTCGCAACTGTACGGAGAACTGAAGGAGAGGTTAGCCGTCGTCTCGGAGAACAAGGCGTTGACGCTTCGAGAAGTCGAGGAGAGAATGCAGGTATGGCGGAACGCGTTGGAGAAGCTCCTTGAAGAGCTGAACCGCGAATATGCTAGGATTCTCGCCTCTGTCGCCGGCGCGGGGAAGGCGAGGCTCCTGAACAGCAACGACCTTGAAGCAGCTGGATTAGAGCTAACGGTAGGGTTCAGGGGCGTGGAGCCCAGCGTTCTTGACGCTTACACGCAGAGCGGAGGCGAGAGGAGCACGGCTGTCATCGCTTTCCTCCTCGCCCTACAGCAGCACGTGAAGTCCCCCTTCAGAGCTGTGGATGAATACGATGTTCACATGGACCCGAGGAACCGAGAGGTCATCTTCGACCAACTCGTCTCGTCGCTTCAAGGCTCCGAGACTCAGTACCTGGTCATAACGCCGAGCAGACTGCCTAAGGTGGGGAGAGAGACCCACGTCATCATGGTCCAGAACATAGGCGGAAGGTCGGAGGTCTCCCAGCTTGCCTAACACCAGCGACGATGCCAAGAGAAGGGAGCGGGTTCTGAGGCTCATCCACCTCTGCAGAACAGTCAGGGAACGCGGGGTCGACCCCTTCGAGGTCGACGTCAAGGACAGATTGGAGATGCTGGACAAGTATCTCCCCGGCTGGGAGGCTCTCGACGACCTCTCGCTTGACGCTGAAGCCCTGAACAAGCTCGCGGCGATCGTGGAGCTCCAAGGAGGCTGGGTCAAGTACCGCTCATCACTTCTCTACGTCGACCCGCTTCTCGTCGAGTTCAAGGTCCGAACCTTAGACGTTAAGACGCTCTTCCTCGACTTCGTCAGGGCCTGGAGACCGATACTCGAGAATGAGCAGCTCTCCCCGCAGCGGGTTAAGGAAGCTGTCGAGTACTGGAACAGGCTCCCCTCGCTCGCGGAGAGGTTCCGTCGACTGCCAAATCCCCCATGGAGTAGACCGTCCACGCTCAGCTTGGACGAGATGCTTAGGCTAGGCATCTTTTCAGCTGAGGAGTTCGAGCAGCTCCTCACGGGGCTCTCAGCCGAGCTCAGGGATAAGGCTGAGAAGGAGGGCTTCGTCAGGTATTGGGACTTCATCTACGCCGAGACCTACGAAGAGACCGTGAAGAGAGCATACCTCACAAGCTTCCTCGTCACCTACGGTTACGCGCAGCTGGAGCTTCGAGGACTGGAAGAGGAAGCCTACCTCAAGCCGACCCTAACCCACTTGCCGAGCTTAGAGCCCCGGCAGCCTAGGTCAGCTGCCACGGCGGTGAACTACGAGACCTGGCTCAGGATGGCGGAGGCGAGAAGGCTTGAGCGACGAGTCAACTGAGGCAGCTGCCTACGCGAGGAAGATGAAGCGCGCCGCCCAGCTGCTCTTCTTCCAGAGGCATAGGCGGCCCGGTGTGAAGGGCTGGGAGCTCAAGAGGGCACTCGGGAGGAACTACATGAAGGTTGTGGAGCTTCTCGACGCGGAGCTGGAGAAGCTCGGTTTAGAGGTTAAAGCCGTTCAAGAAGAGGGGCTCTCCCTTGAGAAGCCTTCACCGGAGGAACTGGACAGGGCCAGGTTCGTTCTCAGGCTTAGGGACCCGCTTACAGCGACGGATGCGAGGCTCTCCGGCTGGCGGATCGACGATATCGCCGCCCTAGCGGCGACGGTCGCGTACATAATCTCAAGGCAGGGGAAAGCGTTACAGAGGGATGTCGAGAGGCTGCTCGAGGCGAAGTTCCCAAGATGGGTGGTTCAGTACGCCCTAGAAAGGTTCCTGCGAAGGGGATACCTCACCCGTGACGAAAGCGGGATGCTCTACTTAGGCTGGCGGAGCAGAGCCGAGATAGACCAGAAGCTACTCCTCAACCTGATAATGGGAGAAGAAGCCCCAGAAGCTGGGAAAGATACCCCAGCTACCACCGTGGAGTCTGGCTGAGCGCTAACTGAACAGCGATGCATGAAGCCTTACCTTGACGCCGGGAAGGGCTGGCCGCGCAGCCTCGGTGAGCGAGTCTAGAGCGAGGCTAGGTCCCGTTCTCCCGTATGGCTTTAGCTATCGCTTCGAACAGCCGCATCCCTGAGACGTTGACGACCGGGATCTGGATGCCTCGGCCTACGTCGTACAGCCTAACGTAGTTCGGCACCTCTGCGTAGCAGACCTGGCTGATGGAGAAGATGCCGGTCTCCAGCTCCTGCTCGAAGGCCTTCTCGTACGTTTCCAAGCATAGGAAGTGGCCGTCGAGCCAGAAGAGCTTCGACAAGTCCATCGAGACAGCGCACCAGGCGAGGTCCTCGACTGCTCGTTTGTCGCAGCCCAGTATGCGCACCTGCTTCGTGGGGACAACCTCTACCTTCAGTGGGTTTACGGCTGGGCGCTTCAAGCCGGCTGCCTCGGCTCGAAACCATCTTGCGGGTCCTAAAAGCTTTGTCGCAGAAGGAGGCCTCATAGGTCTACGCGTATCCCAAGGGCTCTCCCGACCTTTCTGACCCCATCTAGGGTTGCCTTGGTTCCACGCATCACCTCATCCCTCGGCGGGTAGACCTCTCGGCCCTTGTACAGCCCAGACAGGTTGGTTACGTAGAAAACCTGGAGGGCGAAGAGAAGAAGGTTCAACTCCCTACTCGACAGGGACT
>JAWCPE010000165.1:0-4540 GCA_038870415.1 Bathyarchaeia archaeon
TCCTCACAGCCATCACCTACGACCCCCTAAACCGGAAGCAGACCGACGGCGAAAAGCTGCCGCAAACCCCAGGCTATGCAGCACAGCACACTTCAGCTGAAGGATGGCGGGCGGGGCTCTAATCGAGGATGCAGCTTAGCCGGGGCCTCTCTTCCAAGGCTTCTTCCAGACTACCGCGGCTGCGACGATGACAACCGCGGCGGCAGCGGCCGCTATCAGGGTGATGTCCATTCCCGTCTCGACAACGGGCGGTGGATACGTGATCCGAGCGCTCTCGGTGGGGATGAGGTAGACGCCCCAGTTGCTCAACGCGGGCACCTCATAGGCTACTTCGTCGCCGACACCCAGTCCGCCCGTCGCGAGATACGTAACCGGAAGGGAGATCAGTTCCACAACCAAGGTCACGTTCGATGCTAAGGTGATCAGGCCGCCGGGAAGTTCCGCGTAGCCTCCTTTCCTTATCTCCAATTCGAGGTTTTCAATCGTCACGTGCGCGTTGGCTTCGGGCGAGAAGGCTATCGCTTTGGAGAAAGTGTGAAGCGTCGTCGGCTGGTTGGGCTTAACCCCGATGAAGGCCACGCCTTGGTAGAGCTTGCCGATACCGGGGGTTGAGCCCCACGTTGTGCTCACGAAGACCATGATGTCGCCCGTGCTTTCAACAACGAGGTTCTTGGAGTAGATGTCGACATTTGTCTGGTCGAGGAACCAGACACTGTTGGGAGCCATCTCCTTCGTAGCGAGCGCCGTCTTCCCTATCTCTTTAACCGTGACGCGGCTCGCAGCTCCCTGATTAACAACAATGAGGGCAGGTATCTCCATCGTACTCCAGCTGCTTGCCCTAGGGTTGACGAGGAAGTACTGGCCTACGTAGCCGCCCATGAGAGGGCGGGCGTTTGTGAAGCTTGCAAAGCCCCACGCGGCCACCGCCGCCCTGCCCGTTAACTCGATCCTGTAGACTTTCCGCGATGAGATCTTAAGGTTAGGTAAGGTCTCGTTCGCTTTAAGCTCTTTCTGCGTGACCACTTGGCTCTTGTCGTCGTATAAGGTGACCTTCGTACTGTCGATCGCGTATATCATGTTCCCCACGCCGAAGTAACCGTCGAAACTGCCTGGGAACGCCATGAATATGAACTCCTTACCGGCGAAGCCACCGTCAGTGCTAGGGTAGGGCGTATGCACCTCGCCTAGGTAGCTGCCTCCGCCTCCCATAGCTACCGCCACACGCTTGTCAGATACGACTTTGAAGTACGTCTTCGCAGGTATCGTCGTGTTGTGAAGCTCCATCCTGTTGACGGTGAAGCTCTCGCGGAGGAGAGGCTCGGTGCCTGTGATATCGTAGACCCAGACTTTGGTGCTATCGTTGATGCCTATGATGTCGAGGTAGCAGGTGCCGTTGTCCACGTAGCCATAATTCTGCTTGTAGGCTCCCGTGACAGGGTCTACCTCCCAGCCGAGCCTGAAGTAGGGGAAAGCCCTCGGATCAGCGTCCAGAGCGCTGAAATTACTGGGGGGTGTATATCCATAGTATTCGAAGACCTCGGGCGAAGCCGAGACGCTTAGAAAGGAGTGGGAAGACAAAAGAGGGGAGATTTGGGTGATCGCTGGAGCGATCAAGATGATGAAGAAGGTGATAAAAACACGGTTCAACTGAGGCTTCTGAGCAGTTCTCATGAAACAGACTATCCCCGCCTGTTGGGATAAGCTTTGTCGTCCAACCTGTCAAGGGTGAGCCTCCTGATCTTAGCCATCACCATACACAATTTCCCCGAGGGACTGGCTGTAGGGGTGAGCTTTGGCGGTGGAGATATCCCGGCAGGGATGGTCATCACTACGGCTATAGCGTTACAGAACGTCCCCGAGGGCTCGGCAGTCGCCTTCCCCCTTATCAGAGGAGGCTTCCGACGGAGAAAAGCAGTATGGTACGCGACCTTGACCGGCCTAGTCGAACCTATCGGCGGACTCATCGGAGTATCTCTGGTCGCCTTAGCTCGTCCTCTTCTCCCTAGCGGCCTGGCTTTTGCGGCAGGCGCTATGGCCTTTGTTGTAAGCCATGAGATGATCCCTGAGAGCCACCGAAGGGGACACGAGACTGAAGCCACCCTCGGATTCATCACAGGCTTTGCCGTTATGATGCTTCTCGACAAGATATTCGGGTGACAGGTAGACAGCTGGCGGCTGGGCTCAGAGTAATCAAACCGTCCTCAAAGGAGGATCGTCCTTCAGGGTTGGAACGATCTTCTGGGTTCCCGCCATCGAGATGACGTACCGCGGTCCGGAAGTGTAGTCTCGGAGCTGTCAACAACATCGCGGCAAGTCTACCGATCACCTACCCAGCCTCGTCGGGTTAAGCCTTGCCAACTCCCTCGGCTGTTCACTGATTGGCCTCGACGGCAAGGAAGATGATGTTCACGTCGAACGGTTTCCTCGCCATCTCTCTTCGCAGGTCCTCCTCTTCACGGGCGAACAGCGCAGGGCAAGCAAGTCTCTTCGCTAGGGCTAAGCAGAAGCAGTCGGCTAGGGAGATGGCCCTCTCGCACTTGTACAGTGCTGCGTCTTCTAGGACGTCTGAAGTGTCTTCGACATGCAGGTATCCTGATGCCATTAGCGTCAGCACGGCACGTTCAGCTTTCTCTCTTCCCAGCCGCCTGCAGAGGAGGTATCTCAGCTCCGTCTCCGCGATCTCAGTGATGTAGGCCTCTATCTCCTCGTTCAGTAGCGCTTGCATGAGCCTGTGTCCCTCACGCGTCGGGGAGAGTAGCTCGACTAGGGCGCTAGCGTCGAGGACGAGTCTTCCGCTCAGTCCGCTCTTCATCCAGTCTCCTCTCTGCTAGGAGTTCAGCGATTGCCTCCCGGGCGTCATCCAGAGAACCGCAGGCCTCCTTCAGCAGCTCGGGTTCTTTCTCCTTCTCTGAGTTACCAGGTAGCGAACCGCCTCGTTCAGGTCCACTCTGCGGCCCCGCCTGAGCTGAAGCTCAGCTGCCACCTTCAGAAGCTCCCTCTTCACGTCGTCCGTAATTGATATGGTCGTCATAGCCCCTACATCTCTCATAACCAGTCGCCTTCACAGCCATATAAGCCTATCAAGGGAGAAAGAGTACCGTAGACCAAGCGGTGAGCTGGGCTGCGGCGACGCTTGGCCTATAGCAGCCCTCGGTTCTTCAAGTAGAGCCGGTATAGGTCTTCGAAGACCCTTACGTCTGTGAGCGTGTCCTCCCCAGAGGACCGGAAGGGTTCGCCGCTGGCTACGTGTTCGATGAAGTGTTCCGCCTCGCGTTTGTAGGACCAGGTCCAGTGAGGCTTCGGCACGGGCCGAGTGAACTCCTGCACCTTCCCCGCTCGGTAGATCTCCACATCCGCCGGCATATTCCTCAACAGCAAGGGCGGGGCCCAGGTCTTCACCCAGCCGTGCTGGAAGTAGATGCTCGTCTCCTCATCCCACCGGTAATGCGAGAGGCTGCCGGACTCGAGGACAGCCCTCACCCCGGCCATCTCGAAGAGGGCTAGGCCCGTGTAACCGTCCACGTCCAGGTCTACATGCTTCACTTTCACGTCCTCGCCTGCGTCGAGGAACCACCTTAGAAGGTTCACGTTATGCGTATACTGCTGCAAGTAGCCTATGTACGAGCTGAGATGTTCCTCCGGCAGCCACCCGGGGCCCTGCGCCGGGGGCTCAGGCGGCTTCTCGTCCGTCGTCTCCATGGGCGTATCCAGGTTCGCGGTCCAGTTGCCGCAGAACCCGTGGCTCCGCGCTAGAAGCACTCTCCCCAACTCGCCTGTCCCACGGTACCTGGCCACGGTCTCCTTGACCAGCTCGTTTCCGGCGTCGTAACGCTTCATGTACGCCACCATGAGGCGCTTCCCCGAAGCCCGGCCCGCGGCGAGGATCCGCTCCGCCTGCTCCATGGAGACGGCCATAGGCTTCTCCATGAAGACGTGCTTCCCCGCCGCAAGTAGATCACGAGCGATCTCGCCCTGCAATGCGAAGGGAGCGGAGACCCCTACCGCATCTATGTCCCGGTCGTCCGCCAGCTCTAGATGGCTCCTGTAGAAGCGCGGAATCCCATACCGAGCCTGAACCTTCCGTCCGAGTCTCTCGCGTACCTCGGCGAGGCCGAGGAACTCGCAGCCCGGGATGGTCTTGAAGTTAGGGATATGCACCTTCTGAGCCATGAAGCCGCAGCCCACGTAACCGAACCTGACACGTTCCACCACAGCGTCCCCCCTCTACGAGCGGCTGCTCCTCCGCATTAATCGCTTTCTGTCAGCCCTAGCGCCAAGAGGGGCGCCAGTTGACATTTCTTAAGATAGGCATCCGGCTGTGACGCTAGAAGGAGAGTTGGAGAGGGCTAGATTGGAGCCCCAGATCCTTGTCCGCGAGATGTTGCCGAGCGAGGAGAGGGCCGTCCGCGAACTCTTCAAGAGGAGCCTAGGCTTTCTCGACAGGCTCTTCTTCCTCCTAGCCTTCAGGGAGGCTCTTGGGGGCGCTGCTAAAGACCGCGGTGGCTGCCTCGTGGCCGTCTGCGATGGAGCTATCGTTGGC
>JAWCPE010000166.1:0-1152 GCA_038870415.1 Bathyarchaeia archaeon
GCGAAGGCCTCCTCCGAGCTTGTCGAAAAGTACGGTTCACCCGCCGCCTATGCCCTAGCCGGTAGAAGGCTAGGTCCCTCGGAGGCAGCGGAGATCCTCGCTAGGAATCCTAAAGCAGATGAGAGGCTCTTCGAACTCATCGTGGAAGCGGAGAGGAAGGCCACCAGCAAGAGGTTCTGGTAGCCCGCCGAAAGCCTCGACGCGACGCGATGCATGCTGCACACCTTTCTCGACGCCGCCATAATCAACTGTAGAGCTGACTAGGATGGCAGGGAGAACAGTCGTTGAGCGTTCGTCCTAAGAATCATCTCCGCGTATCTGACTGCCTGGGCCTCGGTGAAAGCGCCCTCCTCAACCTTCTCTGCCAGTACACGTGCTACGTTCTCTCGGGCCATCACGGCGTGAGCGTAGGCTCCCTCCACGAACCGGTAGTCTCCTCCGAAGGCTAGAATCTTGCTGACGGGTATGGCGTCTATCCACTCTGAGAGCACGTTCCTCGCCGCGGCCGGGGAGATGACGTGCAGCCAACACATGTCGGCGTAGACGTTGGGGAAGTTCTTGGCGAGAACTGCTAGCTCCCCGGAGTAGGGGTAGCTCGCGTGGAAGAGGTCAAAGTTCACCTCGCTGTACTCCATGAAGAGGTTCGTCAGTAGAGCCGGGTGCGAATTGGTGATAAGGTTCTCATTCCCCTCTTGAAGCCCAGTATGAACCTGCACCGGGAGGCCGTGCTTCGACGAGAGGCTAAGCAGCCTGTGAACCATGAAGTCCTGAAGCGGCTTTGCCTCCTCGAACGAGAGCGGTTCCGGTAAGGTACGTCGGACTCCCTCTATCTCCAGCCTTCTGAAGACTCTCTGCTTCTGGATTCTGTTGAAGACGGCCTCAGCCTCCGCGTATGTGGCCTTATCGAAGTGGAGGCTCCGCCTGTACGCTAGAGCGATCTTAACGCCGACCATTAAGGGGCGTGCTCCTTCGAACTCCACCTGGAGGGCCTTCAGCAAGTCTTCCAGTGTATGGATGGGGAAGCCGACGCGCCGTTTCAGAAGCTCTAGGTCCCAACGTTCCTTGACCGTGATGAAGGCGTCGAACCTCATGACGGGAGCGAAGAATGCGCGGTCCACCTGAGTCGTCTCGGCGTCCAGGATCGAGAGGTCT
>JAWCPE010000166.1:1162-4528 GCA_038870415.1 Bathyarchaeia archaeon
GCCTTCTCCTTGAGAACATACCTGTAGAGCCCAGGCTTGTTCGCCTCCCTCATCTTCGCGGTGAGCGCCTCCAAGGTGTCAGCGCTGAGTCCGTTGACGCCGTAGAGGCCTTTAGCCGCCACGTTGATGGCTCTGCCGTAACCGGTGTTCTCCATCCTTTCCCAGAAGGGGGCGAAGCGGCGCCATCTCTCCTTCAGCGGTAAGGCTGGGTCGCGGATGAAGGTGAGGTCCTCCTGAGGGAGACCTGCCGATACTAGGTCTGAGGAGGCGTAGTGGGGCAGGAACGTCGCCAGGGGGTCGACATGTTCCTTAAGCCTCTCCTGCTCCTGAGGAAGATGCTCATGCGTGTCGATCAGCCGGACTGCCCCTACTCCGGCTCCAACCCGACCGAGCTGTTCCAAGAGCTGCCCCATTCAACCATCACAGTCCCTAGGAGAACCGTTCGGTCTAATAACGTTAAGCTACGCACCTACCATGGAGGCTATAAGCCCGTAAAGGTTACTAGGGGGCTCTGAAAAGCAATCGACTTCTTCTGCCACAGGGGAAATAAGTTTTTGGTGCACGGAGTAGCGGATGTTTGGGCTATGCCTGAAGTGGAACCTGAAGGTGGAGCAAGCGGAGGAGCGGTTGACGACGCCAAGAAGCCTGCCTGGGACACCGTCGTGGTGCGACTAAGCGGAGAGATAGGGGTAAAGAGTCGACCCGTAAGGTCGAGGCTCGAACGCGCCGTTACGACGCATATCAGTAGAGCGTTGAAGCGGCGGGGAATCCCCATCAACGCGATCACCCGCAGCCCAGGAAGAGCCTACATAAGTATATGGTACTCCAGCACTGTGCGCGATGCTCTGGCAAGGGTCTTCGGCATCTCCTCCTTCTCACCGGCGCTCGCCACAAGCTCTAAGATCGAGGAGATCACCTTGAAAGCTCTGCAAGTCGCCGGAAACGCGCTTAAGGCAGGGTCCACTTTCGCCGTCTCGTGTAGACGGACGGGCAGACAGAACTATTCAAGCTACGACGTAAACGCCAAGGTAGGTGAAGCGGTGCTCAAGGAGTTCTCGGAGAGGAGCGTCCGGGTTAACCTGTCCAAGCCCGACGTACGAATAGGCGTAGAGGTCGCGAACGAGTCTGCCTACGTCTTCACGGAGACATTCGCCGGAGCTGGCGGGATGCCGTACGGCTCCCAAGGGAAGATGGTGGCTCTGATAGACGGCTCGACCAGGTCCACCGTGGCAGCGTGGCTTATGATGAGGCGGGGTTCACCCATCTTGCCACTGCTCGTAAGCCCAGCTCTTAACCAACCGTCCAAGGACGTGCTTCGTCAGATGAAGGCTCTCATGGACTGGTCGCCCTCCCGCTCGGCAGCCTACTATGCTCCCTCATGGGAAGACGATCTCACCGCCCTGAGCAAACGAGGACTTGCGGATCGACAGGTTCCATCTTGGCCGTTCATCTACGCCGATGCCTTGGCCTGCTTCATGAACGCGGAAGGCATAGTAGCTGACGACCGGCTTGCACTCGGACCTCGAAGCTCAGATGGAAAAAGTGAGCCCTTGAAGCTGTATCATCCCCTACGCCCTGTCTACATGCCTTTGCTAGGCTTCGAAGAGAGCGAGGTTCAGCGTCTAGCCGAGAGGGGCCTCCTCTCCTCTTACCTCGAGGCTTCAACCGATGACATTGAAGAGACTTAAGACCTGCCCGGCAACGTATATAACGCCGTGAAGGTATAGCCTCATGCAGGGAGCCGAGGCCTCTGTTAGACACCGACACGATCCGGCGTGACTTCCCTATACTGCAGTCTGGCATAGTCTACATGGATAACGCTGCCTCCAGCCTGACTCCTGAAACGGTCTTGGAGAAGATGCTGGAGTTCTACCGTAGCTACAGGGCGAACGTGGAGAGGGGAGTTCACAGGCTGTCGCAGAAAGCCACGGAAGAGTATGAGCATGCCCGGCTGAAGGCGTCACGTTTCATAAACGCCCCAGCCGACTCTAGGGTGGTCTTCACCGGGAACACAACTGAGAGCATCAACCTCGTCGCCAACGGCCTCCCCTGGAAGAGGGGCGACCGAGTCTTAACGACGCTTCTAGAGCATCACTCGAACTACATCCCTTGGCTAAGACTGAGGGAGAGGTTCGGCGTCGAGGTGGACGTGGCCAAGCCTACTCAGGAAGGAATCCTCGACGGGGAAGCGTTTCAGAAAGCCATCAGGCCGGGCACGAAGCTCGTCGCCGTGACACATGTATCGAACGTGTTAGGGGTAACGCTTCCCGTCAGGGAGATCGCGAAGATAGCGCACGACCACGGAGCCCAACTACTCGTCGATGGGGCGCAATCAGTGCCAAGGCTTAAGACCGATGTTCAAGCGCTCAGATGCGACTACCTAGCCTTCTCCGGGCATAAGATGCTCGGCCCGACAGGGGTCGGCATCCTATACTTATCGCCATCCGTACTCGACCAGGTTGAACCTTTAGGCATAGGCGGCGGCTCGATAGAGGACGTAACGGTCGAAAGCTACCACCTAGCGAAGGGAGTGGAGAGATTCGAGGCGGGAACCCCCCCGATAGGAGAAGCCATAGGCTTAGCCGCTGCGATAGACTACCTTGAACGCTTAGGCCTAGACCAAGTTGAGGCCCATGAAAGAGCATTGACTGAGAGGCTTCAGAAGGGGTTGACGGAGATCCCAAAGGTTGAGGTCTACGGCCCGCATGACCCAAGGAAGAGGGTAGGGATCGTTCCGTTCAACGTCGCGAAGCTCAACCCGCATGATGTAGCCCTCGCTTTAGACGTAGCGGCGAACATCATGGTCCGGTCCGGGCTTCACTGCGCGATACCACTCGCCCGGGAACTCCTAGGAAGGCCTCAAGGCTCCGTGCGAGCTTCGCTCTACATCTACAACACCCGAGAAGAGGTGGACAAACTCATCGCGACAGCCACAGACCTAGCTCGGTCGATCGCGTGACGAAAGTCTCCTGTCAGAAGTTTACCTACTCCTAGGCTGTTGAGATGTGTCAGGGATGAGCTTCCAAAGACTGTACGATGCGACGCCAAGGCTTGACTGTGGAGCGTGCGGGGCGCCTACATGCAGGGCCTTCGCGAGGCGAACCGTGGCCAGAAAGACAAGTCCAGATGAGTGCCCCCTCCTCCGCAGACCCGAGTATGCCGACTGTAAAGCCAAGCTTGAGGCTCAGCTACGCAGTATGCCCGAAGACACTCATGAGGCTAAGGCGATACCTGAGCTGGCCAATAGAGTCATGTACTTCCGTCCCTGCGCTGAGGATGTCAGCAAGGTGAGCGCGGAAACTCGTCTAGAACGCAGGTTTCACGTGCCTCCCGTCCTTAGGCTTGAGGTATTCGACCCCTCCTCTT
>JAWCPE010000167.1:0-4481 GCA_038870415.1 Bathyarchaeia archaeon
TCAACCAGACCCTGCCAGCGAGGGAACCCCTCATACTCGTCTCCGAGAAGTCACTGGATGCGGCCAAGGCGTTCGTATCCTACACCTCTGAGGCTGATGTGGACGGCAGGACGGTCGCGGACGCCATGAGGACCGCTATTCACCCCGTCTTCCTGTTGCCGACGCCGATAATCGTCCCCGAAAGCCTCTACACGACAGGAATCATCACGGAGATAGAAGGCAGACCAGCAAGGAACCGTATCGTCTTCGCCCATCAGGTAAGCGTACCGAGGTTCAACAACTCGCTCACGCATGACCCGACCGTAGCGATAGCTGCTCAGCTTTCTACCGTCACGCTCTCGACGCTCCCCTCTGACCTGATCTCGTTCCGAATGCTCATCGTCGTAGCTGCCGCAGCCACAGTCGTCGCCGCAGGATACGTAGTGGTCTCCAGAAGCAGACGTAGATCTACAACCCTACCGTAAGGGTAATGACCAACGCGGAGCCACCCCTCCTTTTTCATTTCCACTCTCATCCAGATAGACGCGGAGGCCTACCGCTTCGAGGAGAGCAAGAAGGGTTTCACCGTGGGCATCCCACGGGTAGAGAGAAGATAGAGCCAAGACTGCCTCTCCGCATCGTTCGACGCGATAAGAGCGTTCAGAGTCGCTTAGCCCATCGGGAGAGGAAGAGGTGAGTCGTCTTATCGGTTAGGCCGCCTCGGGAGGCGGCGCGGTCATCGCGACCGGTTGCCTCATCCTGAAGGATGCTCCAACCGAGAACCTCGACGGGTTAGCCAACTCCGCGAGAAAGCAGGGCAAAATACCCGACCTCGAAGCTGACTTCAACTCCGTCAGCCATCTAAGGCAACCTCTGCTCAAAGGTAGCGAAGCGACGCCTACTGCAAGCCGTGAAAGCTATAGGGCAACCTCCCCGGCGAGGCTTGAGTTCGCCGAGGAGGGGAGCGCGCCTGCAGGGACCTGTACGAGTAAACAAGGTGACCAAGAGAGGCATTCTCCGCATAAGCCTACCTGCTGCAGAAGCTACTCTGGCAATTTTCCCCCTGTCCGTCAAGCCTCCTTACTCTTTACCGCTTTGCCTTTGAGGGCCTCGTCTTCTGCTCTCGTTGGTACTTCTCGAGATGAGGCTGCCTCACAGGGAGTGGGACGGTAGGGATAGAGGTTCAGGCTACCTCCGCGTGTGGGAGGCCCTTTGAGACTGAGGCGGCTCGGGTTCGAACCTCCAGAGGCTTTTCTCGGCGGTCATCTGGGCGAGGACCTCTTTGCTCATCCCCTCGGGAAGCGAGAGGAAGACCCGCACTACGTGTTTACAGAACTCCTTCTTCGGCGCCCTCTTCTCCCAGTCGTCGCACGAATGCCTTATCGTCTTCGACGCGACATCGACTGTGACCGTATACTCCTTCACATACGCGGAGATGAAGTGCGGCGTCCGCTTCGCGAAGAGGAACTCCTTCTGTGTGATCGTCTCGGCTCTGTCTATTCTGTTCTTGTCTGCGAAGGCGAGGAGAAGCTGCGGCAACTGGAGCTTCAGGGCCTCCTCCACGCTTGTAGGCATCTCCTCGGGGGATAGCTTCGCCTCTTTCGCTGCGATGTAGGCTTGAATACTCTCCTTGACCTTCACCTGCCCCGGCGAAGCCTTCCCGAGCTTCTCTAGGAACTCTAAGGCGTTCTTCGGCGCGTAGGCGTGGAAGTGGTTGTTGAAGTAGCCGAAGACACGCTTCGTCTTCTCGGCGGCTTCTTTGACGCGTGGAACCCAGGCGTCGAGCTCCTCGTCGCTGTAGTTGTAGTTGAACCACGGACGCTCACCCTTCCCATGCCACCGGATGTACGCGATATCCGCGGTGTAAACCATCTCAGGCGGCAGGAGCGGCTCATCTACGGCGGTGTAGGCGACGTTATACCTTTCGAGGAGCCGCCACGTCTCAGACCTCAGCCAAGAGAGGTCCCTGAACTCCACCGCGAACCTGAACACCTGCGGTAGGAGCGCCAGGAACCTCTCTAGCTTGTCAAAGGACTTGAACTGGAAGCTGGGCGGAAACTGAGCGAGGAGGACGCCGAGTTTACCCAGCCTCAGAAGCGGCTCCATCAGGGCTAAGAACCTGTTCAGGTCGCTCTCAAGGCCGCTCCCCGGCTCTAACGCTCTCTCATGCGTGATCGCCTGAGGAAGCTTCGCGGTGAAGACGAAGAAGGGTGGCGAGGACCGGAGGAACCCCTGGATCAACGCCGGGTCGGGGTACCGGTAGAACGTGGAGTTGATCTCGGCCGTGTTGAAGACCTGTGAGTAGACGGTGAACTTGCTCTCCTGAGCCTTGTAGAAGGGGCCGACCCACTCCTCGTAACTCCAACCACTCGTCCCTATCAGGACGTTCTCAAGGGGACTAGTCGTCCTCTCGACCGTCAACTTCGTCTGCTTAGCAGCCATCAGTACGTACCTGTCCCCGCTACGTAGGGCTGAGAGCTGAAAAACCTAATGGGTTCAACCTGTAACTCAGCAGACTGCAGGTCTTCAGGCCGGATGGGCGCCTATCACTTCCTTATCCTGATGAAGACGAAGAGCAGTAGCAGGAAGGCTGCTATGAGGAGCACCTTGAGCAGCGTGCCGTTTCTCTCCCAGATGGCGATGACCGCGTTCAGCCTCGTGATAGGGTTGGGGGATGAGAGCATCTGGAAGAGCGCTCTAGCTTCAAGCTCTTGGAATAGGCCGTTATCCACCAGCACGGCGCCTGAGGTGGTCCTCTCGAACCTGTGCCCTTTATAGTAGAAGGAGACGTTGAACTTCGACCTCAGCCAGAGCTCGAACTCGTCTTTCGAGGCCAAATCGATCACCTGTATTGAACGCTCAGGTAGTAGAGCTTTACGATACCTCTCTCCGGGACCAAGATGCCGAACCCTAGCCTACTTTCGCCCATCTGCCACGCGTAAACGTCTGAAACGTTATACCTTCTCACGTAGCTCTCGATAAAAGTATCTAAGGCCTGTTCGGTCTGGAGCCACTGAGCCTCATCTAGGTACGTGAGGTCCGCCACCTGGATCTCCGCGTTCGCCCTGAGAGAGGTCACGTTGAGAGGCGTATATCCTTTGGAGGTGAGGGCTCCGTACAGTTTCCGAAGCCTTGCCTCGGCGCCTGCCTGGGTTACCGGAGTCAGTCCTGTGAGCGCGTAGTAAGCTTCCGCCGCGTCGGCTCCCGCCGCGACCCTCGTACCGGTCACGGCGTCTATCGCCACGATGAAGGCCATCTTCGTGATGACCGCGTTCGCGACGCGCGTCTCGATGTAGACTGGGATAAAGTAGTAGAGGCCGTTACCGATCGAGTAGAGCAGGATGTTGCCAGTCCTAGGCGTCGTCAGAAGCGTCAGCTGCCTCCGCACGAAGTCGTCCGTGTCTAAAGCCTGCCTTGCAGCCGTAGGCCCTATCAGCTGCGTCGCAGAGACATTATCCACCCGGTACAGGTCGATGACGCCGAGCTGCTCCCCCCCATACGCGACGTATAGCCCAGCGAGGTTCTTACCGGCGGAACCCTTAAACTCCACGAGTTGAAGCCCTACGAAGTAGGGTTGCTCCTCAACCGTCAGGAGGATGAAGAGAACCTCTGTGTCCGGCGGCCTCTCGTAAAAGTCCCGGCTTGACCTCCAGATGAAGGGGTCGTTCACGTGGTATAAGAAGTCAACGTCGAGTTGTCCCGGAAGGTCATGTCTGCCTAGGAGCGCCTCCGGGTACCGCAGCTGTGGGAGAAGCCAGCTGGGCGGTTTCCCCCAGGTGTGGTAATACTCCCCGTAGAGGTCGACTAGGAAACCGTCGGGTTCACCTACCGTGTAGCCTTGAACGTATCCCTCCTCGACATCGACGAGGACGACAGCGAAGAACCTGAGGTAGTGGCTCGCCGAGAAGCCGGAATGGACCGGGTAATTCACGTAGACCTGGACGGCGTAGTAGAGCTTAGAGCCGTCGCTGACTGGGTACGCGTCAGGGTCTATACTCAGCCCATACACGAGGATGCTTCTCACCCGTTCGAAAACATCCCTGTTGTAGAGCATCTTGATGCTCTCCTGCGGCGGAGTGAACGCAAACCCGATCTGTCCCTCGGAGAGGAACCAAAGGGTTCTCTGCCAGCCTGAGAGCACGTAGTCAGGTCTGCCTGCGTAAACGACGTCTCCTATCTCCTTGAAGCCGGGGACGCCCACATAGACGTTCTCGGCGAAGCGCTCCCCGTAGTACAGGGAGGGCTCGGAGGGAAGCCCGAACGCTTCCTGGACCGGGATGAACTCTCCTGTGTGGCTGTCTACCACGATGACCTTCGACGTGTGCGTGTAGATGAGGCGCCTGCTTATCCAGTCTCGGCTCTCCTGGGGGTAGAGGAAGGTGGTTGGCGCTACCCAGTACTCACGGCCCCCGACATAGACGATGTCCGAGTCGCTCAGCTGCATCCAGTTGACGCCTATCTGGTTCTTCATCTTCGTGAGCGCCGCTTGCTGGTCCCACTGC
>JAWCPE010000168.1:0-4457 GCA_038870415.1 Bathyarchaeia archaeon
GAAAGGAAGGCTGAAGCTGAGCATCCCGACGGATAATCTTCAGACAGTGATCACAAGACACCCAGTTCCCGCTCTGGGGAGACTAGAGGAGGCGGTCCGAGACGCGGTGAATAACCCCATCGGGACCCCGAAGCTGACCGATATGGCGAAAAGGGGCGACAAGGTGACGTTCCTTTCGGGGCCGTACCCGTACGCGCCGGTCGTGGGCCCCGTCATCCTTGATGAACTGAACAGGGCGGGGGTTAGGGACGAGGATGTTACCCTCGTCGTCGCAGTGGGAACCCATCTACACAGCGAAGAGGGAAACCGGAAGACGCTCGGCCCCGTGATGGAGAGGGTGGGCAGAACCGTCCTCTTTGACAGCGTGAAGAGGGAAGACCTCAGGTTCGTCGGGGTTACAGGCTACGGCAACCCTACGTGGGTATCCAAGTACATGGCCGAGTCGGACCTTAACATCGGCATAGGCGACATAACCCCGGGCCTGTACGGGCTTCGAGGCGGAGCCAAGATCGTGTCGCCCGGCTGCGCAGGCTTCGAGACGATCGGCTACAACCACAGGCTGATCATGTCTCCTACCGCGAAGCCGGGCGACGTGAACAACCCCATCAACTTGGACATGGAGGAGTCAGCCCGCCTCGCACAGCTCGATATGAAAGTGGACCTTGTCCATAATGGCGGCAGTGGGCCTAACGCCGGATACGCAGGCGTCTTCGCAGGGGACTTCGTCAAGGAGAAGAGGGCGGCCCTGAGCCTCGTGAAGCAGGTCTTCGGGACTAAGATGGATGAGAAGGCGGACATAGTCGTCCTTATCGACCAACAGGCAGCCGCGCCTGCTGACTACCTGTTCGACGGTATCTACACTAGGCTGCTCTTCGCCAGCCTAGCGGCGAAAGAGGATGGGATAGTCATCCCTGTTATCTCCGCATGGGGCGGGTATAGTGCCATCGAGCATCCCGGCATGGAGAGCCACCCCTGTTCGATGCATGAAGCGAACAGGTTGGCGAGGCTCAGCCTCGAGGACCTAGCCCGCACACTGGTACGGAACGAGTGCAACGTCCGATGCGGTTCACTTGTCTACCCGCATAGAAGAGTGTTCGAGGAGAGAAGGACGTTCTTGGTCACCGAGGGAATATCCAAGGAAGAGGGCGAGAAGCTTGGCCTAGCGTACATCACTGACTCCTTCGACGACGCGTTTCAGAAGGCCCTCAGGGAGAGGGGGAAAGACGTGCAGATAGCTGTCCATTTAGGCGAGTGGGGCGCAATGCCCCTAGTTGAGTGATTCCAGCTAACTGGCTAAGTCAATGCCTACCATTGAGGTGCCACTCTTCTCGTCTCCCGCATGGTAACTGCTATGGGAAGAGCTTGTAGGCTTTACGTGGAGGTGACCACCACTTGTACGCCTCCGCGTACCAGGTGCCGGACTGGACTCCTCTCCAACGTGCTCCGAAATCAGCGAAGTACTTTGAGAGGTCCTCTCCTAGGACGGAGTTGACGAAATGGCTTTTGAAACACTTGCACACCCTTACCTTAAGCTCTTGGGCCTCTGTGATGTCTATGTAGATGTCCGGTTTATAGTCGAGGGCCTCTGAGCCTCCTCTGATCGGTTCGAACATGTAGATGCTCGCGCCCCGCATGAGCGGCTCATGCCTCGTCTTCAGATGCTTTGAACGCGCGAAATGAGTGGCTTTGATCACGCTCTCGGCGGTGACCCTATGGTCCCAGTAGGTTCGGTCCTCAACCGGATGTGTGAGGATGATGTCCGGCTGTATCCGCCTGATCTCGTCCACCAAGACGAGAAACCGGTTCTCGTCCACCGTGAGGGAGCAGTCCCCCCAGTCCAAGTTCCTGTTCTCGACGACGCCTATCAGTTTACACGCCTCATCCGCCTCTGCTCTCTTCTGGACTTTCGCCTTCTCTATAGTCATGCCCTCCTGGGCCCAGCAGGCCGGCGACTCAATCGACTCACCGTACGTAAGCGATAGAACGTAGACCCTGTGGCCTTCCCTCGAGTAGTTGATGAGTGCTCCCGCGCACCTGGATAGGTCGCAGCAATGAGCCAGAACTGCCAACACGTTCAGGACCAGCCTCGTCAACCTGACCACCTAGACGCGGCTTTCCATTCCTCATCGCTCATAAACCCTTCGCCCAGCGCACGCTGCCCAGCATCGCATGCTCCAAGAGAAACCCCTGCACGAAGCTGTCGGAGGTAAGTAGTTTACGCCCTAGGAGGGGGCTGTTCATGGCTCCGGTACCGGACGGAGACCTTCTAGGCTGGAGAAGATAGGCGCAATTGGTCACGCGGCTGCGGGCATCTCTGTTCGTTCCCTGCGCAGAAGAGGTCGGAGGAACTTGGCTGAACCTGCCCACGTTCAGCAGGAGCCTGGCTCCTTAAGGCGCGTATCCTGCTAGTTGAGACATGACGGGCGTGAATGCAGCCTACCACGCCTCCTGGCTGGTGATGCTCGGCTTCGCCATCCCCGCTTTGCTCCTCCTCGAAAGGCAGCGGACACTATTCCCGGGTCGCAAAGCGAGGAACGCGACCAACGCTCATGAGACTCACGAGTTTAGCTTGACGTGTTCAAGCTCAAGTAACCGGCGTTTCATAGGGAGACCGTACCGGAAGCCTCCGAGCTTGCCGTTAGAGCCGATAACCCGGTGGCATGGAACTATGAGTGGCAGCGGGTTTCTCCCAGCGGCTTGACCAACCGCTCTATAGGCGTGTTCTCTCCCGATAGCGTGCGCTAGAAGCTTGTAGCTCCAAGTCTGGCCGTAGGGTACCTTCCTCATCGTCTCCCAGACGGATCGTTGAAACACTGTCCCCTCGAGCCAGTCGACAGGCTGCGTGAACTCAACCTTCACCCCTGAGAAGTACGCGTCAAACTCGTCCTTCAGCTCTGAGAAGAAGAGGTCATCTCGGACAGCGTCGAGGCCAGATGCCTTCCTTAATGCAAACGTGAACTCAACCTCCGTCCCGGCCAGAGCCGAGGAGCAAAGCCCCTTCTCCGTCGAGGCAACATGGACCGCGCCGATCGGCGATGAGTACGTGAAGTATCTGATGGACAATACTCTGTTCCCCGGTTTAGTTCCTACCTCTTGGCCGGATAAATGTCTAACTGCTCCTCTGATACTTACCGTAATGGAGGCTCTCCTCGAGGGGTCTTCTTCCGACGGGTATTCGTTGTTCGGCTGGGACCCCTATCGGGACGATAGCGATGGCTCTGATGGAGGGTGGGAGCATAAGGCGGTCCGCGACTCTCTGGTCGTGGAAGGCGCCGACCCAACATGCGCCAAGCCCTAGGGCGTGTGCCGCTAGGAGGAGATTCTGGGTTGCCGCAGCGGCGTCCAGAAGACAGTAGAATCGCCGCCCCCTCTCACCGTACCGGGCAGCTGAACGCTCCATATCGGCGCAGACTACGACCACCACCGGCGCTTCCGCGATGAAAACCTGACCTAGCGCGGCTTCTGCCAACTCGCGTTTTGCAGAGGCGTCTTCGACAATGATGAAGACCCAAGGCTGACAGTTTCCGGCTGAGGGCGCCCATCGGGCAGCATCCAGAGCCATCATCAGTTTCTCCCGTGGGACTGGCTCCGGCTTGAACATGCGGATGCTCCTCCTACCTTTCACCGCGTCAAAGAGGTCCATTCGGCTCTCTGCTGAGTTACAGAGGCAGAGCTTAAAGAAGCTCGCTCCGAGCCCCTGCGGGACCTTACGTCAGAACAGAGAAACATTAAAAGGCTATTCTAGGAACTTCGAGGTCGGTTGTTAGGTTGGCTGAGACTATCTCCATGGATGAGTTCAGGAAGGTTGATCTCCGCATAGGCAGGGTCTTGACGGCAGACCCGATACCCGGAAGAGCGAGGATCCTGAAACTGAAAGTTGACTTGGGCACGGAGCAGAGACAGATGGTCGTCGGGGGCGCCGAGTTCTACCCGCCGAGCTACTTCATCGGGCGACGTGTCGTGGTCGTCGCCAACCTCGCCCCGAAGCTCATAGCTGGAGTCGAGTCCCGCGGCATGGTGCTGGCGGCCGTCCAAGGCGAACGGCCCATCTGGCTAACCGTCGATGAAGACGCGCCGCCAGGCACGAAGATCATCTAGACCTCAGAACGCCGGAGGCTTGAGCCCCCGCGTCGGAAGCCTCTTCTTCCTACTCGATGGCACGGGCACGCCACAGGTTGAAGGGACAGGATCTCCAGCAGTAGTAGCTGCCCCTCTGCGTACAAGACCTGCACTCCGCGTTCTGGAAAGGCCTAGGCCTGCGTATACGTCGAGGTTTACTCTGCTCTCCGGCCAAGAAGAAGCTCCGCTCAGGAGGTTTTTCCAACCTAGTCTCATGTAAGCGTTTCTGATCTCTAGGTTTCAGTGTTCTACCCCGTGACGCTGCCGGCATTCCTGTGCTAGGCTTCTGCGGGGGTTAAGTGAGTACTTTATGCCCTGGTGGGGCCTCTCGCGGCTCC
>JAWCPE010000169.1:0-4447 GCA_038870415.1 Bathyarchaeia archaeon
ATACCCTATCGAGCGCGCTCGATTAAAGTCGCGGCGACGATTATGTGCGCGGTCTTGTATGCGATCGGAGCATACTTGACAGCCTACATACCGTCACCTTGGGGTTTCGGCCAGTTTAGACCCGCTGTATTCGTACCCTCCTTCTTCGCTGCTATTTTCGGTCCGATGCCCGCTGCAACGGGCGCAGCTATTGGCACACTGATCGCAGACTCCTACAAACACGGATATCTTTATCCAGGCAGCCTTCTAGCGGCTGTGCCTGGGAACTTCATAGGCTTCTATCTGTTCGGCTATCTTCTTAGGAAGAGGTTCAGTTGGGGGCGATTCGTCTTCGCTACCAATCTCACCCTCACCTTGGCCAACGCTATCGTCGCTTTCCTATACGTCTTCCTTTTCAAGGTGCTGTATCTTAGCGATCCGAAGTATGTGCAGATGAGCTCGGAGGTGTTGGTCTACATCTCTACTGGCCTCACCATCTGGTGGTTTGTCACGATGCTTCCCTTTGTGCTCTTGATCACGCCCCTGTTGATACGCGCAGTGGCAGCAGCCTTTCCGTCGGTTGTGCCGGAGGAGGTGAGAGCGTCCAGCTTGAGAGAGGAACTTCCAAAGGCCACATTCAGCCTGGCCTTGATAGTGCCCGGTTCGATCATGATCGTTCTCGGCTTGGCAACCACCTATACCCTACTCGCCAGCTATACGCCCCTCGGGGCGCAGATAATGTTCTACGCGAGCGGAATCATCCTAGCGGTCTTAGGCGTTCTGGTCCACACGGGTCAGAGAACTCTCTGGCGAAAGTTCAATCCCTAGGAACGGGGCGGAATAGCTTCACTCATGCCGAAATGGGAGACGACGGGCGTGCAGCGTACCTGGAGGCTTGGCGCTTCAACCGATGCCGCATGGAAGGGTTTCTAGGGGGCCCTAGTCATCGAAACTTACTGGGGGATCGACCTGAACGAGGCCTACTAGGGGGCGGCCCGATGCTGTCCGATGAGTATCGCCCTTCGCTGCTGGTTGAGACGGTTCGAGCTCGAGGGCATCCGAGTGTGGTCGCGTCCCACCGGACGACCTTCGAGTTGACGAGGGAGAGCCATCTCACTACCCGTGGAGACTGCGTCCTGGCAGTTGCCGCAGATAAGGGGCCTAGAGACCTCGACCGAAGGATACGCGAGGCCCTCCAGAACGATGAGGCAAGAGTTATAGCGGTGCTCAGGGCGGGCGGGGAGACCTTCACCGCTCGTGGCCGCGGCTCTCAAGGCTTGTCGCTCACGCATCCTAAGGAGATGGTCTTCCGGAAGTCAAGGTTCATCTCCGATAGAACTGTGATGGTGGCGTCCGACAGGGCTGCTTGCGACGTCCCCAGGGATATGGTCGCCGCCCTCAGGAACCCTGATACAAGGGTCGAGCTGACCCTCTCAGTCCTCGTCCCCCAGCAGGGCAGCATGACAAGCCTAGGCGAGACTCGCCGTAGGAGGCCGTCCCACTAGGTTTCGACTCGACTGAACCAGGCTTTCCACGTTCTGTTTGCGGCGTGAAAACCACCTAAGGAGTATAGAAAAAGGTATGCGAGACGCCTCTTTCCAGAAAGTCTCCCTGCGAAAGTGCGCGAGAAGTCTTGGGGAACCTATTTCACCGAAAGGTCGAGCGCTACGAGGTACGTGCGTGGCGCCACGGCTCTAAGCGTGCGAGCAGCGAGCACCCTTTCCACCTCTCTACCTGCGCGGTGGATAGCCTCAGCCGCTGTGGCTTGAACACTCTCTATGGACTCCCCTGCTCTTAGGAATGCGTAGTGGTGGACGACCCCGCCTTCAGGCTTTAAAGCTAGGCAGGCGGCGTCGAGGAAAGCTGTAGCCTCCGTCGGCAGGTTCATGATGACCCGGTCTGCTCTCCGCGCGAGCTGCGTCCGGACAGCCTCCCGGGCATCTCCCAGGGTCGGGATCACCTTTCCCCAGACCTTGTTCGCTGCTATGTTCAGTTTCAGGTACTCGACCGCGGCTGGGTTCAGGTCTACGGCGTAGACCCTCACGTCCTGGAGGCGTCTAGCGATCTGGACAGCGTACGGTCCGACCCCTGAGAAGAGGTCGGCCACGGTCTCGCTCTCTTTGACGCTCGCGGCGACTCTCTGATGTTCAAAGGAGAGTCTAGGGGTGAAGTAGACCTTCGCGAGGTCAAGGTGGAAGATGCATCCATTCTCACGGTGCACCGTCGTCGTCCTCTTCTCGCCTGCAACAACCTCGTAGCCTCGCAGCCTGAACGCGCCGGCCACAGGCCCCCTCTTCGCCAACACGGTCCGGGTATGTCTCTCAACGGCCAGTATGGCGTCGCCTATGGTCGTACGGTGCTCCCAGAGCTTTGGGGCTAGCTCGATGACGGCGATATCGCCCACATGGTCTATCGACCTTGGAACTGAGGCCAATAGATGAGGGGGAAGCCTCTCCGAAAGCACGTTCAACAGCGTCGGTCTCGCTACGGCTCTCGGGAGAAACGCCTCGGTGAGAACCGCCGCAGGCTCTGAGACGGCTAAACGCTCCATCTCCAGGTCTGAAGGACGCCTCTCAAGCGGCAGGAGAAGGCTCTCCTCCTGAGCCGTGACCTTGAATGAACGGCTGAGCAAACCCATCTCGCCCAGCGCTCTCAGCACTCTCTGGCCTGAGACTTTCGGAACCCGGAGGCAGAGCGGCATCAGGCAGCCCTCAAGGCGAGAGGAGACAAGCTCGCGACTATGATAAAACCTTGGCCGCCGAGGCCGGCCGCCCCTCGCTCTCCCCCCTGAAGGGCGATCATTAACCGAAGCCGAGCTGGAGGTGTGAAGATCGGAAAGTCAGCGTTCCCCCTTAAGGTCAGGCTGGTAGCGGTGCGAGGTACGCGGTGGAGAAGTCTGATGTATGGCTGTTATGGCTCTGTAGAAACGCTCTGTGCGGCATCGGCTGATGTGCCAAGCCTCTAGGTATGCTGCGCACCTGCGGTCTCCCGTTTTGGGATGAGTGAAGCTGTGAGGGAAGAGTTTCTACTGAGCCGCTGTTATGGATCCTGCGTTCGCTCTCTGTCTCTATCTCACGCGTTTGGGGGCTTCTGACAGGTGAAGTTATCCCTCTTCACAGCAAGAGCAACGGCCTCATAGTAGCCATAGTAAGGGTAGCCCATATGGTCACGAGTTCGCCCTCCTATCAACGGGCTCTAAGGCAGCTCCCTCCCACAATGAGGACAGTACTTGACCGTTGGATCTATGGAACGACCGCAGGCAGGGCAGTACCTTGTTAATGTTGAGGGGGCGGCGAACGTTTGAGGCCTCCAAATGATTCCTAGGATTCCGCCAACAAGCCCTAGGATGAAGCCGATAACTAAGCCCGCGAGAGCGCCAAACCAGCTGAGAATTGAGAACACGAGGACGATCGTCCCCCATGCGACGTGTTGTTCAGGCCTCGTGTAAAGCATTATCGCCCCCATGATCATGAAAATGCCACATACTACGCCGAAGAGGCCGATGATGCCTCCAATCCCTAGGAAGAGGAAGGTGGCAACAGCCCCCAGCACCATTAGAAAAAGACCTACTATCAGGACGATGATCCCGCCGGCGAGTGAGAGGCCGAACGCAACAGTCGGACGCGACATGCCAGACTGCTCTGAGGACCCATCACTTAACCCTTCTCTCCCATAGGGGGTTGTCGGCAAACTCACGCCCTCCCCTCAACTGTTCTCTGGATGATGGAGATCCCGTTGACGGGGAGGCGTCAGCCTTGACATGAAGACCACCGAGTCGAGTTTGCCGACAACCCCAACCGAAGCGTAAAGGATTAAAAGCGCGCCGGCCTCTCTTGCATCTGGGCCCGTGGGCCCGTAAGGGCTTAGGTCCCGGGAAGCTCAGCAAGGTAGAGCAGCAGTGAGGCGGAAGCCTCGCCGAGGCTCTTAACCTGTAGGATGGGGCCCTCGCCTCGTCCGGGGACTGGTCAGGGGTTCGATTCCCCTCGGGCCCGCTGAAAGACAGGTGACAAGGCGTTTACGGCTGAAGGCCGGCCTCATCAGTTATTAGGAGTCGTCCTCCAATCTTAAGCTTAAGCGACGCTCACCTCGAGGCGACTGCTCCTTGGGCGAACTTGTCTTCGTCGGGTTAGGCCTAGCGGGCGAGCGGGGCATGACGTTGAGAGGCCTCGATGAGACTCTGGAGGCAGATCTCGTCTTCGCCGAGTTCTACACGAGCCCCGTGCCAAATGATCTCTTGCCCCGCCTGAAAGCCCTAACTCGGAGAGAGGTAGCCGTGCTGGGAAGATCGCAGCTTGAAGAAGAGATGGGGCGCCTCGTACTGGAGGCTGCCAAGGGGCGGAAGGTCGTACTGCTAGTCCCTGGGGACCCGTTGATCGCGACGACACACGTCTCGCTTAGGCTTGCCGCGTTCAAGCAGGGGATACAGACCCGTGTCGTGAATGCGCCCTCCATAGTTACCGCGGCCATA
>JAWCPE010000170.1:0-4342 GCA_038870415.1 Bathyarchaeia archaeon
AACCCTCCCGTCCCGCTCCCCAGAACAAACGCTAACAGCTCTTAAAGCGCTGATCCACTCCACTCCACTCCACTTGCACCTCCACCTAGGTCATCGTCCTCAACGGCCTTTCGCGGTCAGAGACAGCAGAATCCTCAAGGATACATGGTTAAAGACCGGGTGGTCAAGGTCTTGGAGGCGGTGAACTCTAAGGATAAGGGCGAGGTCTACTGGTGGCACAGCCTCTACCTGAGGATCAGTAATAGAGCGATCCGGCCCCTCCGAACAGCCTGCTTGGAAGAGTCTTAGGGGGCTCCGCAAGCCTTTTAGACCGCTTCTGGGCCTAGGCGTAACGTGTACCGGCGGGTGAGGGGCCACCCCCGTTCCGCCGTCAATAGAAACCCCGGGCGGTGGGAGTACGGCTGAAACCAGTAGAACAGGTGCCTTGAAGCCGTCAGGTCGGCTGGACGGCTACGCATCGAAGAGTCTTCTCCCGAGGATGCAACTCCGCGGTGAGACGAAGACGAGTGGAGACCTTCCTCCTGCGAGTGATGAACGAGGAAACAGCCGTAGACGTATGGACGCTAGGGAGCTGAGCCTCACGGCCATCTTTGCGGCGCTCTACGCTGTGCTCGTCGTGTTTCTGCTGCCGGTCTCGTTCGGCCCTGCGCAGCTCAGGGTTGCAGACGCGCTCATCTCGCTAGCGGCGCTCTTCGGTTGGCCCGTCGTCCTAGGCGTAACCCTCGGCGCCGTCGTCAGCAACATCATAGGTGGGCTGGGGGTCATCGACGTGGTCTTCGGACCGGTAGCCAATCTCGTCGCTGCTAGCCTCATCTTCGCCCTTAGGAAGCGGAGGTTCCTCGCCTGCGTCGTAGGCTCCTTGCCGATAGGCTTCATCGTCGGCGCCTACCTGCCGCTCTTCTTCCCTCCACCGGAGATCTTCGGCCTGAACCTGTCACCGTGGCTCGCAATGGTCATCAGCATAACCCTAAGCAGCCTCATAGCCATCGCCGGGATAGGCTACATGCTTCTGACCGCGCTCAGCAGGCCCGGTGTAGCGAAGCCCCTTGTCGCCCGTGGACTGAAGCTCTACTTGGGCGAAGAGACGTGAGCCTCCTAGATGCGGGGCTGCCTCAGACAACTGGACTCCGTCATTGCTCGTCCGCGCTCTTCGCCCATCTTATCTCGCCTTGCCCCTGACGATTGACGTGAAGGTTCCTCCTAGAGCTATGATCGCTCCGACGGAGAAGGCGCTCCTCAAGCCCTGTATGAAGGCCTCCGCCGCGACTGGACCCTCCCCTCCTCTCCCCAGGATAGCTGCTAGCACCTCAGGCGGAGCCACGGTTGCGGCTACGGCGGCCATGATGGCGAGGCTGAGGGACTGCCCTAAGGACCTCATGGTGGCAAGGGTTCCTGAAGCCACGCCTAGGTGTTCCTTCTCCACAGAGCCCATAACCGCGCTGGTGTTGGGCGAGGAGAAGAGGCCCATCCCTACGCCTAGCATGAAGAGCCCGGCCAAGACGTGGAGAAGCGGCGAGCCCAAGCTGAGTTGGCTTAGAAGCACCATCGCGCCGGAGATAAGGGCCATCCCCACCGAGGCGAAGGCCCTTGAACCGAACCTGTCCGACAGCCAGCCGCTGATCGGAGCGAGCGCCGCCATCGAGACCGGCATCGCCATCAGGGTCAGGCCGGCCTCAGCTGGGCTGAGCCCCATCACCCGTTGAAGATAGAAGGAGATGAAGAACGTCGCCGCGGAGAAAGAGGTGTAGTTCAGCAGCGCCGAGAGGTTTCCCGCTGCGAAGAGCCTGTTCGCCCTGAAGAGGCCTAGGTCTAGGAGGGCGTCCTCCCCACGTCTCCGCTCGACGAGGAGAAAGAGGGCTAGAAGCCCCAAGCCGCTGACAAGCGCGGCTAGGATGAGGGGCTCTGTCCAACGGTAACCTCCGCCCAGCGTCAATGCTACGAGAAGGAGCGAGAGCCCCCCTGAGAAAGAGACCGCGCCTGCAAGGTCGAAGCCCCTGCTACCCGGCTTATTCACCGCGGTCTCGCGTAGCCTCAAAGCCGCGAGGGAGACGACGACCAGGCCGATTGAGGGGGTCACGTAGAAGATGGGCCTCCAGCCGAAGGCTTGGACGAGGAGGCCTCCGAGCGTCGGTCCTACCAAGAGGCCGGTGTAGACTGCCGTTGTGTTCACGCCTAGGGCCTTCCCCCGCTCCTTAGAGGGGAAGGCCTCCGTGACTATGGCGGCGGATGTGGCCCCGACCATCGCTCCACCTACACCTTGAAACATGCGGAGAAGGATCAGCTGCCAACCGCTCTGAGATAAGCTGCTGAGGGCTGAGGCGGCGCTGAAGAGGCTGAAGCCGAAAGTGAAGAAGCGCCTACGCCCCTTCACGTCTGAAAGCCTCCCGAATGTTAAGAGAAGCGCCCCGATGCAGAGCGTGTAGGCAGTAGGAACCCAGATGACCTCCGCGTAGCTCATCGCTAGTCCCGCCGCGATCGTGGGCAACGCGACGCTCACGACGCTCCCATCAAGTGGCGTCATGAAGGCCCCCAGTGTCGTAACGAAGAGGACCAGCCGCCTGTACGAAACATCCCTTTCGGCGGTCGTAGGAAGCGTCACGTTAACTGAGCCCCTTCGCGGACTAGCTCTAGCCCGTTAACCTTTCTTCTCTACGATACTATTCCATCTTTATATTCCATACCCTGCGGTCTTCCCGTGCTGTAACCTTACTTGCATCACCTCCTTGACGAGGGTTAGCATGGTTGGGGTTCTAGGCCTGTTTTAGGGTTGTCTGTCCAGTCCTCTGGAATTTGTAGGACCATGCGCGAACGAGGCTCTGAAAAGCGAAAACGGCTGTGTCCTGAAAGCCTGCCTTGTTCCTCTACCCCGGCTTGGCTGAAGGTCGGCGAATATTGACGCCCTCGAGAAGAGCTACCGGACCTTCTAGGATACAGCCGGTTAAAGCCTCCGGTTCGGGCTTATCCATGTGAGAGCGTGGAGCCTCCTCTAACCGTGTTACTTGAGCTGGCACAGAGGCTTGAGAGGGCGGCGACCCTCTAGATGCGGGATAATGGTGCCCGTCATCTGTCTAGACCCTGAGTAGAGAGCCGCCCATCTATCTGGATGATCCCTCTCGCTGGAACTTTGAGGACAGCGTCTCCTGCCTGCGCTGCGGCTGCGCGAGGGCGGTGACCGTGAAGGGGGGAAGCTCCTCTCCTTTAAGGTCGCCTTGAAAGAGCGATGATGCTTCAATGGAAGCTCTTGCCGAACACTACACGTGCTCCTTCAAGGGAGGCCGGACGAGCCTCGGCTTGAGACTAACTAGGTCTTCACGCCTAGGATGCTGAGCGAGTCGCGGTTTATGATCTCCTCCAGGGCCTCGTGCGGGACCCTAGGCAGGCTCGTACCTTCGACTTGGGCATTGATCCGCCTGATCTTCTCGATGCTTTCCTGCGGCGTTGTGACGGGATAGTCGGAGCCGAAGAAGAGCTTATGCAGCTGACCGTACTCATCGCAGAGCACGAGCGTGTTGTAGAACTGCCAAGGCCTGTAGAAGAGCGCTGAGATGTCCGCGTAGACGTTAGGCTGCTTCCGGATAAGCACGATCGTGTCTCTCTCCCAAGGATGGCCCATATGCGCTATCACGATCCTCAAGTCCGGGAAGGCCAATGCGACTCGCTCTAGGAGCCTTGGATGCGCGTACTCCAAGGGGTCATCGCGTCCAGGGGAGGTGGCCTGGTGGAAGAGTATGGGCAGGCCGAGGTCTTGGGCCTTCGCGTATACTCGGAAGGCTCTCCAGTCGCAGGGGTGAAAACGTTGGTACATGGGGCCGAGCTTGACGCCCTTCAACCCGAGCTGGGTGACAGCCCGGTCCATCTCCTGTAGAGCGCCGGGGTCATTAGGGTCCACGGAGAGGAAGCCGACCAGCTTCTCGGGGGCCGTCTTAACGTACTCGGCGACGAGGTCGTTAGGCGTCTCCTTGCCGAAGGCTATGCCGAAGACCACCGCCTTATCCACGGCCTTCATCGCCTCGAGGTGCTCCTCCCAGCTGTGCGGCGACCTCGTAGGCGGGTCGTGCGGCCTGAACTGCGTCGAGTACGTGAACTCCTTGATATCCGCGGTCCTCCGAAACGCCGAGATATGCGTATGTATATCCACAATCATCCAAGTCGCAGAAGCTTCACAGCGTAGGCCTATAACGGTTTCGGTAGATGACGAAGCGGTAAAAGGCGCCTCTCTTCTACAGCTAGTCGAATGCTTCTAAGTCTCCGCGTACAATCACACTTGGAAGGCCGGTCCAGGCCACGTATGGGTCCTTCCCACCCCCTTTCGTCGTAGTGTCCTCCTCCGTTATAGCGAATA
>JAWCPE010000171.1:0-4299 GCA_038870415.1 Bathyarchaeia archaeon
TCTATTCAACGCTAGCCCGTTCATCCAAGCCCTCAGCTCTTCAAGCAGGTAGCATGCGTTTCTTCCGCGCATAAGCCGGCCCTCTATCAGGCGGCGCCTCTCGCTTCTTCCCGCTTCTCTCTATCTGGCTGAGGAAGCGGGAGGACACTCAAGCCCCTTCTGAACGCCCAGAAGCCCTCTTAGGAGTTCTCGGTCGCTCACGCTCCTTCTAGGGTCTTTCATTCGCCGACCGAGTAAACCTCGGCTGCCGTCTAACGACATGCTATCGCCAGAAAGCTGCCGAGGGGGCCTCACGTATGGAGCTCCAGTACGTCTCGGTCTCTTACCGCGTAGGCTGCGCCAACCCTCTCGCCTTGATGCTTCGCGTTCGGCCCTGTGAGCTTCGCGTACCGGAACCGTTCCGCGAAGTCGCTGTGTACCTGCCGCGCGACCTCCGCCACAGTGGCGCCCTGCTTCACGATGATAGGCCTAGGGTCAGGCTCGTTCTCACCAGGCTCCCTCGTATAGACCCGGACGATCCCTAGGGTTTGAAAGAGGGCTTCGCCGAGCTTCTCTAAGCCGTCACCTGTCAGGCATGAGACGGCGAGGAGAGGCAACCTGTCATCCAGTCTCTCGCGGAGAGCTTTAAGCCCCTCCGGAGCCCTAGGTAGGTCAGCTTTGTTCCCCACGACGACCGTAGGCCGGTAGACGGCCTCGGCGAAGATGGCCGCTTCCACGTCGTCCAGGCTTACTTTGCCCCAGAGCCTAACGAGGGCGGTCCGAATCCTGTACTCTGCTAGGAGCCGCCTTACGTCCTCCGCCGTGGCGTCGACCAAGATGCCCGTCCCTACGAGATGGACCCCCACGCCTGAGCCTTTCCTGACGATCTCCACTCGTCCTGAGGGTTTCTCTACGAGGATGTGGGCCTTCTCCAGCTCTTCGACCACGGTCTTGAACCGCGCTACCGGGTCGTCTGCCAAGTCGACCATGAGGAGGAGGCCGTCCGCGTTCCGCGCCAAACCGAGCACCTGAGGGCCGTCTGCCTTGCCCTCCGCGGAGCCCTCGACGAGCGGCGGAGCCTCCACCAGCTGCAGTTGCACATCCTCGTACTGGAGCATCCCGGGGACGGGTTGACGCGTCTTGTACGGGTGTCCGCCCACCTCGGGTTTGGCGTTCGTCACCGCGGCGAGGAGACTGCTCCGTCCGACACATGTAGGCCCCAGTATCGCGACTTGGGCGGCGCCCTGCTTCTCCAGGAAGAAACGTGAGCTTCGGCCCCTTCGCTGTTGCCGCTTCGCTTCCATCTCGCGTTCGAGGACGGCGACCTGATGCTTCACGTGGGCTATGAGCTTCGAGGTGCCCTTATGCTTCGGGCAGAGCGAGAGGAACTCACGCATCAACGCGGCCCTCTCGTTTGGGCTTCGCGCCGCCTCAACCTCAGCCCACTTCAGCTTCGCCTTGACCGGCAGGTTCGTAACCATATGGCACAGGCTAGATTACCACGAGGCTGGCGGTTAAAAGGCCACTGTCCTACGGGCTGGCATGAGACTCAAAGCGGGCCTTCAGGTAAAGGGACTAACATAAGGGGGTAACTTCGCTCCGCAGCCTCCTAACGACCGACTGAACCCTGAGGGAGCCTCTGCTTGTAAGCCGCCCCCTTCTCCGGTCTTTCGCATGCCAGGGTTCTCCGAAGGGGTTGAACCCTACCCTTCAGGGAGGGTTAAGGCTCTTAGGCGGGTACGCTTATTCTGGCCTCTGCCCGGCATTCTACGATGCGGCCTTGACCGACGTTGGACGTGAGGGCCCCGATAGGCTCATCCATGTCCTAGACGCAGACCCCTGGTAACGAGTGCGCATGCCCCTCCCATCCGACTGCTCAGCGACGCAGGGGGTGATGCTCTCTCGCGTTCCGCGAAGGCTTCACGCTACCTGTTCTAAGGGCTTGAGATCACCTTAGAAGCTTTAAGCTACACCCTTCAGGAGTCTCCTTTAAGGTATGCCTCCAAGCTAGGACTCGATGGGCGTTATCCCGATGAGAGCTACGAGCTGGCAAGGAGGCGCCTAACGAGGAGGGTCGAGTACGCAGTGCACGAACTGCGGCGAGTGCTGCAAGCAGACGGAGATGCTGCTCTCGAACGCGGATGTCGAGAGGCTTAAGAAGCGCGGCTACCGGCCCAGCGAGTTCTCCGTCACTGGCCCAGACGGGTTGAGGAGGCTGAGGAACCTCGACGGCTGGTGCTTCTTCTACGACCGGGAGGCTGCCAGATGCCGGGTCTACGAGCATAGGCCCATAGGCTGCTCCACGTATCCTGTAGTCTACTCCGCCGAGGAGGGTGTCACAGTGGACGAGCTATGCCCGGAACGCGACACCCTCACGCGGGAAGAACTCGAGGCTAAAGGCCTCATCGTCATCAGGCAGGTCGAGACGATCCTTCGCGAGGCCCGGCTTCACCGTTGTCTCGGCGAATAGATGCTTGAGCGCCAAGGCTCAGGCAGCTCTCTTAAGGAGCTACAGCCTGCATAAAGCCCCTCGCAGTAGGCCCAGTTGAACGTGCATTGAGACGTGTTCATTCAGTTACACAGCCTCAGCTCCAGTAGTTCCGGTCAGGCCTCCGTCGAGGCTGACAGGCTCCTCGCAACCGTGTTTAGGGTCTCCCCGCGTTTAGGTAAGCCTAGGCCCCTCAAGTACGGGCTTGGCTTGGAGTAGCCTCCCCAATACCGGTAAGCTGTGCTTCGCACCCCTCGCTCACTCTGAGGCTGAGGATGACCGGTGAGGATAAAGCTACGATGACGTGAAGCTCGATGTAGGCTCACCTCTTTCGAAGAGCCCCGCGACCTGGCCGCTCAGCCTCCTGATAGGAATGTAGAATCCTCAGGGAGCCTCGACGGCGCATCTCTTACAGTCGCCCCCTCAGCCTCTATTCGGCCCTGTGGCTTCCAAGAGGTCTAGATGAGCCTTAAGGAAGGAGAGATGCTCCTAAACGTATACATCCTCATCTTCACCTCCGCCTTTAACGGGGAGCAGAGCCGTTATACCCCTAGCTCGTAGGCCGGCTTGCCATCGAGCCTCGCCTCCCATGGCGGGTTGAGGCTCTAGACCGCGTCCCAGCCCCCTCAGGGGGGAGCCCCGACTCCTCCCTAGGCTTCTCATAGGCCCTCAAGTCCCGCTTATACCTCTTCCAGCTTCCTCCTCCCAGCTGGCAATCTGCCTCCCACCGCGCCAACAACGGCGTAGACGATAGGACGAGGGGCCTGAGAGACGGAGAGCTGCGAGACGAGCTTCCTGCCGGAGCCAGCTCGCTCATAAGCCTTATGTGGTCGCAGGTGCCCAGAGCTGTCGAAGGCTTTGCTTCCTTTGCGACTTGGAGGGCTCTCAACCCTTGCGGCCTGAGCTTAGGGACGAAGAGCTGACGTTTGAGACAGTGTTGACGTTAGGCCCGGAGAAGAGCTGGTCTGATATAGCTGTCGACAGGTACCTGAGAGAGAGGCCGTGGGGCCGCGAAGCCCAGGTGCAGAGGCTTGTGCCCGTCGACCGGAGCGAGGGCATAATCCGCGAGCTCTCCGAAGCCTATCGGGCAGGACGATTCCAAGTCGCAGGCTTTGTGCCCATCTACAACACGCTGGAAGGCAGGGTTAAGGATACCCTAAGCCCGCAGAGGGGGCTGCTCAGGTATCGGAACGTGAAGATACGCGACGAGTACGTGGTGGAGGTCTCCCACTGCCTCGCCGCGAAGCCAGGACATACGGCGATCGCCAAGGTCATCTCGCACCCTCAGGCGCTAGGCCAGTGCAGCGATTACATTCGAACTCTTGGGGCCCAGGTTGTTGAAGCGGAGAGCACCGCCCAGGCTGCCCGGCTCGTCGCGATGAGCGAATCGAGGGATGTAGCCGCGATATGTCCTGAGGAGGCGGCTCGATGGCTGGGCCTGGAGATACTCGAGAAGCGGGTAGAGAACCGCAGGGAGGGCAACTCTGAGAACAAGACCGTCTTCGTGCTCCTAGGGCCGAGGGACTGGCCGACCCCCACGGGCAGGGATAAGACAACCCTCACCTGCGAGTTGCTCGGCGCTGAGACACCCGGCGTCCTCTCGAAGGCTTTAAGGCTCTTCGGCGACTCTGGGATGAACCTGTCGAAGATCGAGTCTATGGAGAAGGGGTCGCTCACCGAGTACGTCTTCTGGCTTAACGTCGACGAGCATAGGCAGAGGATGCAGAGCCAGCTGGAACAGCTCGCGAAGCTAACTAAGTGGCACGTGATACACGGCTCCTACCCTAGAGCCTTCCCCTAAGGCAACCCGCGCCCGTGGCCGCGCAGGTCTG
>JAWCPE010000172.1:0-4251 GCA_038870415.1 Bathyarchaeia archaeon
AGCGGTGGTTCAGGACCCTCAAGGAGCGAACTGGACGATTCTACCATAACTTCCAGGCTGGGAGGGGCCTCGTGAAGGCCGAGCTCTTCCTGAGGCTCTACACCCTATGGTACAACTGGCTGAGACCACACCAAGCCCTCGGAAGACCACCAGCCTAGCAGACCAAAGGTAACAGTATCCCGCTTACTGTCCGAGCTCGGCATCGCAGCTAAGCTAATGGATCACCAACATGGGCGAGCCGAGGCAGACCCTGCTAATCGACACGTAGTGAGCGGATGATGCCCTCCGCGTCGAACGGCGGGAAGGTTTAGCCCTTCACCACCGAGTGGCTGCCGCCATACCCTTCGCTCCCCGCACGAGTAGCCAATCCGGAACGGCCTTCCCGTTCAGAGCAAGAGGCCTTCCAGATCGTCGTGGAGGAGAAGAGGTGCCATGAAGCCATAGGGACGCTCCTCAAAGGCGTCTTCAGGCTGAAGGCCTGAAGATAGCCTACCGCGTCGGTCATCTTTTCCCCTTAAGACGTTTTGGTTGCAGTCTGCTCGTCAGCCTACGCGAGGATGGAAAGCCTGATATCGGATCCGCGTAGACCTGGCCGTGAAGGTGGTCTTCTCTGGTTCTTCTCACAGGCGGCCAGGTGGTCGCGGAGTACCTGGTGAGGGAGGGGGTCCCCTACGCGGTGGGGATCCCCGGACACGGCTGCGTTGGGCTGGTAGATGCGTTCAAGGAGCGCGCCGATAGCCTCGGGGTCATCCAGGTTCGTCACGAGCAGTCTGCGTGTCACCTCGCAGACGGCTACTACAGAGCCTCAGGGAAGCCTCTCCTAGCATTCACCTCGATCGGGCCGGGCGCAGCGAACACCGTCATCGGCGTCGCGACGGCCTTCGTCGACTCAACCGCTCTCGTCCTCGTCACGGGGGAGACGCATACATACATGTTCGGTACAGGGGTCCTACAGGAGGTCGAGCGTCATCACTGGGCCGACTTCCAGAGCGTCATGAGGCCTATAACGAAGCGGAGCTGGCTCCTCACACGCGTGGACCAAGTCGCGAAGGTGATAGAGCAGGCCTTCAGGACCGCGGTCTCAGGAAGACCCGGCCCCGTCCACATCGCCATGCCTATGGATGTCCAAGCAGAGTCCGCCGAGGTTGAGACCCCCCAGCCGAGCAGGCCTCTTCACGCTGTTCGGTTGAGAGGTGACAGTCAAGCCGTCGCGGAGGCGGCGAAGCTCCTAGTCAAGGCTGAGAGGCCGCTTATCCTCGTGGGAGGCGGCGTCATCGTCTCTGGCGCTAGCGGGGCCCTCGTGGCTCTCGCTGAGTTCCTAGGCGCTCCGGTCATAACGACGCTTATGGGCAAAGGCGCGATTCCTGAGGATCATCCTCTCTGCGCCTTCTACGCCGGGTCGAAGGGCTCAACCGTAGGTAACGAGTTAGCCCGAGAGGCGGACGTACTCCTCGCGGTGGGCTGCCGGTTCGCAGACCTCTCGACGAGCTCGTACCGCCCGAACGCCTCCTTCAGGATTCCTCCCACGAAGCTCATCCATGTGGACATCGACCCCTACGAGCTGGGTAAGAACTATCCTGTCACGGTGGGCATCGTCGGGGACGCAGGCGCGGTTCTAGACGAGCTTCTCAACGCCGTAGCCGCGGTTGCGCAGAGGCGACCCTACCGTGAGACCGCCTACTTTAGGGAGCTTCAACGCCTGAGGGCGGAGTGGCTCAAAGCCGTGGAGAGGCTTCAGGCCTCTGAGGCCTCGCCGATGACGACCTCACGCTTCCTGAAGGAGCTCCGCGCGTTCCTGCCTAGAGACGCTGTCGTAGTCGGCGCCGCGGGTCACGCGCAGGTTCAGCTCTTCCAGGAGTTCCCGGTCTATGAGCCTCGTACGCACGTTAGCTCCGGGGGCTTCTCCACGATGGGCTGGTCCCTCCCAGCCGCGATAGGCGTCAAGCTCGCCCTCCCCAGCCGTATGGTCGCGGTGGTCTGCGGCGACGGGGACTTCCAGATGTGCTCCAAGGAGCTTGCCACCGCCGTACAGTACAACGTGCCGATCGTCTGCTGCGTATTGAACAACTACGGCTGGCTGAGCATCCGCGACCTGCAGATAGACGTCTACGGCAAGGAACGCGTCTACGCGACCGAGTTCAGGCTGAAGACCACCGGGGAAAGGTACAACCCCGACTTCGTGAAGCTCGCAGAGGCCTACGGCTGCCACGCCTCAAGGGTTGAGAAACCCACAGAGGTGAAGGACGCGGTCAGGGAAGCCTTCGACTCAAGGAAAACCTCCGTGCTGGAGATAATGACCGCCTTCGAACACCCCCGCTCTGAAGGGTTAACGACCGGCTACTGGGACGTCCCAATCCCCACCTACCTTAGGAGCCGAAGGCCAAGCTAGCTGGATTGCCAAACCGTATCTGCTCTAATGCACTCCCCCCTCTGGATTGAAGGAGATAGAGCCTATCACGGCATCTAGCGTAAGACTCAAGCTGCGGAGCCAAGCAGGTCTCTCAGTCAGGGTTCCAGCCGTGGAGGGCCTTCAGCTGGGTCGTACTGAGCCAACTAGCTGCGTCGGCAGAACAAGGGCGGTCTTATCGCGTACCCTCGCCTCGCTTTAACGTGGACGAGGCTCTTAAGAGGGTAAAGGGGATGCGCAAACAGAATAAGGCTTGGAGGCCCCGAGCAGTACAAAGCTATCCTTACTTATTTACTTACGCTAAACTGATGGGTAAGGCCTTTGCTTCGCTTGCCACGAGACCATCCCTTGGAGAAGCTAGCCATGGGACGAGTCATCCCTATATTGAACACATCTCATCTTATCTTAGGGCTGCACTGATACAGCGGGCGGGTAGCTGAATGGTCTCTGTGGTCGTCTCTGGGGCGATCAACTGGGATATCAACCTCTTCCTCGAACGTTTTCCCGCCGTCGGCGAGGAGGTCCCGGTCAGACGGATCACACGTGTTCCCGGGGGCACGGCGGCAAACGTGGCCGTCGCGGCAGCCCGTCTCCTGCCACGCGGGGAGACCGCATTCATAGGCGCCCTGGGAAAGGACGAGGTCGGCCGCGAACAGGTCAAGGTCCTAGAGGCGGAAGGCATCAGGACGGAGGGGCTCAAGCTCGTAGAGGGCGTCGAGTCAGGTCAGGCCTATATCACGATCGATGAGCAGGGGCGGAACTGCATCCACACCTTCTTCGGCGCGAACCGAGAGCTAACGCCAGAAGACCTCATAGAGCCAGCTCGGGCTAGGCTCATAGGCGGCGCGAAGGTGATCGCGGTCACAGACCCACCGTTGCCTGTGGCGGTACGCCTCCTAGAACTGGGGAAGACGGCGGGCGCCGAGACGGTCTGGGACCCCGGCGTCCTCGCTGAACTCGGCCTTTCAGAACTCGCGGAGGGACTAGCTCGTACCGACTACTTCATCCTGAACGCGTTAGAGTTCAAGCGGTTCCTAGGAACCTACGAGCCGAGACGGATCGGTGAGGCCCTGAGCCGGGTAAACCGAGGAGTCAAGGCGTTGGTGAAACGCGGCGGAGAAGGCTCCTCGCTCGTCTCAGACGCGGGCAGACAGGTCCGAAGCCTCCCAGCCGTGCCGCTGGAGAGGATGGGAATGAATGTCGTGAACACGGTCGGCTGCGGGGACGCCTTCATAGGCGCCTTCGCCGCCTCGAAGGCCCAAGGCTACGGCGACCTCGAAGCGCTACGACGCGCAAACGCGGCAGGCGCCTACAAGGCGACGAGGCTTGAGACCCGAGGCAGCCCAACCCTAAGCGAGCTGGAGCAGCTCCTCAACAACTTAGAGAGGCTTGGACTGTAGCCGCTCCGAATACCTGGAGCATCGGAAAGCCTTGGCTAGGGCGGTCTTCCTCACGGGGATGCCGGGTGTAGGCAAGACGACCGTTCTGCTGAAGACTGTGAAAGCCCTTGAGCAGCGCGGCCTGAAGCCTGGCGGGATGATCTCGCGCGAGGCCCGGGAGGGCGGCTTACGGGTAGGCTTCGAGCTCCTCGACGTCCAGACGGGCCGGACGGGCTGGCTTAGCCACGTGAGGAATCCCTCAGGACCGGTGGTTGGAAAGTACAGGGTCAACCTAGCCGACCTGGACAGTGTAGGCGTCAAGGCGATCGAGGAGGCGGTCACGCGGAGAGAGGTCTGCCTCGTCGTCATCGACGAGGTAGGCCCTATGGAGCTCTTCTCCTCAGCTTTCAGAGAAGCGGTGAGGAAAGCCCTTCTCAGCCCTAAGCCGCTCCTAGGGGTACTACA
>JAWCPE010000173.1:0-4228 GCA_038870415.1 Bathyarchaeia archaeon
GGCCGGGATTGAGGCGGAGGCGGATTCAAGTAGGGTGGAAGCACGATGTTAGCCGCATCAAACCTGAGCCGCACCGTCAGGTCGAAGGCGTCTCTGACTACGCCTTCGCGTAGTTCATCGTATCTTCCTTCCAGCTCGAGTGTAAGCCTTCGCTCCGCCGAGCCTAGGATACTCGCCCTGCCGAGGACGAGGTCCGCGGTGGGAGACTCCACGCCGAGAGACTCGAAGATAGGCACCCTATCCGGCTCCTCATGGCAGACAGCCCGGATGAAACGCTCACGAGGCGACAATAAGGCACAGGCCACCTAACGGTAAAGGGCTTTACCATCAGGGTAGCCCGCTATAACCGTTTAGGTCCTGAGACCACCGCAGTGTTACCGTAGGTCATCAACGCGTTTCACCATGCTTCACCTGGGCTTATCCGCCTTAAAGGAGCGGCGGGCGGGCCCTGAATCAGCCTAAGCCTAGCGAGAAAGGCTCTGACTGAAACCTCTTCTTCCATGAGATAGGATACAGCGATCCCCTTGGAGCACAGCTCACAGAGGTTACATAACCGGCAGCCTCTCTGGGGAGACTCTCGGCCTCCGCGAACAAGCGGCGCTACTCCTCTTCCGGGACAGGCGGCTCGGTGAAGGCGAGGGCCCACTCGAGCTTCTCCCTAGAGTTAGAGTACATGTCGCACGTGAAAGCGCCCACGCCTGTGCAGAGAGCGAGGCGGAGACCCTTTCAGGCTGAGCTAGGGCTCCATGCCCTAGGGGGCGCATCATCATGCCTACGTTCACGCATTTCACGAGAGGGATCCAGCTCCCCTCAACGCGTAGAGGCTCGCTATGTTGAGGATGAAGAAGACGGCGTCGAACAGCCCGGCTCTAACCGCGTTCGCGAACACGTCAGGCACGTGGCCTGTGATGCCTACCGCGCCTATGCAACCTCCTCTTCGCCTCCTAGGGCGCCTCCATCGCTCCGTCCGAGGCGAGGGACAACTCTACGGCGCGTTGGTTCCCAACGCCGCCGACCTGGTATAGGTCTATGCGGTCCGTCTTGAGGCTGTTCTCGACGTCCTGCTTGGCGTACTTCGCGCTCCTGTGCTCTGTCGTCGCTAGGCGGAACTCCTTCTTACGCTCTGCGACCGCTTCGGCGATCTTCGACTTACCACCTTATACGCGGCGCTCGTCGCGATGAAGTCAACCCCGCGATCCAAGGCGTAGTTCTAGATGAAGCCAGCCTCCGCCTGGCTATAATTCGAATACTGTGTTAACGCGTTGCTGCCGGCGTCTAGAACCGAGGCCTTCATACTCATCCTGCTGAGAAGCGTGTACTGTATCAAGACCAGCGGCGCTCCAAGCGATGAGACCGACCGCTAGACGTTAATAGCATCCCTCTACCTCTGACCGCGCTCCCAGCGAGTTTATGCCCTCGATCACAAGTGCTAAGGTCCAGCCGTGTGGTAGGGATGGTCTTCCCGGACGGGGAACTTGACGGTCTTCCCCTGCGCCGATGAGATGTAGCTGGCGACGATTATCTCTAAGGCTTTCCGGCCTTCCTCACCCGTCACGGCGGGCTCCCGGTCCTCAAGGATTGCCTGAAGCCAATCTTGGACCTGAGCCTTATGCTGTTCGCCCCAGAAGTCCGGTCGGTCCCGGACGGCCAGCTGGGCTTTACGCCACTCCTCAGCCTGCTTCTCCTCGCCCCTGATCGTCCAGGGCTCCGTCCAGAAGGGGTCTAGCCCCCTGATGCCAAGTATAGGGCCGTTGGAGCCCGTCACGGTGATCCTGTCCTCGTCGGGCGGGTAGGCTGAGACCGTGGCCGAGATTACGGCTAGGCCCCCGCTCTTGAAGCGAAGAGCTGTTACGGCGTTGTCCTCCACCTCGATGTAGGGATGCGTCAGGTTCGCCGTGAATGCGGTTAGGGAGTCCACGGGGCTGCTCATAAACCACTGGAGTAAGTCGATCTCGTGCACGATCTGGTTCATGTAGACGCCCCCGCCCTCCGTCGACCACTTGCCACGCCAAGGGTCCCGGTCATAGTAGGCCTTCTCCCGGCTGAAACGGCAGGAGACCTCCCCCAGGATGGGCGTACCTATCTTGCCCTCCTCTATCGCCTGCTTCATCCGCCGCGCCGCGTCGTACCACCGGCGCTGGAAGATGACGCCTAGCTTCACGCCCGCCCGCCGCGCGGCTGAGATCATCGCATCGGCCTGCTTCAGGTTCGCCGCCATAGGTTTCTCCGTGATCGCGTGCTTCCCCGCCTCCGCCGCCGCGACCACGGGCGCCGCATGCAGAGGGTGGGGCGTACAGACGTTTACAGCCTCGACCTCGGGGTCTGCGATGAGCATCCGGTAATCCGTGTACCATCTCTTAGCCCCATAGGTCTGGGCGAAGGCCCTCGCGCGTTCCTCGATCACGTCGCAGACCGCGATGAGCTGCGACTCTTCCAGCTGCGATAGGGCTTTCGCGTGAACCCTCGCTATGCCGCCGCACCCCACAATCGAAGTTCCGACTTTCCGCAAGAGAGGCACCGAGAGAGGCGCCTACAGGCTTCATGATATAGGCTTAACCATCCCTTTCAGGGGAAACACTCATAACTGGCTTGGAGACAGCCTCTCAGAGGCCTCTGTATCAACGGCTTCCCGTCCTCTCCTCACTATCGGCGAGTGAGCTCGTCCCTTAAGTGTCAGGGAAGGGCTTCAAGGGCGGCGAGAGGCGCCTCGATATACCCGACCGAGTATGCGAGCGCCGTCTTCGCACTCTTCGCGTTAGCCCCGCGGCTTGTCTAGGTCCGGGTAGCCTTGTTCGCGCATCCCCGGTAGGGCCTCAGTATAGCCTACGTCGATGCCGACCGCCCCTATCTGGTAGGTTCACCTCGGTTAGTCCTCCGAGAGGTCGCCTCCCCCAGATGATAACCTTCACGTGCCCAACCTCAGTCGTCGCGTAATCCTCAGCTGCAGATAAGTAGGGCCCTCATACCAACTCGTTTCAGAGAGCAGTCACCATGTGAAGGCGACCTTCCCCGTCGTGAGGGTGTCGAAGAGCCTGAAGGCTTCCTCAGCCTTCTCTAGGGGAAACCTGTGAGTGACGATCCTGTCGAACGATAGCTTACGGTCCAACATGAAGTTGACTAGGTCAAAATAGAGGTTGATGTTGCTCACCCGGGTGCCCGTAACCCAGATCCCATTCCCCATAATCATGCCAGCAGGCAGGACAGGCTGGTCCATGCCGGCGCCTACGCCTACTATCCCGACCTTCCCGAGCGGCTTGACCGACCTCAGCGCGTTCCTCGTCGCCTCCGGGTTCCCCGTCGTGTCTATGGCCGCATCTGCTCCTCGCTTCCTAGCTGTGACGCTGCGAATCCTCTCCACCGGGTCCATCTGAGCCGCGTTAACCGGCTCGTCAACGCCCAGCTTCTCCGCGAGCACGATGCGTTCAGGAACGACATCTACACCTATGACCCTCGCTCCTATGGCTTTCGCGATGAGGACGGCGCATTCCCCAACGGGGCCAAGCCCATACACGGCGATGGTGTCCCTCGCCGTCAAATCCAGCTTCGTCAAGATCTGGTAAGCAGTCAACCCGGCGCAGCTGAGCACCGCCCCGTCGATGAAGCTCAGCTCGCCCGGCAGCCGGAGGCAGGGCCACGAGGGCACACGGAGGTAATCAGCCATGGCTCCGTCGGTGGTCACATTTAGGACCCCTGCCGCGCTAGGGGTTACGCAGTACATGGGGTAGCCTTTCCGGCACATTTCGCAGTGGCCGCAGCCGAAGATGTGGAAGACGGAGACCCTGTCCCCCACCTTGACGTTCTCAACCGCCTCGCCCACCTTCTCTACGACGCCGCCGGCTTCATGCCCCTCGATCAGCTCCCGGCCTACTTGTTCTCTCCACTTCCGGAGCGCCTCTCTGCTCCACCTGTACCTGTGCATATTACTGCCGCAGATAGTCGCAGCCCTCATCCGGACCACTACCTCATGCGGCTTTGGCTCAGGGTCCGGAAACTCCCTTAGCTCAAGCTGCCTATCGCCGAGCAGAACTACGCCTCTCAGCCAACCAACCTCCTGAGCGAGTAACGATGTGAACCGTCACATCTCGTTCAGCGTTAAAGCCTTTGGCAGACTCCCTCGTGCTGTGAACTTTAGCTCATGTCGCCACTTCCCTTATGAGTCCCAGCATGCCTGGGAATTCCGGGCCCCTCTAGCCGGATGGTGAAGCCTTCACTGCCATGCGGTACCTGA
>JAWCPE010000174.1:0-4195 GCA_038870415.1 Bathyarchaeia archaeon
GGAGAAGAGAGGTAGATTCCCACATCATCAATAGGGCCCTCCTCGACCAGAGGCTAGCCGAAAGAGCGGCCTCCGCCGGCGCCGAGCTAACGCTTGAAGCGAAAGCCTACGATGCTCAGAGGCATCCTGACGGCTATCTAAACCTGAGAGCCAGAGTAAGGGGTGAAACCAAAGAGTTCAGAGCTAGGCTGGTGATCGACGCGGAAGGCGCGAAGCCCACGCTGCTCGAAGCGTTCGGCTTAACGGCTACGGACAAGCCCCTCGTGGGGCTGCAGTACGAGATGTCTAACGTCTCTCCCCACGCGCTTGACTGCGTCGAGCTATACTTCGGGAGACAACTCGCACCAGGGTTCTTCGCCTGGATCGTGCCCACCGGCGAAGACCGAGCCCGGGTCGGCCTCTGCGCCCGAGCGGAGCCCCCGGGAGCCTCCCTGCACTGGCTTCTCAGAAGGTTCGTGGAACGCCACCCGGCTGCCTCCCAGAAGCTCAAGGATGGGAAGGTCGAAGCGGTCTCCGGGGGCAGGAACCCGGCGGGGCCTATCGGCTGCTCCTTCGCCGATGGGCTTATGGTCATCGGGGACTCCGCGGGCCACGTCAAGGCGACGAGCGGCGGCGGCGTCTACTTCGCGCTCAGAGCAGGCGAGTTGGCTGGGAGAACCGCGATTGAGGCTTTAAACGCGGGCCGCTTCGACCGTGGCTTCCTCCGGAGGTACGAGACCGGTTGGAGAAGCCTCATAGGAGCAGAGTTGAGGTTCACCTACCTTGCCAGGAAGGTCTTGAACCGTCTGAGCGACGGGGACCTCGACAGGATCTTCCAACTCATCGCTGAGGAAGAAGGTACAGTCGAGGCGATCGAGAGGTATGGCGACACAGCTTTCCAGTCTAGAGTCCTGCGGCCACTGCTGAGCAGGCTTACTAAGGCCTCGATGAGGGGGGCCTCTGATCTCCTCTTCCTCTCCACCGTGCTGGGCAAGGCTATACTCGCCTCCTTAACCTGAGCCTGCAACACGTCTGAGAGATGCGCTGATTTGCCGCGTCTTGGAAGCCTACGCCTCTTCTCGCTGCCATGGGGCTCTTGAAGGCGGTTGATTACCATTTCTGAAATGTTAATATGTTGCTTTTTAGAATATTCGAGCCTACTTGCGTAAGGGGGCGTCAGCGTCGGGAGCCGCTAGGGTCGTCCTCACGGCAGACCGGACGCTCATGAGCGAGTACGCAGGCAACATCTTCTTCGGTTTCTTCGCGACCGCCCCGAGGGGCCTCATACCCGCTGAAGACTGGCTCTACTTCCACTTCCTCTGCCCCTCCGTGCCGGTAGATAAACGGAGCGGCGCCCCCCTCCGCGCACCGGCAGGCCTACGGAGGATCGAGGCGAAGCTGCTCGCGTCTGGTTTCAGCCGCGAAGAGGTCGCCGTCGCCCATCCAGACTACCTGCATAAAGCCGTAGGAAGCGAGACGCGGGTCATAGGCATAACCGAGTTCGACCCGCTTGGCATCGGGCCTGTAACGTCCACCTACACGCGTCTTCTAGGCGGAGAGGGGTCCTATAACGCCTACAAGTTCCGCGAGCTGATGGAGAAACGGATCCCGCGCCGTGACGGCCTGAGGGTTATCGTCGGCGGCCCCGGGGCCTGGCAGCTCGTCGACGAACGCGTTCAAAGGGAGTTCGGCATCGATACCACGGTTCTCGGAGAGGCTGAGAACGTCGTCGGGCCGCTCTTCAAGGATGCCGTGGATGGGAAGCCCCTCCCACGCGTAGTCCAGGGAACGCCTGTAGCGCTGGAGGATATGGCGAACATCGTGGCGCCGACGATCCACGGCCTAGTCGAGGTGGCCCGAGGCTGCGGTAGAGGATGCGACTTCTGTAACCCGACGCTTACGCGGTTGAAATGCCGAAGCATACCAGACATCTTAAAAGAGGTCAAGGTCAACGTTCGGTCGGGCCTCAGCCACGTCACCTTGCACGCTGAGGACATCTTCCGTTACAGGGCGAACGGGGTTCGCCCCGACCCTGAGGCGGTGGAGGAGCTCTTCAGAGCAGTCTGCAACGTGGAAGGCGTGAGAAGAGTGTACGTAAGCCACGGAGCCTTCGCCTCCGTCCTCTGCGCGCCGGCGATGCTGCGGGGCCTCAGCGAGACGATGAACTTGGGCAAGGGGAACTGGAGAAGCTACCAGGTCGGGTTGGAGACTGGAAGCCCGAGGCTCGTCGAGAAGCATATGGCGGGCAAGTGTAAGCCCTTCAAGCCTGAGGAGTGGCCTGAGGTAGTGGAGCAGGCTACAGGGGTCTCTAACGACGCTTACTGGCTCCCGTGCTCCACGTTGATCATGGGCCTACCAGGCGAGACCCCTGACGACGTAGCGAAGACCATAGAGCTGATAGACGACCTGAAAGGCTACTGGGCGATGTTCTACCCGCTCTTCTTCATCCCCCTCGGTCACCTATCCCAGGCGGACAGCTTCACGGAGGAGAAGATGCTCCCGGAGCACTTCGAACTCCTCCTACGATGCTGGGAGATCAACCTGCGGCTCTGGCCTAACCTCTTCCGCGACCTCTCAGAGGGGTTAAGGTACAACTTCGCAGAGAGAGCCTTCGCGAAACTCGCGTTGAACCGCATCACCTCGTTCTCGCTCCGGGCGGTGGACGACATCAGGAGCAGGCTTCGAGAGGGCAAACCGTTCAAGATCGGCAAACACCCATACCTGAACCCTAGCGGGAGAACCATAAGCAACCTGCTAGAGGCCAGGCCTACTAGACCGTAAACCACTGGGCATCTCCCGTATACCAGCTAGGGAGGCTTAGAGCCCTGAAGAGCCTAGCGGCTTCGCGTAGGGCTCTGAGATACGCAGCGGTATTCCACGCGTTGCTTATTTCCGTTCCGGGCTTTGAACCTTGTTACGCATACCCGCGCTATATCAGACCTACAGGCCACTCGCCGCTCACGAGCTGAGGCGCCTACTGCAGCCTTAAAAGAGACCTACCCGCCAATGAAACGACCTCGTCCACCTTCTGCCATTGCTCGAGGGAATCGTGAAGAAGCCCTGGAGGCCGTATTCGAAAGACCAGTAGAGGTTGAACTCCTACGATCACTCATGGCCGGAGCGCCCGACTGCCGATTCGCGTTTCATCTGTAGCCTGCGATAGCGAGGCTAGGACCCTAAAGTCTCGTCTCGACGGTGAGGCGTACCCGTGGTTGTTGGTGCTATCCGAACCTGTACTGGGCCGTTGTTGAAACAGCAGCCCTTCCGGCCTAGGACCAAGCCCTTCGCCCTCAAGCGCTTGAACATCTTGTTCGTCCTGGGCGGGGCGCAGCACCATCGCCGCGTGGGGGCAGCTCTGGGAGGGGCCTACCGATCGCTGTGCAGCCGTAGTCTAGAGGCGAGAGGCCCGAATTGGCTGCCATGAAGGTGATCTCCAGGCATATCCTCACCCCGTCCCCGAAGAACCTGAAGCGTCTGGTAGGCGATCTGCACCGCGCCGAAGGATCCTCCTCGCCTGTTTTTGATGACCTCGATGAGCGAAACGGCGCGGAGGTACCCGACGGGGAAGCTATGACATCTCTCCCGGACCTGATCCTGAGACATCTGCTCCTATCCGCCATCGCTTGGAACAACTGCTGGCCCTGTAGGAGGGCCCTCACTCCCCCTCCTCCTCAAGCCTCTCTCACACACTCTCACGTTGCTGCTAGACCTTGCGAAGCTCCTCTTCGTCATCATCCGTTCTCCCGCGTGCACGCGTGCTGCTCGTATTGCTGACGGCGATAAACAGGCGCTTCTACGTCCCGAAGAAATCGCAGAAAGTTGGCGCCTTCCCCTATGCTGGCTATCATCACGTCCCTAACGCTGAGCAGGTCGGCCCCCTCCTTCGCGAGAGATACTATGTCCTTCATCAAGCGAGACGCGAAACGAGACCAGCGGTGGTCGAAAGGTAATACCGTCTCACGGGAAAAACGCCGCAGCGGAGAGGCCGCACTGCCCTCTCGCTAGGGTTTTAGAGCTTCGCGTATAGAAGGGGTACAAGCATCTCCTCTTCTGTGAGGCCGCCGTGGAAGCCCTTAACCTTGAACTCGGTCTCCTCCTTCGTGTAGGGGTAGACGAACATCCTGTTCCCGCACGGTAGGAGGAGCATCTCGCCTATCCGATCGTAGGTCGCTTGGCGGGGCTTCCCAACGCCGAGCAGCCCCATCTTCAGGGCCTC
>JAWCPE010000175.1:0-4168 GCA_038870415.1 Bathyarchaeia archaeon
AGCCGGAGGGAGGGCCCTCTCACGCATGATGAGCCCGGCAAGCCGCATCATGCGTGAGCAAGGACCTCCCAACCCAAATCCCTTAAGTTAAAGGAGCCGAGTTTTGGCTTATGGGTTTTCCTAACGTGTTCTCTGTTATCCGAGAGAAAGGAGGGTATGTCCAAGAAATAACGTGCATCGGGTTGCGCTAAGCTAATCACACCTCTCCGCGGCGACTAGCTGCTGTGTAGGCTGTCTCATCGCTTCTCTCTAGGAGGTTTACGACTTCATCGATGTGGCTGAAGTATTTCTTATCTCTGAGGTATCTAGCGCGTGGTCGTGGGATGTCCACTTTGACTTCTCCCATCGCCTTCCCCGGTCTGGGTGACATGACTATGACCCGGTCGGCCATGAAGACGGCCTCTTCTACGTTGTGGCTTACCATGATGAAACTGTTCGTAGGCAGCTCCGGGTTCCTCCAGATGTCTAGGACCAGCGCGCGGAGGCTCTTCGCGGTTAACTCGTCCAGGGAAGAGAAGGGCTCATCCATCAACAGAACTTGAGGGCGTAGAGCCAGCGCTCTCGCGATGCCCACCCTCTGTTTCATGCCGCCTGAGAGGTCGTGGGGGTAAGTATCCTCGAAGCCCTCTAGGCCAACCATCTTCAGATGAACTCTCGCCGTCTCCTTGGCCGACTCTCTATCTATGCCTAGCGCCTGCAATGGCAGCTCAACATTCTCTATAGCTGTCTTCCACGGAAGTAGACCGAAGAGCTGGAAGACCATCGTTATCTCCGGCCTGGGCGCTGTGTGAGGAAGGCCTCGGAAGAGGACTGTGCCGGAATCGGCGTGCTCAATGGCGGCGATAATCCTCAGCAGCGTAGATTTCCCACATCCTGAGGGGCCGACTATGCAGATGAACTCGTCCTTGTCGACGCTGAGGCTTACGTTGTCGAGCACGTGCATCCTCGACCTGTTGTGGAGGTAGTACTTGGTTATGTTCCTGACCTCTAGAAGCGGCATGGTCTAGACCTCAACTCGGTATTTCTCGAACTTTCGGAGAAGCCTCCTCCAGACAAGCATCTCCATGAGGATGACTATCGCCGCAATGATGCCTAGTAGAAATATCAGGAGTATCGTGTTGCCGTGCGTGTAGCCGGCCTCGTCAAGGTACGAGCCTAACCCAGGGATGGAGAGGGGGCCGCCGGTCTGTTCGGACTTGTAGGGCATGTACTCCGCGAAGATTATCGTGTTCCAACCCGTGCCCCAAGAGAGGATGCTCCCCGTGACTATTGCTGGCAGGATGGATGGGATGACTACGTGAACGACTCTTCTCAGGCCTTTGAAGCCGAAGAGCCGGCTGACCTCTCTTATCTCGCTGGGGATGTTCCTTATCGCGCTTACCACGTTGAGGAACATGTACCAGATCATGTCCAGAATGAGCATCGTTATGGCCGTGATCTCCAGCCCCGCGGAGGCTCCGAAGATGGGGCTTAACGTTCCGAAAAGGATCGGGAAGAGAGCAAGTATGGGAACTGCCTGTCCGATGTCGAAGAGCGGGTAGAAGACGGCTGCAAACCTCTTATGCTCTGCAGCCAGCATGCCCATTACCAGAGCGAGGACGAGGGAGATGATGTAGGCAATGGTTAGCCGGCTCATCGTTCAGGGATGAAGAGGGGAAGCTTAGGAAGGTCCTCCGCCGGAGGGCTGGAGAACGCCTCCCGTATGGTCGTAAGGCTCGGGATCTGATGAGCCACTGGGTAGAGGCCGACGAGAACTACGAGAATCGTCAGGGTTAGAGCGATAGCGGCTTCCAACCGCGTATATCTTCTAAGTCTCTGAGAAGCTATTATGAGGGAACGCGGCCAGTGAAATCGGTCACCTACGTGTAGCCACCTTCTCATCCCGATGGCTCTCATGACGCCAAGCTGGCCGACGCCGGAGAGGTCTATCTTGAGGACGGGCTTGTAGGTGCCCGAGGTCGCTCGCTCCATAAGGGTGTGCCACGTCAGAGAGTTGATGTAGACCACAATCGCCGTGATCAAGACGAGGAGAACAACTGCGAGTGTGAGGTCGTTGTAAACGTAAGACGCCTTAGCAAGATAGGAGCCCAGCCCTGGAACGAAGTAGATCATGCCCGCGTACTGTATGTACTCAGCCGCGATCATGAAGAACCAGCCGTCACACCACGCGAGGGTGGCGCCGGCGACGATGGCAGGCACCACCGCAGGTAGAACTACGTGTCTGATGTACCTGAAGCCCCTGATGTTGAAGCATCGGGCTGACTCGACCACATTGGTTGGGATTCCCCTCACCGCGCCGAGCACGCCGAAGAATATCGCCCAAGCCATAGATGTGAACAGCAACAGTATCGCTGAGAGCTCGATCGATAGCTCACTTTTCTGAAAGAGAGATATGAAGAATATTACGACGGCTGGGAAGTAACCCAGTATGGGAATGGATTGCAGTAGATCTATGAAGGGCGTCAGGATCATCGAGGCAACCCTGTTCGTCGCTGCTAATATGCCAAAGGTTATGCCCCAAAGCAAGGAGATCCCAAGCGCAACAATGATCCTCAGAAGCGTCCTGAAAGTGTAGTAGGGCAGCAATTGGGCCTCAGGGTTGTTGATGAAGGTCATGATCAGCCAATAGGCCGCGGCGATGGCGAAGAACCCGAAGATGAAGCCTGCGACGCGCCCCTTCATTTACCCGCCAGCTCAATGAGGCTTAGGTCTTTCTCCCGCGCCGGTCTGGAGGAGTAAGAGGGTACTTCCCGTAGCGTCTGAACGCTCTCCAAGCCCTGTCGAAGCCTTCAGGTATAAACCTGAGCACATTCCTGGCTGGGTCTCCGTAAGTGCCTGCGACGAAGCCACCCTGAAAGTTGCCTAGATGCCAGATGAGCTTCGCCGCAGCTGCAGATATGGCGTCCAAGTCACCCTTCGCCATCGTCCGTTGAATATCCACGGGGCACCTGAAACAGACCTTTCCACCGAAGCTCTCGCCCAGCCTCTCGACGCCGAGCAGCTCAGGCTGATCGAGCATGAGGACATCCACGCCTATCTCGACCAGATCGCCTATGATGTCGTAGATGTAACCGCAGCTGTGCATCCAAACGTGAAGCCCGCGTTCACGCGCCGACCTGAACAGCTCAGCGTATCGCGGCTTGAAGAACTCGCGCCAAAGCTGCGGCCTCACCATAAGCCCGTTCTGCGCGCCCCAGTCGTCGGCGAACGCTACCGCGTCCACGCCCAGCTTCTCGTACTCCTCCACCAGGCCGATGAAGAAGCCTAGAATCCTGTCGTCGAGCTCTCCAAGCCGATGCCTGTCTGCGTAGAGGTCTCGGGCCACGTTCGTGAAACCGTGCAGGAAGTGGAGCCGCTCGAAGATCCCGTGGCCTAGATGTCCGAGCACATACTTGCCGCCGTACCTGCCTGGGCTGTGGTACTCGTCCACTAGGGCTTTGAGTCCCATGAACCGTCGCGGAGCATGTGGGTCTGGAAACCTGTAGATCTCGAGTTGGCTCCACTCTTCGAGCGGATGGCCTCTCACCTCTCCCATCGTCTCGAGGGGGAGTGGCCGCGTCCAGAGGCAGCCCCACTCGTCCTCAACCGTCTCACCGAACCCCGAGACCTTCTGGTACTGCTGTCTGAACGAGACGCTGACAACGTCGCTTTCTTCAGGCTTCCAAGGCCAGTCGACCGGCACGCGGTCGGGGCCCTCAAGCTCCACAGCTCGGGTAACTCTCTCGCGGCTATCCATTCCTCGTCAAGGTGAATCAGACCGCTTAAAGGCTTTGCCCGTCGCCAGGACGTTGTAGTATCCTGGAATCATTTCGCCCGTTCTTCTGCCTCTCCTTGATAGGTTCTCACCTTTTGGGAAGCTTTCTGGCGTGGGCTTCGATGGGGGTTTCGGCCCTCTCGAAGTCGAGGCTGAGGTGGGGTTTCAGCTCGTTGTACCACCTGACGCACTCCTCTATGGAGGTGAAGAGGTGTGCCTTATCCCGCAGGGTTCTGTAGAGGCGTTCCACCTTCCCGCGCGTCTGGGGATGGTTGACGCGGCCTACGATGTGCTCGACGCGGTTCTTGGAGAGGAAGGCTTGGAACAGGGTTACGCCCGCTGCCTTCCTCAGGCCGGCGTTGGCGTAAAACTGGCTTCCCCGGTCGGTTAGGGCCTCGCGTGGAATCCCATGCT
>JAWCPE010000176.1:0-4081 GCA_038870415.1 Bathyarchaeia archaeon
TCTCCCGGGCCTTCGCAACCATCTCCGGGGTTATATCCACGCCGATGGCTCTGCCCTCCGGGCCGACGAGCTTCGCGGCTAGGAGCACGTCGATGCCGCCGCCTGAGCCTAAGTCTAGGACGACCTCGCCCGGCTTCAACCCGGCGAGGGCGGTGGGGTTGCCGCAGCCCGCCGCGATGGCTCGCGCAGACTCCGGTAGGGCCGCGAGTTGATCTTCGCTGTAACCTGCCCGCTTCGCGGCGAAGCAGCAGGAGCCCTCCCGCGGGCTCTTCGCAAGTTCCGCGTAGGTCTCCCGGATGTACTCCTTGACGCCCTCTCCCTGGTTGGGGCTCTTAGACCTCTCGCAGCACGAGCTTGTCGCGGTCATACTCGCCCCAGCTCGCCTAACACTGTAGATTGTAAAGTATTTAAGCTGTACAGGGGAAATTGTTAAAGTTGGTGAACCGGTGGAAAGCGAGGCGAGGCTGAGAACCGAGGAGTTCCAGAGAAGCGTCCACCTCCTCGAGTCCCTAGGACGGAGGGCAACCTTGGAGCTGCTCATCCTCTTCTGCTGCGAAGAGCAGAGGCTGAGGTTCAACCAGATAAGCCGAGCCTTGAAGCATATCAGCACGAAGACCGTCGCAGCCAGGTTAAAGGAGCTGGAGAACGACGGCTTAGTGGAACGGAAAGCCTACAACGAGATCCCGCCTAGGGTCGAGTACAAGCTGACGCTGAAAGGGCAGGAACTCGCCGACTCCCTCATGCCCCTATACGCATGGATCAGGAAATGGACCGCCCCCACCGACCGGACCGAGTTCAACCCAAACCAGGAGGGGCCGCAATGCGACTGCAGACGAAGCTGAGCTGAGGAAGCGTTCGATGCCTCCAGGCGAAAAGCGTCGGTCACGTCTTCGATTCTAGGTAGCGTATAGCATCTAGGGCGGCTCTGCATCCGTGGCCTGCAGCTAAGACCGCCTGTCGGTACGTCATATCTTCCACGTCGCCGGCGGCGAAGACGCCCTCCACGCTTGTCTTCGTCACCTCACGTGTAACCACGTAGCCTTGCTCGTTCAGCTCCACTTGGCCTTTCAGCATCTCCGTGTTCGGGACGTGTCCTATCGCGACGAAGACCGCGTCGCACTCTAAGGTGCGTTCTTCCCCCGTCTTCACGTTCTGAACACGGACGCCTTCGACGCGGTCCTTGCCTAGGATTTCGCGGACGACGGTCTCCCAGACGAGCTGGACCTTGCCCTCGTTCAAGAGCCGCTCCTGGAGAATCTTCTCGGCTCTCAGCTGGTCTCGCCTATGGATAAGGGAGACCTCTGAGGCGAACCTCGTAAGCTCGAGGGCTTCCTCCACGGCGGTATCCCCCCCGCCTACGACTACGACGCGTCTCCCCTTGTAGAGGGGCGCGTCGCACGTAGCGCAGGTGGAGACCCCTCGGCCTCGAAGCCGCTGCTCAGATTCGAGCCCAAGCCACTTCGGCGAGGCGCCTGTGGCTACGATGACGGCGCGGCCTTCGAGCATCTGGCTGTCCGTCCAGACCTTGAGGGGCTGCGAGGAGAAGTCTACCCGTACGGCGTCCTCGTAGAGGAGCTTGGCGCCGAAGCGTTCCGCCTGTGCCTTCATCCGGTCCATAAGGTCCGGGCCTTGAACCCCCTCTGGGAAACCGGGGTAATTCTCAACCGTCGTCGTCAGCATCAGTTGGCCGCCCCAAACCATCCCCGCGACGACGAGCGTCCTCAACCTCGCCCTGGCAGCGTATATGGCGGCGGTCAACCCGGCTGGGCCGGAGCCCAAGATGAGGACATCGTACATGGCTCCGCTCACCTCGTCGCGTAAAGCTTCGCAGCATATTAAGAGTTCGCAGCTGTCAATAGCGACCTCGTCGGAGAAACTGTTCAGACAGTTTGAACAGCTACAGGAACATTACATGCATATGGCGAAGCCCTCTCAGCTCGGGAGGGGCAGGGTTATGGTCTTCTGTACGCGGCGTGGTGCAAAGAACCCCGGGGGGGATGACGCCGCCCTCTGCGTTCAATGCGGTGCCTCTCTGACCGGCGCGAGTAGAGATTACACCCACCGCCGCGGAAAGGGCGTCTGCCTCGGCGGCACCTCGAGCGGCGCCGGCTGGGTATTTTGTATCTTCTTCGGCCTGCTTCTCCTATTAGGCGGGCTTACCTCGCTCCTCTCGACCTTGACCGGTGTCCGGATCGAGTTCTGGCCTATCTTCCTCATACTGCTCAGTGCGATTATCATCATAGGCACCCTCACCGGTCGCAGGAGACGCTGACAGTCGAAGAGCCGCCCTAGAAGGGAAAACTCGAGAGGCTACCCCTAATCATCGACAGAGGCCGCCAACAGATCCACGGGCATGAGGAAGAGGCCACTCCTGACACGGTCTGGCCTCCGGCAACTCGAAAGATGAGGTTTCAATCAGAGGCGCTCCGGGCTAGGCTTCGGCTGAAACAGGGCCCGCCCAGCGCTCCTTTGAGACGGATAAACCCACGGTAAAGCATGAGGAAGCGCGGTATGAACACGCGTCTCCCCGTCCGCGCACTCTAAGGGAGCTCCAGTCTCCCCTCTTACCTCTACGGTCTCTCTACGCGTTACGCCTTGTACGCGGCTTTCTTGGAGCCCAGCACTTGAGGGGAGACCTGCCCCTGCACCGCGGTTGCCGCTCAGCCCCGGCGGCTGATGGGCTAAGAGGTTACAAGGCTAAGTGACGACCCTGTCGAGTTTACCTTTCTGGGCAGCCCTCTTAAGCTCGAGGGCTACGCGCCCGCCTAGGCTGAGGGGCCGGCCGTACTTCGCGTTCGCGTACTGCGAGCCGATACCCATATGGACGTTCGCTCCTCCGCCATGCCTGACGGCGATGTCCTGCGTCTTCGGCACGAAGTCGTAGACCGTCCCGGCTCCGGCGTCGTAGATACCTTGGCTTAACGCCTCGACCATAGGCTGTCCTTGGAAAGTGATGAGCGTCTGGATACAGTAGGCACCGATCATCCCTGGGGGCTCCTCCTCTCGGGCGATGTCGATGAACGCGTCCGCGACCGGGTATATCTTCCGGATCAGCGACTCCCGGAGGCTTATCATGCTGTGGGCGGTAACCTCGAACGTGACGGGGTACGGTGTCTTGCTCCAGTCTGCTTTGAGCTGCTCCTTAGCCATCATTCGGAGGATACCGTCATGGGTCGTCTCACGCCGTTCATCGATCGAGAGGAACTCGTTCGCTAACCGCGTCCTCGAGACGTACTTCTCCACCTCGCCCCACGGTTCCTCCGCGTTTATGGGCGAGTAGAAGAAGTTGAAGTTCGCCGTCACCCCGGGCACGTACTCTTCGGCTCTCCCAACCTTCAGGTCTTCCTGGAGTATCTGGCCTGCCTCGACCGCTTTTGCGACCTCTTCCTCTAGGCTGGCTCCGTCTGCGGCGAAGATGAAGCCCCTCTCCAGCCGCCTGGCGGCGTGGGGTACCTTCAACACGATAGGCTGTTGAACCTTCTCCACGAGGCTGAGGCCCCTCTTCGTAACGCGGTACTTGAACTCTTTCGGATGCGGTATGCCCGCCTTCTCAAGGTACCAGTAGTAGTTCTTCTCCACCTCTTCACGGTTCTCGATCTTCAGCAATCTTCGGGAGCCCAGTATGGGCACGGGGAAATCGTTCTCCACCCTCGCGCATGCCTCGCCGCCCACGTAGGTTGCGAAGGCCCTGTTCGGCATCTGGATGCCTTCCAGCTCGAGGAGGCCGTCGAGGTTCTCAGGCTTCAAGATGTCCTCGTACCTGTCGAGGATGAGGACCGCCTCGACCCAGGCGTCTCGCCTTCGCCTCACCACATCCTTGATATCCTCGGCTACGATCAGGTCTCTTCTCACGGCGTAAGGAAGGTCGTCGATCACCTCGCTAGGCCTTCCCACCCGGGCCTCGCGCAGATATATTGAGGCTCGCTGCTTCGTCGTGTAGACGAGGCTCTTAAAACCGTAATCGCGTAGACCGGCGGCGGAGTCCAAGCCTGAGTGGGAGCCCAGAACGACGCCTATGGGGCTCCTGTAACGCCGCGCGACCTCCTGCATCTCTTCTCTATTGATCAACTCTATCACCTAG
>JAWCPE010000177.1:0-4072 GCA_038870415.1 Bathyarchaeia archaeon
GACGTGAAGCGGCCTCTTCCCCTGCGCCAGGTCGCCGCCAGGAGCCCTACCGTACTGCTCCTCCGAGGCGAACGTATCTATGATATCGTCCTGGATATCGAAGGAGTACCCAATGTGGACGCCTGCCTCCTCCAAGAGGCCCAGCTCGAGGCCTGATGCGCCGGCGAGGAGACCGCCCGTTTTTAAAGCTAAGGTGAAGAGCGAGGCCGCTCGCCTAGAGGCCATCACCCGCCACTCGTCCAGGGACGGCTTCCGGTATTCGAAGAGCAGGTCGAGAACCTGGCTCTCGTTCACCTGCCTGTACGCGTCGGCCAAGAACCCCGCGACTTGCTTCGTCTTCGACGCCTCGAAGCCCGAGTTAAGGATCGCCTCCTCTGCTAGGGCGAAGAGACTGTTCCCTACGAAGACCGCTACGCCTTCACCTAACCTCTCGCTGTAAGGTTCAGCGACGAGCTTATGGAAGGCGGCTCCTCCCCGCCTCACATCGTCCTTATCGACTAGGTCGTCGTGAATTAGGATGCTGTGCCTGTAGAGTTCGAGGCCTGCGCAGACAGCTTCGATGCGGTCGTCGACTAGGCCGCCGTACCCTTTGTACGTGAGGAAGGCAGTGAAGGAGGCGAGGCGCACCCCTCTCCGGAAGACGTATTGTTCAAGGTTGCCGTAGAGGCCTCCAATGTAGGGGTGGTAGGCCTCCCCCTGCCGTTTGAGCGAAGAGAGACGCGAACGCAGCTCCTCCTCGATGAGCCGACAGTACCCCTTGACAGCCTCTTCCCAGGACAAACCCTCACCGGTCAACCTCTCTCTAAGAAAGCCCTGTCCCAGTTAGATAGATGGAGCTTTTCGATGGCTTCACGGCTTAACGCTGCGTGGTCAGCCATGGCTTACGGGGAAGAAGGCGTACCTGAGGATTCTCCTGACCTCCGCGTCGACGTAGCCCTCTAGGTGACGGGCGATATGCGCGGCTGTGAGGATTCCGTAGAGGATCTCATGCCGCGCGACCGCGACTCTTCGAATCTTATGCTCCTTCATCAGCTTCGCCGCCTCGACTATGTCCGCGTCAGGGTCTATCGTGATTAAGGGTGAGGACATGACCTCGTTCACCTTGACGGAGTTGGGGTCACGGCCCTCCCCGGCGACCTTCCAAGTCACGTCACGCTCGGTGAGGATGCCCACAGGCTTATGGGCGCGTAGCACGATCGCGCAGCCCTGGAGCTTCTCACGCATGGCCTTCGCCGCCTCGGCGACCGAGGTCCCTTCGCTTACGACGACGATCTCCTTCTCCATCGCTTCAGATACCTTCAACCCAGTCCCCCATGGCTTCAAGCCTGAAGCCGTATAGTCATAGTAGATAGTACGTGCTCACTGCTTAAAAATCCGAAGAGGCTCCGTTAAGCTGAGCGCACAAGGCAAATAAGAAAGAGCCGTGAAGGCTTCATAAGAATGGGCCCGTCGTCCAGCTAGGACTAGGACACAGACCTGTCCCCTCGGTGGAAGCCTTCGGAGCCTGAGATCAGGGGTTCAACTCCCCTCGGGCCCGCCAGATTACCGCAGGAAGCAGCTTTCTGTGAAAGAAGCTGGGCGCCAGCTCAAAGAGTCGCAGGAGCGGAGGCGTCACGGGCTTCTCGTGGCGCACAGTGTTTTCCCATCGCGGTCTAGATGAAATCTAGCTTAGGCTTCCTATCGAGCAGGAAGGAGAGGTCTTCTCCTACAGCTGCCCGGGACGAAGAAGCCCTTGAGCTGCGGATGCCAGCAGCAAGTTGAGCTCGTAGCATCCTCTTCTATCTGAAGGCTGAGAAGGTAGCTTCTACCGCCTCAAGGGGCCGACTCAACCCTTTTCCTGCCCGGGGTACCTCAAGGTCAAGACCCCCGTCCGGCATCTTGACCTTGAGGAACCTTTCTCAAGCGTTGGCAAGCGAGAAAGGGCTCCGTCTGATTACGCGCGGTCTCCGATACCATATGTGCCTTGCCCCTCTACCTGTGGACCCGCCTTGATAGCTGAAGGTTTTTCTCCCGGAGTCGGGAGTATCTGGCTGGAATGGCTTACGTGAAGCCTATCCCTGTTGAGTCGCTGCCGGTCTTCGCGAGGCCTAGGCTACCGTGGAGAATGAGGTTCCCGGTAAGGGAGATGTTCCAGCTCATCGAGCTCTGCCAGGTCCGTTCATCTCACGAGGGAGTCCTTAAGGAGGCTGTGGGGCGGCTCGCGGAGGGGACGAAGCTCCTCTTCTCAAGGGACATAGCGGACCTCCTGTGGCTTCACTACGGGCTTAGCAGGCCTTGCATCCTTAGCTCTTACGGCGTGAGGATACTGGAGCAAAGGTTAGACGCCATCTACAGCGACGGTGTCGAGTTCAGGCTGACCTCGGACCAGCTCAAGAGGCTGAACCTACCGCCTGTGGAGGAACAGAGGCAGAAGATCGAGGAGGCCGAGACGGTATCCACAAAGGCGATGCAGCTCAGCAAGACCATAGGAGAAAACGTAGGAATAGAGATCCGGTACGTGAACAGGTTCCCTGAAGAAGCAGAGGACGGAACCTACCTAGACAGGCAATGAGCGAGGCGGAAGAGAACATCAACCCCTGTAAGAACATTCGCTCACGCGGTCTTTCTTTCTATTATGACGGACCTGAAGAACCTCTCCTGGAACTCTGTTGAGGCTTTTATCTGTTCTTCCGTGTAGTCTTGTCCTTCAGGTGCTAGAACGAGCTTATCCTCATCGTCGTCGAGGCGGCGGATTATGGCTACGCATCTTCCCGTGAAACCTCGTAGCGGTCTTGAGACGCCTAGGACGTACGCGTCTATCTCTTCCCCGTCTCTGGACCTTGAGCCAGGCATGTACCCATAGTTAAGATCGTAGGTGAAGCCCCAGGTGGGATGCTTCGAGCCGAGGGGCCTATCGATCTTGACGCTGACCAACTTCCCTAGGAATTGCTCAGCGCCGGTAGACCTTTCCTTGACGGTATCAGGACTAGGGGCTTTCCTTAACTTTCTCCCTTGCATGAACATTCGTCGCATGAGTACGCGTCAAAGGGGCTGAAAAGCGTGGCGGCTCGGTGGGTGACAGGCTTGTAAGCGGATGATACGCGGTCACCTGTTACTCTATCATGACCTCTCTTTGGCTGTAGAGCGGGTAACCTTTGATCCTTACCTCTTCTATGCTGGCGCCTTTCACCTCGATCTTCGAGAGGTCGCAGGTGCCCAAGCCTCGGTCTTCAGCCCACTTGATGTGCAGGATCTTCTTCGGGTCGAGGCTCATCGCAGCGGAGGCTACGGCGTCGGCCGCGACCATATCGGCGCTCGCAAGGACCATGTTCGTCCTCTCGACCACGTATCTTCTCCGGTTCCTCTCGGAGAAGCCCTTATGGTAGCCGCTCGTCAAGCCGTCGATGAGGCTTATATGCCAGCCCTTCGCGGCGGCCACGTCGACGAGAGCCTTCGAGACGGAGACCTCCTGGCCCATGATCCTCTCTCCGGTCCCCAGTTGGTGTATGGGCATGGGCGCATCGATGCCCTTGATGTAATGCCCGGTGATGTTCCAGCCGTAGTACTTTGCGGGCGGAATCCCTAGGCCCCAGTTCTTTATGCAGAGCGTGACGACCGTCGAGCCGTGAATTTTCAGAGGCGACTCGTTTATGATGAGGTCCGACTCCAAGATGACCTTGGGGACCCAGACATAGTCCAGCCATAGCTTGTTCGGAATCGGCACCTTCACGGCGTCCTCGTAGTTGAGGTCTACGAGCTTCACGCTGTACTTCTCAGCCATCGCGTACATGCCGTAGGCCTTATACGGGATCGTGGTCTCGCAGCCCTTTGCCCCCTCGCCTATCGTGATGTCGTGTACCCCAAGCTTCTGGAGGTACCGTATGGTGCCCTCCACGATGTCCGGGTGGATGTCGTCCGCCTCGAGGACGCTCACCTCGTAGGCGCCCTTCTCATCCTTGTACGGCAGGATCGGGGGCGCCCGGACAAAGTTGGGCTTGATGAAGACCTTCAAGTCAGGCTTCACCTTCTCCTCGAAGCCTATGAGGCTGAGGGATTCCTCGACGAGGTTGAAGGCATGTTTATCCTTCACGAT
>JAWCPE010000178.1:0-4067 GCA_038870415.1 Bathyarchaeia archaeon
TCTGGGAAGCTCTGGTCCAAGCATTCAACCTCATCGCGACGGGAGACCCTGAAGTAGCCTCGATCACCCTTAGGTCGCTGCAGGTCTCAGGCCTGGCGACGCTCCTGGCCTGCCTCTGGAGCCTACCCTTCGCGATGATACTCGGTCTTAGAAGCTTCAAGGGTAAGGGCTTCGTTAAAGGCGTCTTCAACGCGTTGATAGGCGTCCCAACCGTAGCGTTGGGCCTCGTACTCTACATGCTCTTCTCGCGAAGCGGCCCCCTAGGAGTCTTCGGACTCCTCTACACGCCCGTCGCTATCAGCATAGGCCAAGCCGTACTGGTGACGCCTATCATCGTCACCTTTGGGACCTCAGCCCTAGAGAGCGTTAACCCGGAGCTTCGAGACCTTGCGAGAACGCTGGGCGCCTCTGAACTCCAGACCTCGCTCGCGGTCCTGCGTGAGGCTTCCTTCAACGTTCTCCTCGCCGTCGTTGCAGCTTTCAACCGGGCCTTCGCGGAGCTCGGCATCGCCATGATGGTCGGCGGAAATATACGCTACGTGACCAGGGTGCTCACAACCTCTATCGCCCTAGAGACGGCGAGGGGCGAGGTCGCCTTCAGCCTCGCGTTAGCCATCGTACTCGTAGCCATCGTCTACGGCGTCAGCCTGGCTCTGAACCTGCTGAGGAGGGCTGCATGACCGCCCCATTCCTCAACACGGAGGACCTCTCGGTGTGCTACGGGTCTATCGCGGCCCTAGCGGCGGTTAGCCTTGAGGTCCACAAGGGAGAGGCTTTGGCTCTCGTAGGCCCAAGCGGCTCAGGGAAGACCACGCTTCTCAGGGTCCTCGCTGGGCTTCAGTCACCGACATCAGGAGCGGTCTTCGTCGAAGGCCGAAGAGAGGACGCGGCAGGGCTGAGACAGATCGCGTCGATGGTCTTCCAGAGAACGGTGATGTTCAACACGAGCGTCTACGAGAATGTAGCCTTCGGCCTACGCGTAAAGCGAATCCGGGAAGAGCAGGCTCGAGAGGAGGTCTCAGAGGCTCTGGAGAAGGTAGGGCTTAGAGGCTTCGAGAAGAGGAAGGCTCGGCGACTCTCCGGCGGAGAGCAACAGCGAGTCTCAATAGCCAGGGCACTCGCAGTGAAGCCTGCGGTGCTGCTCCTAGATGAGCCCACCGCCAACCTTGACCCTGCCAACGCGTCCCTCATCGAGCGGATCATTCTAGGCCTCCGCGCCGACGGCCAGACGGTTGTGCTCGCGACGCATAGGCTGGACCAAGCTGAGAGGCTTGCCGACCGCGTCGCGATCCTGAACGGGGGGCGCCTTGTACAGGTAGGAGATGCGAGGGGGCTCTTCCGAAGGCCCTCCGGGTTCCTCGCCAGCTTCGGTCAGCTGCGGAACGTCTTCCAGGGCGCCGCCACGCTATCCAAGGAGGGCCTAGCGGCCATCACGCTCGAAGGCGGAGTCCGGATTGAGGCAGCCTCGAAGAGGACCGGCCGAGTCTCAGTCTTCGTCAGGCCTGAGGATATAATCGTCTCGAAGGCCCCGATCGTGTCCAGCGCAAGGAACGTTCTCAGAGGAAGGATCGTGAAGGTCGAGGAGAGGAATGGCCTCGTCGAGCTTACAGTTGACGTAGGCCAACAGCTGACCGCGGTGGTGACGAGGCAGTCGTTCGCCGAGATGGGCCTCAACCTAGGCTTGGAAGTCTACCTGGCCTTCAAGGCCTCCTCAGTAGAGGTCATCTAGCCGCCTTCCCCGACTTGGTGTTACCACCCTGGTAACGGTTCTGGTAACGAGTCGCGAGTACAGGTGGACTTTCCTGCACATACCGGCCCTTAAATCGTGTTTCGAGGGGGCTGGAAGGTTGTCGCGTGGCTCCTGCCAAGAGCCTGATCTTGGCCTCGGTCAGCGTTATAAGAACGCGACCTGTGAGGGCTAGGTGAGAGGAGCATGAAGGAACTGAGGCAGGAGCTCCGCCCCGTGTTCAAGGTGTGGCTTGAGATAGACGGGAGACCGGTGATCGGTAAGGGAGGCGCCGAGATCCTCGAAGCGATCGAGCAGGTCCAGTCCATCAGCGGTGCTGCTCGAAGCCTCGGCATGTCCTACCGGTACGTGTGGGATTACGTGTCAAAGATGACAACCCTCCTTCAGGAGCCGCTTGTGACCACGTGGAGAGGCGGGGGCGGAGGCGGCGGAGGAGCCTGCCTCACCCAGGCCGCGAAGACACTTGTTAAGGAGTATAGAGCAGCGGAGAGATGCGTCCACGCCGCGCTTCAAGGCCTCTGACGGACCGCGTTAGCCGCCGAGAGGCCGCCCGCCTAGCTCGATCGAGCTAGGCCACGTAGTCCCGTGGTAGAGGAAGAAGGTCCCCCAGCCTCCAGGTCGGAAGCTGACCTCGATCGTGAGTATAATCGTGCTGTTCTCAGGTATAACTCCTGTCTCGCCGGGGAACTGGCCTGAGGCCGTGTTGAGGGGCATCCGGTAGGCGCCCTCAGCCGCGACCGGGAATGTCTCTCGGCCCAGCAGGTAGTAGATGCCGTTCGAGATGAAGCCCAGCTGCAGTGTAACGTCCTTCGCTCTCGAAGGTGGGTTAGGCCTCACCACGCAGGTCACGTTCACCAGGCTGGCTATGCGGAGAGAAGGAGTATCAGGTGACGATATGTTCGCAGCCTGTCTGTCGTTTCCAGTACTGAAGGTGGGCGAGAGCTTCCCGTCGTCTCCGCTCCACATGTAGACGGGCACGAGCGCGTAGTCGTTCTCGACGCAGAGGACATCCCACGGATAAGAGGAGTTCTGAGGGCTGGCCGCTCCGCCCATGTAGAGGTAGACCGCCCGGAGCGTTCCATTCCCGTTCACGAGCACGCTCGTCGAGGAGCTTGTGCCGTTCTCCACGAAGACCTCGCCTAAAGCGTCCCAGCGGAGGAAGAGGTGGTTTCCGTCGAAGGGCGTGTAAGCTACATGGTGGAAGCCCAGAGGCTGAACAGTCGCGTTCGGAAGGAGATGATTCGTTCCGTCCAGGTTGATCCAGCCTAGGTTAGATGAGACAGAGGCAAGCTCGACGCTCTCAAGCATGACCGTCGCGCTGCCGTTCGTTTCTTCGCCTGCATCTCCTCCCAGAGCGTAGAAGGCGGTAAGCCCCCCATCACCGTTAACGGTGACGCCTGTCACGGGGCTGGTCACGTTATACACGGACACGTTCCCGCTCGTCGTCCAGTTCAGGAAACGGTACCCGTCGCTTGGAAAGTATCGCGAGATGTACTGCCCCGGGTACACCATGGCCATGTTAGGCAGGGGGGAGAAGATGTAGTCGCCCAGCTGAATGGCGCCGTTATCTTGCGTAGCCCCGTTCGCTTCGAGGCTCCTGAGGCTCACTGTGGCGAACTCGCCGCTTTGATGCCGGGCGCCGACGGCGATGCGGTCATCTGGGGTGACGACGACGAGGATGACGCCGCGGCTGGACTCGTTAACCCGAGGCGTGAAGGTAACCGTGTAGTTCCCGCCACCTGAATACTCGAGGACGGCGTTCCTCGCAGGCAGCCAGAGGCTTCCGGAAACGTGGACCATGATCGAAACGTCATCAGCGCTGAGTCCCGGCACGACGTTGTTCATCTCCCTCGTGACGGTGAAGCTCAGCGTAGATGAACCCGTGGTAGAGTTCCCCGTTATAGAGCTTACATCCAGCGTAAGCCTCGCCGCTTTGACTCGGTCGCCGACCCACCCTGTGAAGCCGCAGCCTGTCACGTTCAACCTGAAACGGGCTGAGACATAGCTGATACCCATGCCTTCGTTCCAGTCGAAGACGAAGGCTACGTCCGTGTAGCCTTCCTCAAGAGGCTCTATGCCCATCTCCAAGCCCAGGTTGGAGTAAGCGAGGAGAACAGATCGAGCCCAGGTCGAGAGGAAGGCGCAGCCTTGCGCCCGGGCTGACTCCCGGGAGCCAGTCGCGTAGTACTCTTCGCTGGCTAGGCTTAACGCATGGGCGAGAGCCCGGTCGAGGTCTGAGGTTATACTGAGGACATTCTCCTTCACCGCCCGATAGGCTAGAGTCCGCTTTTCCGCCATCATCCTGTAGAGGACTAGGCTG
>JAWCPE010000179.1:0-4050 GCA_038870415.1 Bathyarchaeia archaeon
AGTCCGAAGGGCCCCGACTACAGGTCTCTCCACGCGGCATATAAGCCTAGCCAGAGCAGAGCAGAGACACGCCTTCCCGCAGCCTTAAGCTTGAGCTACCCCAAGCGTTCTGTTCTCTATCGTTTACGAAGCCGCCATACGCGGTCGAGGTCGATCTCCAAGCCTGCAACGGGGTTCTCCAGCTTAAAGTTCAGGACCGCCTCGGGGTGAAGCTCCCCTAAGAAGCCTACCTGCTCCCCGGCTACCCTGACTACGCCGAACCTCCCCGAGAGGAAGCTCGCGTGGTTGCTGGGCTCAACCTTGGATTCTAGGCCGAGAGCCTTCAGGAACGAGTCGAGCACCGCCTTAGCCTCGCTGAAGTCTGCCTCGGAATGGGTGCTCGCCACCGCAAGCTTCCGAACCGTACGGGTCCCAGTCTCCTCGCTCTCGTCAAGTTCGACCACATCGTCCACCTCGAAGATTCGTTGCGGCAGAGCATGATGCTTGTTCCGGGAGAGGACCTCCACGAGGCAGGGGAGTAGCCAGCTCCGGCAGACCGTGTACTCGCGAGTCTTAGGGTTCTGGATCTCCGCGGATAGGCCTCGTGGAAGCCGCATCTTCTCATAGAGCGTCGCTGGATTCGTCAACACGTACGTGATGACCTCCTGGTAGCCGAAACCCACCAGGAGCTCCCTCACCTGTTTCGAGAAGAGTTCAAGGGGGTCCTCGCCGCCTATCGTAGAGAGCGCCGGTATCACGGGCGTGAAGTTCCCGTAGCCGTAAGCGATCGCAACATCGTCAGCCAGGTCCACGGCGTGCATGATATCCGCCCTATACGGTGGAACGGAGACGAGCAGGGAGTCCGCGTTCTCGACCGTGACGCCATACCTCATCCTCTCAAGAAGCTCCTTCGCCTGTTCCGCGCGGAGGCTGAGGCCGAGGAGCTTCTCTACGGCTTTCAGCTCCAGTTTCCTTACGCGCGGCGAGAGGTCCGGTGTGACTGGTTCAGGGCCCGGCTCTAGGAGGTACTCATACGTGGCCTTTACAGATTCGATCCTTCCCTGGCGCTCAGCCAGGGCGCAGACCATGATGTTCAGGACCATGTTCACCGTCCGCCAGTCCAGCCCCGTCACGTCTACGACGACGTTTCGCGTCTCAGCTGTGACCCTCGTCTCCTCGCTGTTTATGATCGGCGGCATGCTCAGAACGGTGCCCTGGCTGTCCATCAGGACCGGGTAGGTTTCACGACCTGCCAGGATGTGTCCATACTCCACGCCGACCGGATGCTTCTGCAGAATCTCGGCGAGCGACATCCGCGTCGAGAAGTCGAGCGGGACGAAGCTGAAATCCTTCCCCCTCGCCGTGTAGGTCAGCGGGAAGACGACCTTCTCCGCGTCGTAGACTCCTATCGAGCCCTTCCGCCTGTTCCTGCAGTATGAGACATGGAGCTTCTCCTGGAGGCCCATGATGGAGACCAACGCGGCCTCGGTCAGGTGTAGCCCGGTCACCACGGCGAAGACGGCGTACGGCCTCAACGTCTCGACGGAAGCCTCAACAGTCGCGCTGTGACCTACGTCGTAAACTTCGTAGTGTGGAAGCCCTGTCTTGACGCCCATGTAGCCTGCGAAGGCTCTGGCTAGGCCCTCCGCGGAGAACATGTCAGGTCTGTTGGGGAAGACCTCCACATCGAAGCCTTCAGGGTACTCGCGTTCCCAAGCCATGCCGAGCATAGGTAGGCTCTCTCTGAGGACGCTCATAGGGAAGTCTCTCCCGAGGAGTTGAAGGAAGTCTGCCAGGTTGACGTTTATGACCGGCATCGTCACTCCCCCGGCCAGACCTTGGCCTCTCTCAGCATCCCGAGGTCGTTGGAGTGCAGCTCGCGGATGTCCCTGATACCGTAAGGCATCATCATCATGCGACTCAGCCCTGGTCCCCAGGCTAGCACGGGGATATCCCTGCCGAAGAGAGGCTTCACCACCTCCGGTCGGAACATCCCAGCCCCGCCTAGCTCCATCCAGGTCTGGTGCGTGGGATGGAAGACCTCGATCTCCACGGAGGGCTCCGTGTAAGGGAAGTATGCAGGCCTGAAACGTGGCTTATCGAAGCCGAGCCTGGCGAAGTAACGCTTCAGGTACCCGAGCAGATGCGTGAAGTTGACGCTGTCGTCGACGACGATCCCGTCTGTTTGGTAGAACTCACAGAGCCTACGCCAGTTCACAGCCTCGTTCCTGAAGCTTCTGCCGACGGAGAAGAATTTCGCCGGGAGCTCCGACTCCCTCAAGGCAGCAAGCGTCCTAGCGGAGAGGCAGGTGGTATGCGTCCGAAGAACACATCGTCTCGCCTCGGCTTCATTCCAACGGTACATCCATCCTGTCGAGCCTGTGCTCCAACCGTCCTGATGCGCTGCCTTCACGGCGTCGATGAGCCTGCGTTCGGGCAGCCTCCCGGAGCTGGGCGTGCTCATGTAGAAGGTGTCTTGCATATCCCTGGCTGGGTGGTCTTGGGGCACGTAGAGCGCGTCGAAGCACCAGAAGCACGTCTCGACCAAGGGGCCTTTCATCTCGCGGAAGCCCATCTCTATCCATATGCGCCGCATATGCTCTAAGGCCTGTCGGACGAAGTGCTTCCTCCCCCCGTAGATAGGGTAGCTCGGCAGGGAGACATCGTACTCCTTAAGCCTGACCGTCTGCCATTGACGAGACGAGATGAGTTGGCCTGTCAAGGTGGAGACCTCGGTCACCACAGGCACCTCGCCCATCGCGGCGCGCCTACCAAGCTCTGAAAGCCTGAGAACTCTCTTCGTGAACGCCTCCGTGATTAGCAGCCCTCTCGATGCGAGTTGACCTACAGCAGAAGCATGCGTATCTGGCAGGTCCGCGGAGCGCCTTGCCTTGCCGGACCCTACCATGGCGATAAGTTCCTCATCAAGTCCGGGCGCTGCCCTCTTTCCCTCACCTGTGAGGACGAGTACCCTACCGCCTGCTGAGGACGCGATCTGGATCCAACCTTTCTTCCTCGCCCAGGCTAGCGCTATGGGTAGCTCCCAAGGCTCCAATCCGGCCTCTGCGGCTTCAGACACCGCGGCGGCGCCTCTCTCTTTCAACCAGTCTACAAGCCTTCGTTCAGGAAGCCCCAAGGCTGCGTGGCGGGCGCCTTCAGTCGTCAAGCCTAAGACTTGGCTCTTCAACTCCTCAATCTCAAGAAGCGTCTTATCGCGTAGCGAGTACGCTGCGGTTGTGACCTGCTCCTCTCGCAGCCCAGACCGCCTTGAAAGCTCATCAGTCGTCGCCTCTCCGCTGAGGGCAAAGAGCCCTTTCAAGACGCGGCTTTCATTCCCTGCAAGGATAATCTCCATCACAAGCACCTGTAAACGCTTCCCCTTTTCTGCTCGCTCCTCTCAAAGGCGAGACAGCCCGACTTCGATGACGGCCTCCTGATGTACCATGACCGTTAATAACCTATGCCTCTCACGGAACTGTCAGGCCACGTGTCGGACTCCGTGAAGAGCGCCGGGCCAGAGAGGGCTGGCGAAGGAAAGGCCGCGCACCCCCCTTTGAGCGACCCGGCAGTGCTTTAGGCTTAAGGCAGCAGTCCTACGCCGCAGCCTATGCCTTAGAGGCTGAACACCATGCCGCAGTGTTAGGAAGAAGATAGCTGCCGGCAGCTGATCGCTCGTCCTGAGGGGCATGGAGCGCGAAGTCGTCGAGGAGAGAAACGCGTTTAGCAGACGGTTTTCTGCGAGATTGCGGAAGGTAAGGCGCTTGCTAGCTTCATCTACGAAGACGCGAAGGAGATGGCCTTTCATCCACTTCAAAGCTTAGCCTGCGACCTGCCTCCTCGGATACTGCTCTCCAACACGCCTTTACGCGGCTAACACACGTCATCCTCTCAAGCTTAGCTTTGACCGGTAGCGTATGATCTATCCCGTGACGCTGCCGACAGTCTGGTAGTAGGCTTCTGCTGGGGTTAAGTGAGTAGCTTATGCCTTGATGCGGCCTCTCGCGGCTCCAGTGGTGGGCGAAGCCTTCCAGCGTAGGGAACAGGGGGTGCCTCGCACCAGGCCGCTTTACG
>JAWCPE010000180.1:0-4014 GCA_038870415.1 Bathyarchaeia archaeon
ATATGGCCTAGGGGATGCTCCTCAAGGCCAGCCTCTACAACCTCCTCACAGCCATCACCTACGACCCCCTAAACCGGAAGCAGACCGACGGCGAAAAGCCGCCGCAAACCCCAGGCTATGCAACACAGCACAGAGGAGCGAAGCTTTTTATTCCCTAGCTTCGAAGACATCGATGGTGGGCGTCAGCTCTCCCATATGAGAGAGTGCTAGCCGAGGAGGACGTAGCGTCCGTCCATGAAGCTGAGTTGTTAGTCGTATGTGGACACACGCCCACCCCCTTGTCTCCAAGTAGAGTGGTGCGTTCTCGGCATCTCTTAGGTTGGCTTCTGTTAAATCAGCCGACACCCGCCGCGCGACTGACGGAAGATATCACTTTGAGGGGTCTCTTTAACTTAGACCAACTCCTGCAGGAGTTGGATGAGCCTCCGGTATTCTGGAAGGTCATCCGTCTGCAGCGGCGCCCTACCCAGTCCTCGTCCCTGGGTAGTTGACGATACGTGAAACCTGAACTGGCTGGTCGTGCAGTCTAGAAAGTATAAGAGGACGACTTGGATGGCTAGATACAGCTGAGTGCGGTAGACCGTTCAGCGAAGGCTCACGACAGGTTTCACATGGGTGTGGCAGAATCGAGCAGTCTCCCTCACAGGTAAGGCAAATAAGGCATGAATGGTGTACACCGTAGGAGTCCTCGTTTCCTACGTTGTCAAGCGCTCTGACGACCCGGTTTCAGTGGGCATCATGAGGCCCGCTAGAGTTACTCGTTTCCCCTGTTGCGCTTGCGGTTCACGTTTACGGAGCCACAGGCCTTAACCAGCTGCGAGGCGTAGGGAGGAGAAAAGTAGCATTGGATAGCGAGTAATATAAGATCTAGGGGAATAACGTATTTAAGCGACGGCAGGGGGCTCCGAATGCGATGTCTTCTAGACGCGTGGACGCGTATCGAGCCCTGTCGAGCAACACCAGACAGTGTATTCTGCGGCTGCTCTTCCGAGGCCCTCTAGGGGTCGAGGAGATGGCGGAGAAGCTCGGGCTTCAACCGGTCAGCATACGCCACCATCTCAAAGCGCTTGAGGAAGCGTCTATCATCGAAAGCTTCGAGGAGGAGCCTAGAGGCATCGGCAGGCCAAGGGTCCTTTACAAGGTCGCGAAGAAGCCTCAGATGGTGAGCTTCCCGAGGAGAGGCTACCTGGCGCTCTCTGAGTTCTTCATCGACACGGCTGAGTTCGTCTTAGGCGAGCGGGCGGCGAGGGAGCTCCTCACGAGAGTCGGCATGGAGATGGGAGAGAGCACCTGCAAGAAGCTCGAAGCGGAGCACATGATAAGGGAATGGACCCTTAAGGACTTCAGAGACTACTTCGTCAACCAGTACCTCGAAGAGATGGGTGCAGAACCGGAAGTGGTCAGGTTCGACGAGACCAGTATCGTCTATCGCCTCCACAACTGTCTCTTCCTCGAGTTGGCTGTGAAGAAGCCCAAGGTCGTCTGTGACGTCCTGCATGACAGCTACCATCAGGGGCTCATTAAAGCGATGAGCGAGAGGATCAAGATGACGCGTGGGAAATGCATCGCCGAGGGCGACCCCTACTGCGAACATAGATGCGAGTGGTTTCCTCCTACGGCTCAGAATCCTCTAAGGCCTACTGTCCAGAGTGGAAGCGGCGGTCACTCAGCGCGCAGCCAGAGCCCGCGCCGACACTTAGTAGAGCGGAACTAGGCCAAGTCCCTCCTCGACGGTCTACTCCTAAGCAGCGCCTTCTCTTGGCTCTATGGGACCGCTCAGTTCTCTAGCGTTGAGAGCCGCTTGTCAGCTACTCGCACCTAGGTCCGAGTGGGAGAGCCCTGGCCAACTTCGCTCAGCTCTGTTAGATGAGGAAAACCGGGCAATCTAACAGCTGTATGCCTGAAAGCAACGGGTCTTGCAACACCTACTAGTTCTAGAATCTTATTCACGGCCTACTGCCTGAAGCCCTTAGGACTCCCCCCTCCCTTAGGTTTAAGGTATCCCCGTCTTCGGTTCTAGAACGCCGTTCCGGTTGATGGTCGATGAGGGGATGGGGCAGTCCATGAAGTTGCTTATATAACATCCTTCCCAGCTTGCCGTCAGCAGGACTGAGCCGTCGCGTGTAGGGACCCCGGCTATTCTCACATTCCAGACCGTGAGCAGTAGCCGCCTGTTCGAGAGCTGCACAGCCCTATCGTTGTTCAGTGTGAAGTACCCAAGGCGGAGCTTGCCACGGGGACCATCTCGCCCAGCTCCTTGCCTCGTCGAAGGGCTTCCTCGTGTAAGGGTAGCAGTCAGCCTCCGAGTTCTTGGCGTAAAAGAGGAGGGCTATCTCTCCGGTCTTGAGCCTTAGGAAGCCTGTCTCCATCACGTTCTCAACCCCGACGTTCTCCTGCACGGTGAAGGGCTCACTCCAAGTCCGCCCCTTATCCTCGGAGGTCTTCCCAGCGATCTGGGCTTGAGACATGTCATGCCCGCCGTAGTGGCAGAACTCTGTGTAGCCCAACTGTAGCCGCCCATCCCTCAGTTCGGTTATGTCAGCCTCCGTGTTTCTCGGATTCCTCTCGGTTGCCGGACAGACGATCAACTCGTATCTACTCGCGTAACCTCGCGTTTCTCCTATAGGGAAGCCCTATAGAGCGACGATTATGCTGCACGCCTTAAAGCCTCGACTGCACTTCGCGTGGACTGCCGGCGTTCAGGTTCGGGCTTTCAACTGACGTCATGGACCTGCCGTAAGGCGTGCTGTCCAGCGTCATTGCAGCCCTTAGTGAAGCACCGGTCTTTACTGCGGCAGGCTAGGCCTCGGATGTCCGAGGGGCGCATCTTCTTATTCAGAGCTGCCACATGAAACGGGGGGAGACAGGATACGGTTCGAGGTCTCCTCCGCCATCGTCATCTACTGCCTGAGCGTGCTACATGCAGGAACGCGTCGATGGCTCAGGAATAACGCGTCGGTTTCGGCAAGCACGGAGGCGGAGGGGCTACGTTAGAGGGTTAACAAGGCTTAAGTGGCCGGCGCCGATGAGCAACGATCCACGATGGAAAGCGAGGCTGGCTGTGATGGAGCAGCTTGAGAGGGACATATTCGTGCACAACATGACCCGGAAGGAGTTCCGCGAAGCCGTGGATAGAGGCGTCCTGAAGCTCGTCATCATACCGACCGGCAGCTGTGAGCAACACCGTGAGCACCTGGCGCTCATCCATGATACCGCCTCCGCCTACCATATCGCCAGAATGGTCGCCAGTCGGTTGAGACCTTGGGTGAAGGTTACGCCGCCCATCCCGTTTGGGTACTCAGAGTACTGGATGGGCCCCGAGTTCAGAGGCGGTACAATCACGCTTAGGTTCGAACACTTCGCAGCCGTCGTCTCCGACGTGTTAAGCAGCCTCCGGAGACACGGCGTGAGGATGATGATGGTCCTGAACGGTCACGGTGGAAACGGTATGGTTGTCCCCGGCCCATTCCTGGAGCAGCTCCAAAGGAGCCTCGACGCGAAGATCATCTTCCTATCCTACTGGGACGTTCTCAAGGAGAACCCTCTCGCTAAACTGATGGAGAAGGGCAGCATCCCGGGTCACGCGGGTGAGTTTGAGACCTCCGTTGGGCTGTATCTCTTCCCGGAGAACGTGCGGCCGAACGAGGTTGACGAGGAAGAGGCAAGGCTTGCGACCCGCGAGAAAGGCGAGAGGCTCGTCGAAGCCATCGTGGACGGTCTTGTGAACCGAATCCGCGCAGAGCTTGGCCTGTGAAGCCGGTCCATGCTATCGCGGCTACTGCGCGCGGGGTCTTCCTCTCGTCGCCCGGGGCTGAGGCGGGGTGTGGCCTACTCGTAGATTGGAGTACCCTTGTTCTGACGCCTGTACTCTTTGAACGCTTCGATGAGCTTATGCGTGAGGGGCCCTGGGGCCGCCTCGCCTATCTTTCTGCCGTCGACCTCCGCTATGGGAACTATCTCTGCCGCTGTGCCGGTGAGGAACGCCTCATCCGCGCAGTAGAGTTCTTGAGGTGT
>JAWCPE010000181.1:0-3944 GCA_038870415.1 Bathyarchaeia archaeon
CTGGATAGCCTCCTATCGCGATTGGCTGAGTCGGCTATAGTTTAGGCGTCCTCCTCTGGGAGCTGCCTCTATCGTAAGTTTCCTCTACGTCTAGGCAAGCCCCAATCACTTCCTTCTCTTTCTCGAGATGGTCCTCCGAAGGCAGGTTCAAGCGTCCCTCAGGAGAGGCTGAGCCTTCGCGAAGCCGTCTTCCTTCAAGGTTTAAATCGCGTCCCGCGCCGCTTTAGGGGAAGACACCGGGCTAGGAGAAGGCTGCGTTTGAGCTTCCCGGAGCTTGAAAGCCTGAAGCGGTACTCCTTTGAGATAGGCCCGATCAGGCCGACGGCCGAGGGGGGGCGGCACTCGTTGCTCATACGGGCGACGAGGAACTGTCCCTGGAGACTCTGCGGCTTCTGCTACGGCATCCCGTATAACCGCGAGAAGTTCCAGCTTAGAACCGTCGACGAGGTCAAGAGGGACGTAGACGCGGCTAAGGCCATCAGCGACTCCATACTCGCGATTGGGAAGAAGCTCGGCAGCCTCGACTGGGCCGCAAGGCTACTCGACCCCTACACTCTCTACGGGAAGGAGTTCGAACACCTCGATCAGAGCGAGATGAGGAATTACCAGAGCATCGTCGTGGTCTTCAACTGGCTTTACTCCGGCGGAACCACGGTCTTCCTGCAAGACGCCGACACCCTTATCATGCGCTCTCAGGACCTGCATCGACTCCTCAGGTACCTTAAGGAGACGTTTCCAAGCATCGAGAACGTAACGTCCTACGCTAGGTCGAAGACGATAACGCTCCGGAAACACGAGGAACTCACAAGTCTCCGTCAAGCTGGCCTATCAAGACTATACGTGGGACTAGAGTCGGGCGACGACGAGGTACTCCGGCATGTCTGCAAGGGCGTCACGAGCGAGGAGCACGTCCTCGCGGGGAGAAAGGTGAAGGCGGCAGGCTTCGAGCTGTCAGAGTTCTGCATCGTCGGCCTGGGCGGAAGGAGTAGGTCTGAGCAGAACGCGAAGAACACCGCCCGAGTTCTAAACGCGATAAACCCCGAATACATAAGGATCAGACGGTACGTACCACGTGAAGCCTCACCGCTCTTCGAGGAGTGGAAGAAAGGTGAGTTTCAGCTGCTCTCACCGCACGAAGAGTTAAGAGAGATGCAGATGATGGTTAAGGACCTGAACGTGACAAGTAAGGTCTGTTTTGACCACTATATAAACCCCGCCTACAAGGTGGGCTCGAAGCTTATCTGGCTGTTAAGACAGAGCCACGAAGGCTACAAGTTCCCGGAGGAGAAAACCCAGGTGCTGAACACGATAGAGAAGGGGTTAAGGGTTGACGAGTCGCTCTACGTGCGCGCAGAAGAGCTGATCAAAGGTTTCGTCTAAACCTACGACCCTCAGCCCCCATAAGACAGGTGTTACAGGTGCTCTCAACGCCTCTCCCGTTCAGATACTCTAAGGTTGGGATCCTGTAGTCGAGCGCGGACAGCTCAACCCTCCCTTAGGTATTATGGGGTCGATCTCCCCGTCGTTTATCAGTTACTTGCAGGCAAGCATCATGAACCCATGCCTGCCCTTTTTTCGGCATCCGTCCCACCTCTTAACTGGGTCTCAATGTACGCCTTACCTTCGCCACCCTTACCTGTAACCTCAACAGCCGTAGTACCCCCTCGGAGTCTGCACGGGCTTAAACGTTACGACCGACTGAGCGATTCAGCAAAGCACGCATCGCTCAGTTACAGGTCATCTCTTAGAAAGAATCTTGACGGCCTCCGCTATCAGGTCGGCTACCGTCAGCCATTCCCGCATGGAGCTCGTGTTAACGACGAGGTCATAGTTCGTGGCGTCCAACCAGTCCTTCTTGAAGAGGCGCTCCACCATGTTCCTACGCTCCTCATCGCTCCGCTGAACGTCCTCGAAGCCCTCTTCGGTCGAGATACCCCTCCTCTCGGCCACGTGCTTAGCCCTATGCTCCCTCGGTGAGACGAGGAGCACCCTGATCACGTCCTTCCGGTCCAAGAGCATGAACCCCGACCGGCCCTCCACGATGACGTTGTCGTCGAGAACCTGTCCTATCCTATGTCTGATCAGTTGGTCCACATCCATCTCGCCGGACCGGGTGAACGATTCAAGGTCGATGAACGGTTCCTTAAGCCTCGATATGAAACTCGTCAGCAGGCTGCTCGTATTCTCAATTCTCAGATTGAACTTTGCGGAGAGCAGCTCAGCCACCTCGCTGCATCCTGCCCCGAGGGGGCCGCACAGCGCGATCTTCAACCGAGAAACCCCCTCTCATCGACCGTTGGCACCGACTTAAGCGTTGCTGACGGAGGCCTACGTGGCCCTCTTCAGGGTACAGGGAAGAAATACCTGACGCTCAGGGGGTCAGGTCGACCGCTCGACTGCGTCAAGAGCTTCCTTGGTAAGCGGATAGGCCGCCTTCTCCATCACGGCGGTGATCGCCGTAAGGACCTCAAGGGGGACGTAATTCTCTGTGGAAGCAGCGAGTATAACGCGGTCCCCAGGCATCACGGACCTCAGGAGACTGATCAAGTGCGTTCGGGTCGCTGCGGGGCCTCCGGCCACGTAGACCGAGGCTGGGAAGTTGATCCATAACACCTTCTCCTTCCAAAGCGAGAGGGCTTCGTCGACGGCTAGGTCGCCCATGGGTGGCGGGGTGAAGGCCTCGATCACGTCGAGCTTCGTCTTCGCTATAAGCGGTGCTAGTATCTTCAGCCTCCCGTCCATGTGGCAGCCGATAACCTTCCCCCGCACATGCACCATGTCAGCTAACTCATCGTAGTTCGGCGCGTAGTACCGCTCGAAGAACGGCGGAGTTACCAGGACGCCGTCGATGTTGTCGCCGTAACCGACGTACTCCACTGGGGCGTCTGCGGCAAGAGGGTACATCAACCTGTAGTTCTCCACAAGGGCACCGTACAACTTCTCCACCTTCTCCCGGTGCCGGGCGTAGTCCTTGTAGAGTTGCACGGGGCCAACCCAGTCTATGAGCATCATCTGGAAGGGCGAATGCGGAAGCGCCGCGACGACGATGCCGTCCTCGCCCAGGTACCTCTGGAAATCTCGCAACGCGTCGTAATACGGCGTATACCGAGTATCCTCCACCATGAAACGGACGATGTCGTAGTCCTCAGGCCTCTTGATGAGGCGGCCGCCCTGCTCAGGGCTGACACGCCACGGCGATAGGCCTTTGAAGTCTCGGCCTGAGAGTCCCTGCCCAGAGCCCACCCCGGGCTTGAAGAGCTCCGAGACGCTTCCGACCGGCGTATAGTACGTGTACTTCGCCCAGCTCCGTTCCCCGTCGCGTTCCGTGCTCTGGACTATCTCCACGTTCGGCGTAGACGCGGTGCAGAAGGGCAGCATGATGCACAGGCCCATGCCTCGGCTTCGGACCTCTCGCTCTATCTGCCCTCGGGGGAAATGCCTGTCCCAATGCATGAAGGGCACCATATCTACAGGCCGCCGATGCAGAGCGGCCACTATCCTCTCGCGGACAGTCATACCTGCCAATCCTCACGCCTCCCAAGTTACGCCTCAAGCGATCACCGGTAGGGCATTAAAAGCTACGGGTTCAACCTAGAACCCTAACGGCGCGGTCACCAACATATAGACAGAGTCAAGCGTACGCCAAGCCTGAGCGGCGCTCTCCTACACTATACCATGTCTGGTCCCCTGCATGAAGCGTAGGAGCATACATCGTACGGTATCACGGCGATCGGGATCGGCATCACATCAAGCCTTTTCGAAGACCAGCCCGCGAAACACGGTGGATGAGGGGACCATGCTGGGGATACATAGATGCCCGATCTGTGGAGGCTTAACCCGGGGTCAATGCGCCTGCGAGCGATACGCCAAGTACTGGGCGAGGCTCGTCGACATCGGTTACATGAAGCTCTGGACGACACGCCCGGAAGGCCTTGAGGTACCGG
>JAWCPE010000182.1:0-3942 GCA_038870415.1 Bathyarchaeia archaeon
CAACCCTCATCATGATGCTGACCGGGCTGACACTTCCCACAAGCGGCTCCGCGAAGGTTCTCGGCTACGACATCGTGAAGGAGTCCGTGCAGATCCGGAGAAAGGTCGGGCTCCTACCTGAGGGGTTTGGCTTCTACGACCACCTCACAGCCCAGCAGAACCTCAACTACATCGCGGCGCTGAACGACATCCCGCAAGGCGAGAGGGAGAAGCGTATAGACGAAGCCCTGAACATGGTAGGTCTACGCGACGTAAAAGACAGGAAGTTCGCGGGTTTCTCCAGGGGAATGAGGCAGAGGCTTGGCATAGCCCAAGCCCTCATCAAGAACCCTGAACTCCTCATCTTCGACGAGCCTACGGCGGGCGTAGACCCCGAAGGACAGAGAGCGTTCAAGGACCTAGTTCTCAGACTCAACAAGGAGGGGAAGACCGTGATACTGAGCACGCACCTGCTCTTCGAGGTAGGGCCCCTCTGCTCCTCCGTGGGCATAATTAACCGCGGCAGGTTCGTCGTTCAGGGAAACGTCAAGGAGCTTGTAGAGAAGCTGATGGCTGAGGAAGGCTACAGGATCCGGGTTGAGGGAACGGGTAACCTCGGCGCGTTCACGGACGGGCTAAGGGAACTGAAGGGCGTAAAGGAGGTCAGGTTGGAAGGAGGCGTTATCCTCGTGAACGCTACCAGCGATGTCAGAATTGAGGTGGGCAGACTAGCGTCCAAGTACCGAGTTGAGGTCTCTACCCTTGACCTGCAGGAGCCGTCCCTCGAGGACCTTTTCATGAGGTACTACAGCAAGGAGGGGATAAGCAATGCCTGACATGTTTACGGTGGCGTCGAAGGAGTTCTCAGACATCGTAAGGGGCAGGAGGTTCCTCATCCTAGTGGTCGTCTTTGGGCTCGTGATGACGGCTGCCGTGGCAACCACCTACCTCACAGGGATGCAGGCCGCAACACGCCCCGGCCAGGTTGGCCTCGCTCGGGGCTTCCTAGGCGCGGCAGGCAACAACCTGGTCACTATGATGGGGTACTTCGCCCCCGTCATGGGCTTAGCCCTCGGCGTCGATGCCATCTCAGGCGAGAAGGAGAAGGGGACGCTGAAGATAACCCTCGCGCAGCCCGTCTTCAGGGACACGTTGATAAACGGCAAGTTCCTAGCGGCTCTCTTCGCCATCTCCTTGGCGACGGGCATAGCATCCCTTGTGAACGTCGGAGGCTCAATGCTGGTTCTGGGCATAACCCCGACGGGTGAGGATGCTGCCAGGCTCATGCTCTTCCTGCTCTTCGCCATCGTCTTCGCCATGACCTACTATGGGATAGCAGCCCTCCTATCTACGGTTTCGAGAAGAACTACGCAGGCCGTTATCATCGGCGTGATGCTATGGGCTGTCTTCACCTTCGTCATACCCATCGTCGCCTCTGTAGTAGCTATGGCCCTCGCACCTATGCCTGCTGGCTTCGGCCGACTAGGCAACTTTACGTTCCAACCAGGAGGCAACTTCACGCGGGGCGGCTTCAGCCCGGGGGAGCTAGAGACCTACCAAGCGGCGGCACGTGCGCAAGCAGCCATCACGACGAGCATCCAGAGCATTGCGCCCAACTACCACTTCAACCAGGTAGCGCGGTATATGCTTAACCTGCCCCGGTATACTAGCTTCGGCATAGGCGGAGGAATAGTTCTAGGAGTGGGTGGTGGAACTCCGACCCTTACGATTATGCAGAGTCTAAGTTACGCTTGGCCGAACATGCTAGTGCTGGTGTTGGCGACGGTCATCATGTTCATCGCATCGTACATGCTGTTCACAAGGCAAGAGATCAGGTGATCCTGCATGGGTCTTCTCAAGCTCCGCGTCTATATGCTTGGAACCCTAGCGTTGATCATAGGTGTCTCGACGCTCTTCTTCACCATCGTTCTAACCCTCGCAGGTGGGGATATCCTACTGATGCCCCTCTTCGTAGTCGCGTTCAGCCTCGTCCAGTGGCTTATCGCGCCCTACATGATCGATGCCATTTACCGTGTCAGGCAGGTCTCCCCACGGGAGGAGCCTGAGCTCCACAGGATGGTTGAACGGCTCAGCATGGCAAGCGGCATCGCGAAGCCGCAAGTCATGCTGTCAGCTCTGCCCATCCCGAACGCTTTCGCCTACGGTTCTCCGCTTACGGGAAGCAGGGTCGCCGTCACGCAGGGCCTCCTAGAGAAGCTTGAGGGCGAGGAGGTTGAAGCCGTCATAGGCCACGAACTCGGCCACCTGAAGCATAGGGACGTGCAGATAATGATGTTCGTCTCCGTCCTGCCCGCATTGTTCTACTACATCGGCTACTCGTTCATGATGTCGTCCTACTACTACCAGGGGAGGAGCCGGCAGGGAGACGGCGGCCTACCCGTCCTTATAGGGGGGCTCTCGATGGTGCTCTACTTCGTGATGACGCTCTTCACCCTCGGCCTCAGTCGGCTCCGCGAATACTACGCTGACAGCCATGCAGCTCAGGTGGTGGGAGACGGCCCTAGGAAGCTCTCAGAGGCCTTGGCGAAGATCACCTACAGCACAGGCCAGATGCAACGGCGGAAACTCAGCGGTTCAGGCAGCTTCAGGACGTTATTCATCTCCGACCCTGAAAGAGCCCCGCAGGACGCAGCTGAACTATCGCACGCGGGAGGCTACATGGCCGACCAGGACCTTGTCAGGAGAGTCACGGCGCGGCAGTTGACGTGGGCCGACAGGTTCATGGAGCTCTTCTCAACACACCCGAACATCGTGAAGAGGATAAGGGCTCTTCAAGAGTATTAGCCTAAGAAGAACAGGTGGCTGGCCTGAAGGTATGAGCTCAGCTCAGAGGGGTCATGGCTCTGATAGAAGGCTGACGTGAATGGTATTATCTTGGACTGTGGAGAAACGTGAAGATTCAGACTTCGGCTACGTCGTGATCTTCAGTGATGGGATTGTCGTTCCTTGGCCTCTTCCTTATATCCGCGAAGACAACCTGCCGATCCTCATGCATCTTTACTACGTTAGGCGCAACTGGTTGACGCTCACTGGCGTAGAGGCCGAGGAGACAGCCGAGCTCGATCAAGCCGGAGGCTTCGCCGCCGACCTGAAGCTCGTCCAGAGCGTGATGAAGCAACGGTCGGCGTGGTCTGACAGGCTCACGCGGCTTTTCTCAATACGTCCCAACGTCGCGGAGAGGATTAAGGCGTTGCAGGGATGCCGAGTCCGCGGGCAGAAGGCAGGTGGCCTGTAGGCATTGAGTTCAAGGCTCGAAGAGCGGCATTGCGTTCGCCGTCCTGATTTCAGCCATCCTCGCAGCTCTTCTCGGCTATGGTCTGTTCTCACTCGAGCAGACAGTCGTTCACCAGAGCGAAGAGAACGCTCGGCTGAAGGGGAATCTTGACGACCTGCAGGCTCAGGTCTCCGCGCTCACGTTCGTCGCCTCATACGTCATATTCGCAAGGCAAGAGGCCAGGTGAGAGGGCTATTCGAGCTAGGAGTATAGCCATCCTCGGCTGGTATGGCGACTTCAACGCGGGGAACGAGGCGATACTCTCAGGTATCTTGCTCTCCCTGAGAGGCGTGATGCCGCATGGAGACTTCGCAGTGTTTTCCTGGCATCCAGAGTTAACTGCTAGACAGCACCGGGTGAGGGCGTTCCCTTACTACAAACTGTTTCAGGTTCTTCCAAGGGTCGATGCCCTCATAGTTGGGGGCGGCACTTTGCTGACCGATTGGCAGCTCGCTCTTCCCCTCTTCTCTCTTCTCGTCCTCGCCGTCGGCTGGGCTAAGATGCTGGGCAAACCGGTCATATTCTACGCTGTAGGGGCTGAGCCTTTCTCCACGAGGCTCGGGAGAATCCTAGCGCGAGCGATCATCAATCGAGCGGACTTGGTAACAGTTAGAGGCTATAGGTCGAAGAGGTTTCTTGAAATGCTCGGCACGGCTAAGCCCATTCAC
>JAWCPE010000183.1:0-3907 GCA_038870415.1 Bathyarchaeia archaeon
CATCGCGTATGTCACGCCGGTCCAGGGGGAGGCCCTCCGTATGCCACCTGTCGATCGTCTCCGTCCAGTAGCCGAACTCGTAATCCGGCAGCCTATCCACCTGCCGGAAACCGAACGCGTTAAGGAACCTTTCACGGTGATTCAGGGAGCCCACCCAGTGCCTGAATGAGTACGACCGTATATCAGATTTGCCCTAACCATGGCGGCTTGCTCACGAGAATCTCTGTAAGATTTACTCGGTCACCGGAAAACTTTCTAGTAGCTTGATGTTCTTCTTCAGCACCTCTGCTCTTTCGACCAGATATGTTCTCCAATTATTGATGAATGGCAAGTACATCCGGGTTCTTTTCCATGCTGAAAGAAGTGTAACCGACCAGACATATTTGATGACCATTAGAACCCCCGTCAGGCCTCGACGTCCGTGAGGCCACCCGATCCTCAGTGGAGCAACTGTAGCATGGTTTGCTTATATCGTCACGCAGAGCTGCAGCGACAAGGGCTTTCTAAGATACGTATTGCTTGCAAGGTTCGCGTGAGTTGGACAAAAGCTAAATGCGGCCGTTAGGACTCAGTCAGGCTCTGTTTCGAACGCGTCTAGGGCGCTGGAGTGGGAGCCTATGATAAGTGGCGGATACCTCCTCAAGGTTGCGCGTGTTCGCCTCGACGACGGAATCGTCCGGCAAGAGCACGTCGATGATGAGTACGCGGTCAGATACGTGGGCGGCCGGGGCTGGGGTGCGAAGATCCTCTACGACGCCGCCGAGATGCGGGTTGAGCCGCTAAGCCCTGAGAACAAGGTGGTGGTCGCCGCCGGCCCACTCTCTGGGCTCACGGTGCCATGCTCGGGCAAGACGAGTTTCTCAGCCCTCTCCCCTGCGACGGGGCTCTACGGCGACAGCAACATGGGCGGAGAGTTCGCAGTTACGCTCAAGAGGGGAGGCTTCGACGCTCTCATCCTCGAAGGGGTTTCGCCTAAGCCCGTCTACGTGCATGTAAGCAACGGCGTGGTCGAGGTGAAGGATGCTCGTCCCTACTGGGGGATGCTCAGTTACGATGCGGAGGACGCGTTAAGGAGGGACCAAGGCGAAGACTGTCAGGTAGCCGTCGTTGGGCCGGCCGCTGAGAACCTTGTGAAGGTCGCCTCCATAGGCACGGCTCATGGGCGTCAAGCAGCTCGATGCGGCATAGCGGCAATCCTCGGGCATAAGCGGGTTAAGGCCATCGTAGCTCAAGGCGATGGTCCGATACCGGTTGCGGACGCTGATGAGCTTGGCAGGCTCTGGGAGGAGGCTGACAAGTACCTCACAGCCAAGCCTGAATACGACCTCTGGCAGAGAGAGGGGACGATGCGCATCGTCGAGTGGGCGAACGGCCTAAGCTGCCTCCCGACGAGGAACTTCCTCGAAGCCCAGTACGAGAAGGTTGCCCAGATAGACGGCGAGGCCATGGAGAGGCGCACCCGGATAGGCCGGAAAGGCTGCTACGCCTGCAGCATAGCCTGCGGCCAGATCAACTCCGCGAAGGGACTGAGAGTAGAGGGGCCGGAGTACGAGACAGCCACTATGATAGGGAGCAACTGCGCCCTGAACAGCATCGAGGAGGTCGTGGAGGCCAACTACCTCTGCGACCAACTAGGCTTAGATACCATCTCAGCCGGGAACATCGCGGCCTTCGCCATGGAATGTTACGAGAAAGGCATCTTGGACAAGAACGCGACAGGCGGCCTAGAGCTGTCCTTTGGAAACTTCGAGGCGTTGAAGACGCTTCTGGAGATGATCGCGTATAGGCGAGGGCTGGGCAACCTCCTCGCGGAAGGCGTAGCTCAGGCGAGTCGAATATTGGGGAGGGGCTCCGAGAGGTTCGCGATGCATGTCAAGGGGCTTGAGATCAGCGGCTACGATGTCCGAGCTGCGCCCAGCATGGCTTTAGCCTACGCGACCGCCGACATAGGCGCGCATCATAACAGGGCTTGGGCCGTAACGTACGATGTGAAGAGCGACCGGAGCACGTACACGGAGGATAAGGCGAGGTGGGTCATCTACCTGCAACATCTCAGGCCGCTCTTCGACTGCCTAGGCGTATGCCGCTTCCCCTGGGTTGAGTTCGGCCTAGACCCCACCTATTACGCGCGCTTCTACCGAGCAGCCACAGGGGTCAAAGCCAGCCTCGAAGAGCTCCTCAAGCGGTCAGAAGCCATATGGAACCTGACAAGGCTGATCAACCTTCGACAGGGCATGAAGCCCGGGGCTGACTGGCTGCCGGACAGGGTCTTCGACGACCCCATCCCTTCAGGGCCTCTCAAAGGGGCAAGACTCGACAGAGCTCAGTTTAGGCAACTCCTCGGGAAGTACTACGAGCTGCGAGGATGGGACCAGCAAGGGGTTCCCACGGAGAGCAAGCTCCGAGAGCTAGGGATATCCTAGACCCAATACTCGAATAGAGTTCAGCCCCAAAGAGGCTTGGTTAGTCCACCCATCGGTCTCATGACTTACGGGAAGGGCTTCCTCCTGTCAGCCTTCAGGCTTGTCGAGTCAGATGAGCAGCTGCAGCGCGGCTCTCTACGTTAACGCTTCGGCAACGGTTTCGACAACGGATCGTGTCGGTCCAGGTTGCCTAACTGGGCCAAAGGGAGTACCCGCTAATACCTGGCATTGTCTGGATCGCGTAGAGGCAGGTCTCTCCTGTTCTCTTAGGCTTAGGTGGAGGCGAGGCTCGCGGCGCGCAGAGTTGCTTTCTCGACGGCGGTCATGAGGGCAGCCCGGACGCCGGCCTTCTCTAACTCGTAGATTCCCTCCGCGGTCGTCCCAGCTGGGGTCACCACCTCATCCCTCAGCTTCGCGGGGTTCTCCGTCCTGGAGAGCACCATCTTCGCTGACCCGAGCATCGTCTGGGCTGCAAGGAGCAAGGCGAGGCTCTTAGGCAGCCCCATCCTTACGCCGCCGTCAGCGAGCGCCTCGACCATCAGGTAGACGTAGGCAGGCCCGCTCCCGCTCAGTCCGGTGATAGCGTCGAAGTACCGCTCCTCAGCTACGACTGCTCTACCCACGGAGGCGAAGATCCTCTTCGCGTTCTCCAGCTGTTCTGGGCTTACGCCGGGCGAAGGAGCTAGAGCGGTCATGCCCTCGCCTACTAAACAGGGGTTGTTCGGCATAGCCCTAATGAGCGGTTGAGGCTTCCCCAACTCCCTCAGGATGAAGCCGCTCGTGACCCCGGCAGCTATCGAGACGAGTAGATGCTCCTCCGTGAGCGCGGAGCGGATCGACGCCAGGACGGCCCTCATGTCTCTCGGCTGAACTGCGATGATCACCGTTCGGCAGAGCTTCACGAGTTCCGCGTTGTCCTCAAGGCACGTGATGCCATAGTTCCTAGCCATGTGCTGCCTCCTCTCAGGTAGGGCGTCCGTAGCTAAGAGGTCGTCTTTGCTCGCTGAGCCCGACCGGAGAAGGCCTGCGACAAGAGCCTCACCCATCTTACCCGTACCGATTATCCCTATCTTTCTCCTTCTCGTCGGCCTTGACGCTGATCCGCTAGCTGAAACGTCAGGCATGCCTACCGCCAAAGCCTTCGCCTATCGCAGCCTCAGCGTATAAGCCAAGCCCCGTGCAGAATGCCGGCTTATCCTATTCAAGGGACCACTCCTTCGTCGAGCGAGTGGAAGCCGCAGCGAGACCGAGCTTAACCTGAAGGCTGGCTGACTCAGCAAGGGTGAGATGCCCCCCTCCCAGATAGGGCTTCCCTCTGTAACTTGCGGCCGTGGGCTATAAGCAGCTTTAGGACCGCTTCGATAACGTTCGGGTCGACACCCATCTCAACCGAGGCTTTGCGGCCTGCCTCTAGGACCTGAGCTTCGCGTTCCGGGTCGTCGACCTGAAGCCCCTGCTCAGCTTTAAACTTCCCGATCCTGAGC
>JAWCPE010000184.1:0-3869 GCA_038870415.1 Bathyarchaeia archaeon
GAGGTAGGACGCCGAAGGCCGGATAAGCCCAGAGTAGTAGCGCTATGAAGCCGCCTATGAAGAGTATCCAAGCCCACCTGTAGGGCAGCCCCTCCGTCTCCGATTCTTCCTTGGTGGGACCCTTCGCGACAGCTCTCAAGGAGTCCCTTATGTACCGCCAGTTGCCGCCTATCAGCATTGGGAAGAGCGCGAGGCCGAAGACCGCTCCGAGCTGCGAGAAGAAGTCTCCAGGGGCCCCGTTGCCAGCAGCTCCTGCTTCAGCGAAGTACCGCCACCCAGCCGACGAGCCTGGGCCGGGGAACGAGGCGGGCTTCGGCGAGAGGCCTGTGATGATCCATATCCACGGAAGGAGCCCGCCGCCCACTGCATGGAAGACCGCCATGCTGAGCAGGACATCCAAGGGCGCGAAGAACATGACGAACCACCAGATGGGGTCCAGGTAGATCAGCAGGTCCCAGCCGGGGGCGTTGTACCAGATCTCCGGGATCGCGACGCCTATGTCGAAGGTCCCCGGGTGCCAGGAGAGGAAGGGCCACTTGAACCAGACGGCGGTCGGGCTTGGGAACCACGGAAAGACGACGTTGAGGGCGAAGCTGCCTTGGAAGAGGAGCCCCAGCACGATGCCAACGGCTAGGCGTTTGACATAGCTCTTCCGCTCCGGAAGGTTGTTCGCCGCCAGCACCGGCTCGCTGATGATGGTCGTCATGGGGAACTCCATCCTTTCAACCTCAACGAACTGGCGTCGGAAGATGGTCATGAGGCCCATCATCATGAGGAAGTACACGATGAACCCTGACATCAAGATGCCGAGGGCGGGCATCCAGACATCCCAAGGAACCGCAAGCCCTCCCAGCGGGACGTCCTGCACGGCGCTGAGCGGCGGAACCCAGCTGTAGATGTAGGGGCCGTACTGAGATACTCCCGGCACTCTTTGGCGTATCGCGGCTGCAAGTAAGACCCAGGGGAATCCATGCGTTCCGACGAACATGTTGGCGACCATGACCATGGAGAAGACGATGACGTACTTTCTAGGGTCGATCTTCATCTTACCCGCGATCTGAGCAAGCAATGCTACGACCGCGATGAGGAAGCCCATCTGAAAGAAGGCGTTGAGGTTAGTCGTCGGGTCTGCGTACCAGGAACTCATGTATCCTGGGATGACGAACGCTGAGGCGTATGTTGAAACGACGAAGACTACTAGCGTCAGCACGATGCCGATGACGAGAAGTTTCGCCGTCAGAACAGACTCGATCTTAGCTTCAGTCATCTGCCTTTTCCCCCCACTCTTATCTATGGGTTGGCCCCACGTCTCGTTCAAAGATTTAAAAGCGTTGCGGAGAACGGAGCGCTCCACTAGTTAAGAGTCGGAGCGTCTACTTCTCTCGGCGTCCAAGGAGGGCTTCGTTCCTCACCCTGCTCTCCGCGCATGTCCAGATAGCTGCTCTGGCCTCTCTCACGGAGCGCTCTTTGCCCACGGCTTCTTCCAGAGGAGAAGGATGACGATGACGACCACGGCTGCTGCGCCGATCATGAGCATCTCAGTCATCCCGAATCCCCCGGAGACGACAGGAGGCGGATAGTCCAGCTTGACCGCGTCCGCGGAGATCAGGTACGTCCCCCATGAGTTCAGGGCAGGCGTCGTCACAGGCACTGGCGGGCCGTACTCGACGAATAGAGTTCGAGGCTGCGAGATGAGTTCCACGATGAGCGTTGCGTTAGAGGTCAGAGTTATGGTTCCTGAGGGGAGCTCGACGTAGCCACCCTTCTGCACATCCAAGACAAGCGAGTCGATGTTGATGCTTGCCTGGGCTTCCGGCGAGAAGGCGATAGCCCGGCTCAGCGTGTGGATTGTGGTGGGAACGTTAGCCCTGACGCCGAGGATGGTGGCGTCGTTCTCCAGCGTCGTGAGGTCCGGTTGGTCTACCCAAGCCGTCCCGGAGTAGACGACGAGATCCCCGGTGCTTCGCACAGCGACGTTCTTCGTCTCGAAATCCACTGTCTTCGCGTCGACAAACCAGACGGTGTGAGGAGCCAGGGTCTTCTCGCCTAGCTTAGAATTCGTGTCTAGGTCCACTATCTCAACACGGCTCTGGGAGCCCTGGCTCACTATGATCAAGACGGCTACGTCGAGACCTGGGTGACGGTGTCCATCCTGCCGCGTGTAGAAGAGCTTGCCCACGAAGCCGCCTAGAGGCGACGGCAAGGCTTTCACGTTGTACTGAACCCAGTTCGCAACCATGATCCTGCCCGTGGAGACGACTTGGTAGACTCTCCTGTAGGCTAACGGGATGCTCTTAGCCGAGCTGTTTGCCTTCAGCTCCTTCTCCCAGACAACTCTTCCCGCCGCGTCGCGGATAGTAACCTTCGCATCTTCAAGGGCCGTGACGGTATGGCCGACCGATTCCCTCGCCGTGTAGCCGCGCCCCTCGATCGCCATGAAGATGAACTCCTTACCCGCGAAGCCACCATCAGTGCTAGGGTAGAGGATGCTGAAGCCCGTAGTGTAGCTGCCGCCGCCTCCGACGGCTACGGCGACGCGTCTGTCGGAGACGACCTTGAAGTATGTCTTCGCCGGGATCGTCGTGTTATGCAGCTCCATACGGTTCACGGTGAAGGCCTCGAGTAGAACGGGTTCAACGCCGGAGATGTCGTATATCGAGACGTGTGTGCTGTCGTTGATCCCGACGATATCTAGATAGCACGTCCCATTATCCACGTAGCCATAATTCTGCTTGTAGGCTCCCGTGACAGGGTCTACCTCCCAGCCGAGCCTGAAGTAGGGGTAAGCCCTCGGGTCTGCGTCAAGAGCGCTAAAGTTACTTGGGGGCGTGTACCCGTAGTACTCGTAGATTCCATCGGCCGGAGCCGCGTAGACCCCGAGAGATACCCCAGTTGGGGATAGGACGTAGCCCTGGACGATCGATGATGCAAAAAACAGGATGGAAAGGACAATAGAGACAACTGTCAAGCGAGGGTTCTGCGTAAATCTCATGAATAAGGTTATCTCTCTTACCATTCTAATAAGCTTTGTTGTAGATACATCCCTTTGCTCCTCAGTCTAGGAGTTAAGGACCTACTGGCACGCAGGCTTCCTAGATGATGCCCTGCAACGCGGGTTCTATGAGGAGCTTCTCCTCCAAGGCTTCTTCCAGACGACCACTGCGCCCATCACGGCAGCCGCGCCTGCAGCCCCTGCGATCAAGGCGATGTCCATCCCTGACTCAGCCACAGGGGGTGGATAGGCGGCGCGCACGGCGTCCGGTGAGGCAAGGTAGACCGCCCAGTTGTTCAGCGCCGGCACCTCGAAGGTCAACTCGCGTCCTCCGCCGACCACCTCTTGAGAGATGTAGGTAAGCGGCTGCGAGATCATCTCTACGAGTAAGGTTGCGTTTGATGTCAATGTGATGACGCCCTTCGGCAGCTCCGCGTAGCCTCCCCTCGGTATGTCGAGCTCAAAGGTTCCGATGATGACCCGCGCGTTAGCCTCGGGCGAGAAGGCTACAGCTTTCGAGAATGTTGGAAGCGTCGTCGCCTCGCCCGGCTTGACTCCTGTGAAGGCTACGCCCTGAGTCAACTTATCTAAGCCTGGACTCGCTCTCCACGTTGAGGTGACGAAGACAAGGATATCCCGGGTGCTCTCGATGATGAGGTTCTTGCCGAGGATGCTCGCGCTCGTCTCGTCGAGGAGCCAGACGCTGTTAGCAGCCATATCCTTCGTCGCGAGCGGCGACTTGTCCGTCTCCCTGACGGAGACTCGGCTCTGCGCCCCTTGGTTAACGATTATCACAGCCGATATGTCTACGGTGCCCCAGCTGCTGATCGTCCTCGGGTTGACGAAGAAGTATCGTCCCGCGTAGCCTCCCATGATG
>JAWCPE010000185.1:0-3847 GCA_038870415.1 Bathyarchaeia archaeon
CCTTGGCCGACGGACAAGGGGTGGTCCTCCGGGAAGACCCCTTTCCCCTTCAGGGTGGTCATCACCGGTGCCTGGACCAGCTCAGCGAACCGGTGTAGCTCCGTCCATGCGCCCGCGTAGTAGACGCCTTCACCCGCGTAGATCAAGGGCCGCCTAGCAGCCAGAAACGCTCTTGCAGCGACCTCCACGTCACGCGGGTTACCTTCAGCCCTCCAACCCGCCACGGGCCGGTAAGCGAAGTGCGACTCCTCAACCGTTTCCCTTCCAATGTCGAGGGGAAGCTCCAGAAAGACGGGCCCCGGCCTACCGGTTCGGAGGTAGGTGAAGGCGCGCCGCATGAACTCCGGGACGCGGTCTGCGGTCTCTACGCGCTCCGACCACTTCGTCACCTTGTGCAGGGCGAAGAGCGCGTCCAAGTCCTGGGTTCGCCGCCCTCCTAGCGAGCCTCTGGGCAGCTGGTCCGCCACGACGAGCATAGGGACGAGGTCCGCGTACGCCTGGGATATGCCGGAGAAGGCGTTCTCAACGCCGACGCCTGCAGCGACGAGCGCAACGCCGGTTTGACGGCTTACCCTCGTGTACCCATCGGCGATGTTGACTGCTACCCTCTCCTGCCTAGCGAGGATCGTCCTTATCCCCAACTCATCGGAGGGGTTTATCAACTGGTTCGGCGGGAAACACGTCACGAACTTTACGCCTTCAAGCTTCAGGATACGCGCCATCGCCTCTGCGGCCTTCATCCAGACCCAACCGAGCCGCTAGTAGCAGCCCGTCAGCCTATAAGGTTGTTTCGCTCCGAGGGAGCATGTCCAATAATTCGTTTCACGTCCATCGATTCGGGAATCACGATGGGTCTGTCGGACATCCTGTGTCTTCCACCTCCATGCCCGAGGCATGGAAAGACGTAGGTATTCTCAGCGATAGGACAATTGTTGGACACGCCCCGCTCCGAGGGAGCGTGTTCCCTTTTCCTGAAATGTGTTCACCCCTCCGGTTGGGGGTATGAGGAAGCTTGACGAGGGGAAGGTGCGCTGGCTCATACGTGAGAAGGCTAGGGGCAGGCTTAGCACGGGGGAGATAGATAGCCTTGGTTCAACGCGTCTCGCATAGATAGGTGGGTTGAACGCCTCTTGCAGAGGTATAGGGAGACGGGCCTCATGCCCCTCCTGAGGCCGTCAGGAGGCCTAGGAGGCCTGTAGCCTGGGGAGGAGACCGCCGTGGTCTTGGGCGCCTACGACAGGTACAGGGTGAACGCCCTCCTCTTAGGGAGGATACTGCGGTCCACGTATGGGGTAGGGCTCTCGCATAACAGGTTTCACCGCATCCTGAGGATGTATGGCAGAGCCAGGGCTCAGCCCGCGAAGGGGAGGAGACGGAGGTGGGTCCGTTACGAGCGGATGCACAGCCTCGACCTCTGGCACCTAGACTGACTGGCTCCAGCTGCCTGATTGGCGTTGGCTCCTAGCCGTGGAGGACGATGCGTCGAGGCTCGTGATGGCGTAGGGGGTCTTCGACGCGGCGACCTCCCAACACGCCATCACCGTGTTGGAGAGGGCGATAGCAGGGTACGGGGCTCCGCGTGAGGTGTTGACGGACCAGGGGGCGCAGTTCTACGACGCAGGAGGCGATGGCAAAGCGAGGGATGTGAACAGCTTCGAGGAGTTCCTCGCCGCGAGGGGGATAAGGCATGTGGTTACGAGGGTGAGCCATCCCCAGACGAACGGTAAGATAGAGCGGTTCTACCAGACGGTTGGGGAGAAGCTCCCGCTCTTCAAGGGCCTCGAAGAGCTAGTTGAATGGCAGGACACCGTGAGGCCCCACATGAGCCTCAACCTGGAAGCGTTAGAGAAACCCCTCCAAGCCTTCGAGAGGAAACTTCCCCACAACCACGCCAGCCCAGAGGCAGAGGGGGTGAACTAATATCAGGAAAAAGCAATCGAAAACCGCAGCCTAAACGCTTAAATCCGTGACCGCCCTAGACTTTCGTCCAGTCGCAACGCGTCAAGGTGCACGTTTGCATGGATGATGTTGACCTCAAGATCCTGAAGGAGCTGAGCATAGATGCGAGGCTCTCCTACCGCGAGATCGCGCGAAGAACAGGCCTAGCCGTAGGAACCGTAGCCTCCAGGATCGCGAACCTCGAGAAGACGAAGGTGATTAAAGGCTACAGCCCCATCCTAGACGCGGAGAAGCTAGGCTACGATATCGTCGCGATCATAGAGGTCGTAGTCACGAAGGGGAAGCTCCTCGACGTGGAGGAGAAGGTCGCGGAGAACCCGAGCGTCTACGGCGTCTACGACGTGACAGGCCCAAGCGACGCGATAGTCATCGCCAGGTTCAAGACACGCGGAGAGCTCAGCCAGTTCGTGAAGTCCCTCCTCGCGATGGAGTACGTGGACCGAACGATAACCCACGTCGCCCTCGGAACGATGAAAGAAGACTTCAGAGTCCCCGTCGAGTAGAACTAACTCTACCGGACCTGTGCTTAGAGGCGTATAAGCCTCATGCTCCGGTGGGAAACCTCTAACCGGGGGCCGGTTTGAGGCGGCTCAGCATAGGTGCGGCGTTGGCGTAGGCCATCTGCTCCAGCTTTGTAGCCCTCAACCCGTCCAATGCGGAGGAGAGACACTCCTCCTTGCCTAGGATGGCCCTTACGAAGTTCACGTCAGGGTTAGGGCTTACCCTAGGCAGGTTCCCGGGAAGAACCTGGACTGGGTTCTCCCCTTTATCTTGGACGTAGGCCTTCCCGTCGACGACGGAGACCGCGCCCCCGCTGCACCAGACCCTAAGCTCTTCCCGGACAGCGGTCTCGGGTGAATCGCCTAGAATCGAGATGTTAGCTAAGGCGCCGTTGGAAAGCTCGGCGGAGAGGCTCGTGTACATGTCCACATCGGCGCCCTCCTGCTCTATGAAGGCCTTCACTCCCAGGGGCTCGGCGTCCGCGACCCAGAGGACTAGGTCTGTCAAGTGGGTCCCGGAGCAGATGAGCTGCCCGCCCCCGGCGAGCTTCGGGTCGAGATACCAGCTCCTCGGCCCTATCGCTCGGCGAAGGTCCTGCGTGAGCCAGGCCAGGATGAAGTGGGGCTGCCCGATCCTTCCCCCCTTCACTAGTTGCCTTGCGAAGACGTACTCCGGCTGAAAATGCCTCTGGTAGCCCACTGCTAAGATAAGCCCCCGCTCATCGGCTTTCCACTTCATCGCCTCAGCTTCCGGGATGCTGAGAGCCATCGGTTTCTCAACGAGGACGTGAAGCCCCCTTTCCAACGCGGCCGTCACATGCTCGTAGTGATAAGCATGCGGCGTACAGACGATGACCGCGTCCAGACTTTGCTCCGCCAGCAGGCGCCTGTAGTCCGTGTAGAGGGCATCCTCATCGAGCGGGTTTGGGACTAGGTTCCTGAACCTGTTCGCGAGAACAGCGAGTTTCCTTGCGTTCTCGATCTTTACGTCGCAGAGGCTCTGGATCTCGGCTTCGTCCTCGCCCAGTAGTGAGAGCCTCTGAACGTGGGAGTGGCTTATACCACCGCAGCCTATGAAGCCAACCTTAACCATCCTGGCTAAACCTCCCGACAGAGCAGCAGTACCAGCCCGGAACGCAATAAGAGTATCCCCTGCCTACTTGGTACTGTCAAGTTAATGATGGGGGTCCTCTTCGGGAACCCCATCCTCTGGAAGCTGTAGGATTCTCCACTCGGAGGCGAACCCCGGCTTCCAGTCGTCGCCTACGCCTCATACCTCTACCTCTCAGGGTTGAGCCTGAGGGGGGAAGCCGCGCTGTAGGAGGCTTCGTGAAGCGAAGCCCTCCTTGAGGGCTCCGAGCCACCGCCTCGCAGCGTTGCGCAGCCTG
>JAWCPE010000186.1:0-3839 GCA_038870415.1 Bathyarchaeia archaeon
CGAAGAGCCGCAGAGGACTTCCTGCAGCATATGCCGCCGGACGCCGACACAATGAGACTCATACTCGACGAGGACGAGATACCGGGCGAATAAGACAAGACACCGACACTCGCCTACTAAGCTAGGTTCCGTACGGGCACCGTGGCCAAGCCCTATCTATGTGGCGGTGCCCATAGATAGGGGATGACCAAGCCAAGAAGCAGGGATGATAATGGCTCTCCTCCTGCGTTTCTCCCTTTTTTCCGCTCGATTAACCGATGTGGTATCTTCGCGCATAGTCCTTGTCAACTAGGGAGAAAAGGTCGTCCAACTCCTCTAAGATCTTCTCAATATGGGGTTGGAGCTTCCGCTTGTCGTGTTCAGAAATTGGACCGAAGGCTTCCATTTTGCGGGGCCGCAGGTCCTCCAGCACCAGCCATATTTCTGTCAGCGATGCTACTACCAGAGCCCGAGCTGAATCCTTCCTTGGCTTGATATCGAACTCTTCTCTCGTTTTAGCAACCTCTTCGGACATCTGCCGCGCGAGACGAGCCATTTCATGTTTGGTTGCAGGATTGAGGTCATCCTCGATTGGATGGGAGGGACGGTCACCGCTTTGCTGCGTGATAACTTCATTGACCTTCTCAAGTTGCCTTTCTACTAGGTTTAGGCCGCTGGCAAGGGCCCGCCTGTGGTTTTCATCCAATGTGAAAACCTTCCGGCATCTCCCACCTCACTTCGACGATGGGAAGCCCATCCTTCCTCTGTCAGCCTCGTTTGCTGCTGAACAGATACCGCTCTCTGAGTTTCCCCTCCTCTTGCTTGGCTTCAGCCGTCGAGACGGGCTGAACGAGACCGTGTTCTTCAAGCATCTTCCTAAAACTTTCGTTCTCCGCTCTGAGACCAGATACTCTCATAACTAGTACTCTGTTGTCATTGAACAGCTCGTACGCTTTGTAGTGTAAAGCCGCGAGTTCGGATCCCAGCTGGAGCGAACGTTTCGTCAACTCTTCGTTCTTGGATGTCAGATAGGTGTTCTGCATTCTGAGCTTCTCGTGTTCAGCAGCCCTGCCGGTTCCGGAGTCAATGATCTTTTCTATCTGAAGTGTTTCTCCTGCGCTGGGAGCGGCAAGTCCGAGTTTTCCCACAAGCTTCGCTACTCCCCGCGCTAGGACGTCACGTTCAGGTCCCCACGTTTCACCTGAGAACCTGTAGTCGTGTTTCCTAATGTACTCCCTAAACTCGGAGCTGAGTCGCTTCAGGTTCTTTGCCTCTACGTCGACAATCATCTTGATGGTTTCGCGGCCTTTGCTGTCTAGCTTCTTTTCAGCTATGCCTACGGTGGTAACGTAGTGTGGCACACACAGTCCCTTGGACTCCTCGAACAACCGCCTGAATTCTGCGTCTCCACCTGCAAGGGTCTCGACGAACTCGGTCGCGTACGTTTCAGCGAAGCTCGATTGGTGGAGGCAAGCGGGGCATCGGCTGGTGTTCCGAAGCATTCGCTGCGTCTCTCTTACCAGGAAGCTCTCCTGTCCCATCGGGTGGTATAATCTTGCCTTAGCATTCTTCAGGAACAGTAGGATGCTCGCTGCAAAACTACGCTTTCCAGCTTGTACGTTTTTCTCAACATAATCCTGCTGGGTCTTCAGATCTTTGATGAGCGCCTCGACAATACTTTCCATCACCAACGCTATTCCTGTGCCGGCCGAGATCTCGGGCCTGGTCGATTCGGCCAGCATTTGGTGCAGGTGGTAGTTGCAGAAGCCTCTGCTCTCCACAACTTTGTCTCGTGAAGGAGGGTCCATTACGAGCTCAGACAAGTAGTATTTCATGTACCTGTGTTCTAAGCCTTCTTCTATCACGCAGAGTAGACACTCCGTGCCTTTCTCAAGTGCTTCACGGAGGGGAAAATAGAGGGGGCTCCTCATCGAGACTCATCTCCGTGGATAAGCTGCTACATCCTCGCTGTAGTATATCGCCTGCGGAGCTCCACTATCCTGCGCTCGATTCCTGGCAGCCGCTCCTCAAGGAGCCTCTTATAGTCTGGAGACATCTCGCCCCTCGTCCTCTCAAGTCGGCTGGGCCTAAGTGTCTCCACTACGCCCTCCATCTTGCCGAGCAACACGCTCGCCCACATGTAGGTCAACGAGAGGCTTGGCGTCTCGTCCGTAAGCCCGCGAGCAAACCTCTCCTTGAGGCTGCCCACTTCCGCGTGGAGTTCGTCAAGCATCCTCTTCGCGTACTCCGCCTCCTCAGGCGGCAGGGGAAGCGCCTTACCGGCGATCCCGGCGGACTCAGGCGGTTTGCCCTCTAGAAGCGTAGCCCTCAACTCGTTTATATGCCGCTCCAACGTGAGGCAACCTGCCAAGATCGCGCTCTCATGCTTCTTCGCGTAGGGGGATGCTTGGAGGCCCCTCAGCTGCGCGTCGAGTTGCTGTATCTGTTCCTCGACGCCGCTGAGGGCTCTACCGACGTTGAGCATCTCTGCCTGAACCTTGTAGGCCTCGATCTCGTCGCGTGAGGCCCTGAACTTAACGTTCAGCTCTTCGTAACGCCTCTGCAGCTCCGCCCGCCTCTTCTCCAACGCGTCCCTCTTTTGCAGAAGCTCTTCTTCGCTCACGTTTTCACCTCCCCAATGTGTGGGTATCCGCGAGTAAGATAGAGGAGGACGGCTCCTCCGGCTCCTGAGAGAAGCGCAGCGTAGCTGAAGGCTATGAGGGGCGAGGCCAAGGTCCAGAGAGTACCCACCGCTGCGCTCGAGACGAAATCGCCGACCCCGTTCACGGTCTGCAACGCGCCGTAACCCGTTCCTCTCGCCTCGTGAGGCAGTAGGTCGGCCGCGGCAGCCCCCTCGACTGTATCTGTGATCGCGGTGAAGAAGCCCGCCATCAAGAAGACAGGGATTAAAAGCCAAAGGTCTGCGGCGAGGAAGGCTGCTCCGAGGCAGGTTGCGGCCGAGATGAAATATCCAAGCGCAAGGATTCCTCTTCTCCCAGCCCTGTCGCTGAGGGCCCCTACGGGAAGCGAGGAAGCCGCGTAGACTAGGTTCATGAGCGTGTATAAGCCGACTGCCATGGCAGAGGCCTGTAACGCTCCTAGCTTTGGTGCTAGGACCTGCTGTGCTCTGAGAGCGAAGAGGCTGTTCGCGAAGTTCCCCAGCCCGAAGATGCCTACGCCTACCAAGAACAGCTTGAACCTCCGAGGAAGCGCCCTAACTGAGGCGATGTAGCCTAGGTCCTCGCGCCTCATCTCATTCTGCTGGACGGATGAGACAGCTGCGATACTCGTTGACGCTCTCTTTACGCGGGTCTCCTTAACCAGTAGGAGTACTACAAGGAACGCCGCAAGGCCGGGAATCGCCGATAGGAGGAAGACCTCGCGGTAGCCTAAGAAGGGTATGAGGAGCAGCGCTAGGGCAGGCCCTAAGGTGGCCCCCACGGTATCCATCGCCCTCTGGAAGCCGAAGGCTTTTCCTCGGGCTTCAACGAGAGTGGAATCTGCCAGTAGAGCGTCCCTAGGAGGACCCCTAATGCCTCTTCCCGTCCATGCGCCGATCCTCAATACGAGTACCTGAGGCCATGCCTTGGTGAACGCGATCATGGGTTTCAGGAGGGCTGTTAAAGCGTAACCGAGGTTCATCAGGGGTTTCCTCCTTCCCATCTTGTCACTCCAGTATCCCGAGAAAGACTTCGTCAGGCTTGAGGCTCCGTCTGATAGTCCCTCGATCAAACCCAGCGCTTCAGGCCCGGCTCCAAGCTCAAGCGTGAGGAAGAAGGGCAGGATCGCAGTGGCCATTTCGTGGCTTAAGTCGCTCAGAAGGCTCGTCAGCCCCATGTAGAAAACGTTAACTGTAAGCC
>JAWCPE010000187.1:0-3829 GCA_038870415.1 Bathyarchaeia archaeon
AGGCCCCGAGCCGGATACCATGCTAAGCCTCGTCAAGGATGTGAAGCGAAAAGCCCAAGGTTACAGCGCCCTCGCTCTAGGCGACTTCTTTAGCGAGGCGTCAACCTCCACGGAGGTCTGAAGCGTGAGCCTCAACAAGTTAACAGAACGAGGTTATCAACTTAGGGTCTCGCCGGTTGATTCAACGGCTCCGGGATGGACCTAGGCCCAGTATCGCTAGACTGAGAGAGTGTTTACAGTCAAAAGGAAGACCGAGTTGAAGGCATGAAAGGGGGGTTTAGCCTTCCCCCCGGCTTTCTCAAGAACCTTTAAGGATACTGGAGCTTATTAGGGATGCTACCATGGGAAGTTCACAGCACCAAGCCAGAGGTTGTCAACTTAAGGGGAGTCTGGGAAGCCTTCCATTGGGATGAGCGTTCGAAGGGTTGAGGGGCTCTGGCATCGGTCTAGGCGTCAGGACTCATCCCCGACCTGAAGAGGCCTGGGAGGCGTAAGGAAGATATACCCGGGGATGAGGGATATGGTCGCGGAGGCCTGCCTCGACTATAGGGTGGACGCGAAGATGCTGATGGCCTCCTCAGGAAGAGAAGGTTACGGACAAGCTTATAGACCTGCCTCGCTAAGTGACCGTCCTGTTACTAGGAGGGAAGCGGAGTGAAGATAACTAACGTGGAAGCCTTCACGGTGACCGTCCCTGTCTCAGAGGAGGATAAACGTTTCCATAAGGCTTACTCGGAGGGCGTTGTCCGCCTCAGCACCGACGAGGACATCGCAGGGTATGGTTTCTGTTACCCGGCTAGGGGGCTTGGTGACCGTGGCAGGTTCGGGCTGCCTACCGTTGAAGCCTTAGAGCAGCAGATCAAGCCGAGACTCGTAGGCCAAGACCCTTTCAAGATAGGTTTATTCATGAAGCAGGGACTGCTTCAGTACGGGGCGTTGGAGCACGCCTTATGGGACATCGTGGGGAAAGCCGCAGGTAAGCCCGTCTACAGGCTTCTGGGCGCTCATAAGGACAAGGTTCAGGTCTACTTGACGCTGAGCTTCAACGTTAACGGCAGGTGGAGCCACGGCACGCTTGACTACGTGCCGTCGGAGATGGCGGCCGAGGCCGCGGCTCATTACCTGAAGCATGGGTTCAAAGGCGTCAAGATCAGGTTCTACCATGCGCCCGGCAACGGACTGGATAACGTCCGAGCTATGAAGGAGGCCGTTGGGGATAAGATGCACATCTTCGTCGATAAGACGGGGAAGTTCTACAGTCCCCTCTGGGACTACCAGACCGGCTTAGACGCGGCTAGACAGCTGGAGAAGCTTGGGGCCACGTGGCTGGAGGAGCCCTTCGACCGCTGGGACGCTGAGACCCATGCAAGGCTCCGGAAGGAGGTAGACATCCTCATCACCGGCGGCGAGTTCCTCACGGTAGAGAACTTCCGCGAGTTCGCCGCCAAGGAGTCGTTCGACATCTTCCAGCCTCACTGCATGGAACCCATCCTCACGCTTAGGAAGATCGGTATGCTCGGGGAGGTCTTCGGTGTAGACTGTAACCCTCACGGCAGCCACGGCTTGCAGCTGGCTGCGGGACTCCAGGCGGACGCCGCGGCGCCCAACTGCTGGATACAGGAGATCGTCTTCACCTGCTACCCCCTACTGCCGCAGGAGCAGTGGGAGCCCCTGAACGTCCTGACGAAGAACCGGAGCCTCTACAAGGTCGAGGACGGCTGCATCGTGATGTCCGACGCCCCGGGGCTAGGGGTCGAAGTCGACGAAGACGCCATAAATCAGTACCGCGTAGAGGAAGCGTAAGCCTCAACGGCGCCTCATCCTCTCACCGTCATGCGTATTGAGGGCTTGCACAGCCCCAATAGCTGCGCGGCGCCTAGAAAGGCCCCCTCGCTCTGCTAGCGTCCGCATCGGTCATCGCGGCTACCAGCTGCTCGGCTTCTCTCTTCGATGCGAGCTGCGAGGGGCCTGAACCGTTGAAGGCGGTTACCCGCAGCCCTACCGATGGCAGGTCCCTTGAAGGGCAGAACTGGGCGTAGAGTGAGGTTGCCGCCTGCCATGGCCCTGTTTCTCCTCGCGTCGATTGTAGGTGAGCTTCTCTCAGGCTCTTCGCCGCCGAGCGAGCCACGCTTTGCATGCTTCCATAGGTAACTTCCTCCAAGCGACCATCAGAGGGCTGAGGATGGGCTGGAAGCCCCTCCCATGGCTCTTGTTGCTCCCTCCTGTAACTGACTATCTCTAGCCCCAAGGGCTGTCGTCATAAGTCTCGGAGCCTTACATGGCTCAACGAAGCCGGGCTCGATACTGGAGCGCGGAGACGCTACTGACGGTCAATCCTTGTGCTTAGCTGCTGTCCTCGAGTCGCACTTACACGAGTAGCCCTAATAAGAGAGGCGTCTATGTACACGTTCTCGCTCTTTTTCTTGTAATGAATGCCTTAAGTAATTCTTTTTCATACTTAAAATACGTCTCATGCACGTATAAGCGCACAATCCACAACTCACGAGAAAGATTACCCCATCTAGTTCGCAGTATGTCTCTAGCTCTCACGCTCCCCGAGGAGCTCGGATCGAAAATTAAACATACTGCCCGGGACGTAGCCTTCGCAGTCCTTTCTCAAGGGGCTCATGTTCGAGGTCTACCCCCTCTCCCTCGGCAGGACGAGAAGCTCTTCAGGTCGGGCCTTCAGCCTGTCCCTCCGCACGGTCTATTGCTCACGCGTCTCGGCCTATCTTTGAAGGCTGGCAAGGGCTGGTCTTCTCCTCAAGCTCCTTCAGGTAGCCTAGAACTGATGCTGTCCTCGGCATTAGGCTGCCCCCTCAAGGGGGGAAGCGGCTGAGCGTCCTAAGAGGTTAACATCTGGCGCTGCGGCCTTTCCGTTGAGCGGCCTATCGCCAGCGTAGCGCCTTGACCGACCAGCCCAAGCCCGACCACGATGACGGTGGCGGTGACAAACTCGAACCACGAGATAATCCCGCTTGCGAGTAGCTCGAAGAGGAAGCCTATGCCAAGCCAGAAGATGATCCCCGAGACCGTGGAGGCCTTCTGTGAAAGCGGGGACCCAATCGTAAACCGGGCTGCGAGGATAGCGATCTGGAAGATGCCGTAGATGAGGGCGAACTCCTCTAGGGCGAGGTAAAGCTCTGGGTGGTTCCGGCCGGGAGCCGGGAGGAGCACGCCGGGAGCGACGGGGGTCAGCCTGAGGTCTCGGAAGAAGTCTGCGATCTCGCCTCCAACATCTGGGTTGAGCACGTAGATTACGCCTATCAGGAAGAGGAAGAAGCCGAAGCTTACGAGGCCTAGTTCATCCCTCCTTCTTCGCTGCCTCTCCGCCTCCGTCACGGTCACCTCGTCTACCAACCCCCGGCCGTTCTGAGACCGTGGAATGCCCTGCTTAAATACGCTTCGCAGAAAGCGTGTGGAGGTACGTTCTCCTTAAATAACTGCGAGCTACAGCCTCTAGTCGAGGAGTGTAGGGATGCCTTACTGCTCACGGTGTGGGAACCAAATAACGGAAGAGATGAATTTCTGCAACCGATGCGGCGCGTCCCTGAAGCCTGGAGTCGCGCCTCCGCCTGCGCCACCGCCCACTAAACCACCTGAGAGATACGAGAAGTACGAGAAACGAGAGAAGGAAACGGAGAAACGAGAGAAAGGCGAGAAGCATGAGAAGGAGGCGACCGGCTACAGCGGCCCCATCATAGGCGGCATCATCCTCATCCTTCTAGGCTTCCTATTCTACCTGATGACCTTAGGTATGTTGAGAGTTGCCCACGTCTGGCCGATCTTCCTCCTCATCGTAGGCGTAGTCTTAATCATCTTCGGCGTC
>JAWCPE010000188.1:0-3780 GCA_038870415.1 Bathyarchaeia archaeon
ACGCATGATGAGCCCGGCCAAGCCGCATCATGCGTGAGCAGGGACCTCCCAACCCAAATCCCTTAAGTTAAAGGAGCCCCTTTTCGATAGTGGCCGTTTTTTAGGGCCTGGCCCTACTCTGCAAGGCTAGTAGGGCCTCTGCCAGGTTGCCTCTCGCCTCCCGGAGGGCTCTCTTCGCCTCGTCGATAGGGGCCCCCGTCTGGGCGGCTAAGAGCTGAGCATCCTCCAGGTTCGGCTCTGCAGCTTCGGGGGCCGCGGCCAGTCGCCTCTCGACTACGCGTTCCCCAGTGACTTGGAAGACTCTCTGGCCTTGAAGCTCTAGGGCTGTCACGGAAGGGGACTCTACGACCAGCTCCTTGTCGGCGAGTCGGAAGACGACTTCCTCGACTCCTTCGAGCTCTTCCATCTTCATGCCCATCTGCCGCATCATCCGCCTGGTCTGTCTTGGGCTGATCCTCCGCATCAACACCATCACGTCCGAAGCCTACGCGCCTAACGAGTCCGAGATGTGGGCAGGTAGCTTTTGAACATGATTCCAGCGGCCTCATGCCTTTCAAACACTATGGATGACGCCCTGGGAGAGAACCGTTATAAGCTACCGGTGCCTAAGAGGGAGCGTCCATGCCGACAGTCGTAGAGCTAGAGGACCGGGTAGAGCTCCGAGAAGCCGACCGGTTGATCACGTCCTACGTGTACGCGTCAACGTGGTCGAAGCCGTTCCTCCACCCGTGAACGGTCCGAGCGGGCGCAGCGTGAGAGCAGAGGGGCCGGAGGCACCCGCATCACAGGCCCCCTCTGAATCGCTCACGGCGATGTGAACGGTGCCGACTACTGGAGCAAACAACTAGGAGGCAGCAGAATCATCCATCGGGGCTTCCTAGGGTTCAAGGAGGGCGAAGCAGCAGCCGAGCTGACAGCCAGGAACATCTGGGCTGCGAGCAGCAAGCTTATTGAGCGACCGTCAAGAGCCGGCCTTCAACTACCGCGTCTACGTGGATCAAGGGTCGTAGAGCAAGGCCGAGTTGCTGAACGCCACGGACGTTTCGCATCCTCGCCCCAGTGGCGCGTCAAGAGCTGACCTGATTTCACGCTTCAACATACGCCATGGCGCATACGTTCTAGCCGAGAGCGCTCCCTATTTTCCGCGAGGCACAGTTCACGTAGCGGTTGTTGACCCCGGCGTTGGAAGGTAGCGACGGCCCATAATCGTCGAGACGACGAACCACCTTACATGGGAGAGACATTGCCCCCGCTGCAGCTCACCTGGCTGACAGGTTTCAACCTGACGAGTTTGGGCAGAGGCTCGTTTCATTCCAGAGTTTCAGCGTACCGCGGAGCCCCAGTTTGGAAGCGACGAAGTGACGGGAGAAGCCCTCCTCGTCGATCGCTTCGGCAGCCTAGTAACGAACATCGCTGCTTCAGAGCTTCAGGAGCGGACCCGTCTCGGAGAGTCGCTCATAGTCGAAGTGGGCGACATGGTCGAACAAGCGCGGCTCGTATCGACCTACGCCGACGCTGAGCCAGATCAACCCATACTTCTGCTGGAAGCTTGGGGCTGTTGGAGATCGCCGTGAACTGAGCCAGCGCAGCTGACATCTTTCACGCCAAAGCGGGAAGACAAGTCTGAAGCCCGTCGCCTAGCTTGCGGCGCAGACTTCCCCCCTCAGCTTGCCGCTTCTCCCACCGCTTCGTTGTTGGAGCACTACTACGCTACTGCGAGTCGCCGTCTGTCCGCTAATGAGAGACGAGGGGGCTATTCTCGTCAGTAGACGGAGACCTTTCGGACACCGTCTATTCGGAGTATCGCCTGAACCGCGTCGCCTGAGACCTGCCTCTCTGTGACGAGTGTGAGCTTCGGCTCCGGGCTGAGGTCGGGGTCTTCCGCTACGGCCTGCCTTATGCTGATCCCCTGCTCTGAGATGATGGCCGCGGCCTTCGCGAGAACACCGACCCTGTGCGGGTCTGCGTAGATCTCGATAACACCATAACCGAGGTACTTCGCCACGTTAGGGAGGAAGGGCCCCGCCGGCTTGAGCCCTACGAAGATGCGGCGAAGTTCTTCGTCCCGCCGGATGAAGTTCGCGGTCTCCTTGACCACGCGCCTATCGACTCCTACTGCTCGGGCAACCTTCGCCTCATCCATCGGCACAGGCCCGCAGACGATATTCGCTTGTTCATCTACGCCTAGGCCGAGCTCGACGAGCGCCCTGGCGACTTTGAGCCGCGCGGGGAAAAGCCGCAGTTTATCAGCTATCCGGCTCCACATGAGACGCGCCTAACGACGTAGTATGGACTCTCGGAGTTCATATATAGGTTCTACGTCTGAAGCCAGACCTTGATGCCATGTCCAGATGGAGGAGCCTCGCTCACCTCATGTAAGGCGGGGGACCCAGTATCTGCCTGAAGGTTTCTGGTACGCGTATTCACCGCGAGAGGCCTACGGCTTGACGGATGAGCAGCTCTTCTAGCTGCCCAGATCCGAAGTCTTTTCTATCCTCTGAGAGGTAGGCCACGTCGCTTACAGGGAGCAGACTCACATTGGGAGGTTCCTTCAAGGCCTCCGAGGAGAGCTGATGCCGCCCGAGAAGTCTCCTAGGCCTGAACGGCACTCGACCGATGAGGCGCGACGATCTCTATCGGGTCTGTGCAGAAGGCCCTTACATAGGTGCGGGAAGTACGTGAAGAGACCGCCAGAGATACGTCGCGGATCTGACTGAGGAGGGCTTCCACAGGCTCACTGGCTCGTTATCATAACATCCCATACCGCCCTGCAGGGGCCTCCGACCTCGGAGGATAGCCTGACCATACATCGGGCATACCCAGCTCCTGCGAGCGCTCGTCGAAGGCAAACAGGTAAGAGCGTGCCCTAGGCCCGACACGTGGGAGAAACGCGCAGAGCAGAACATTTAAGAACTCAGTGCTGATGAGGGTTCAGCACTGAGCGGGAAGAAACCTCATTCAGAGCTGGTCCACGGTAGGTTCTGGCTGAATTAGGGCCTGCCCGTGTCCCTTCGAGGCGGATAGATACGTAAAACATGGGGGAAGGCGCTGCGAAACCACGGTCAACACTTGGCTGCTAGGACGAAAGTGCGGAAGAGAATCGGGCTGATACCCATTCCGCCCTCCTTCAGCTTGACGGTGACCCCTTACTAGGGCGCCATCCATGGGGATGCCTGACCTCGAGGTCCGCATCGAAAACCTCATCCGTCAACTTCCTGTGAACGATGTAAGGCCTCTCGGCAGGTACCATCTAAGAGCGCCCTGAAGACTACCAAGCTGCAAGCGTTTCCCGGTCTCACCGCGCTCGCTCCTTATGGATGCGGTTGCATGTATCAGCCGTAGAACCGGTTTCCTTCGCCGTGCAGAGGGAAGAGCGCAGACGAGTACGCCAGCCGCATAGCTGTTCCCTCCGTGGCCCGGTGGCACAGGAACACGACCAAACGCCACCCCTGATGCTCGACGCAGAGTGTTCTCTCATCCCGAATAATTGGGAATGGTTTACAAGAAAAGGCTTACTTTACCGTGCTGAGCGAAGTCTTCCGAAAGATGAGGATGTGTCCCTCGGCTTTTCTGTCTTTTTAGGCCGAAGCCTCCGTCCGTAGCCAGTCTTATCACCTCTTCTTCAGCTATGTGCATGGGATACACGGCCAGAGTTCTGTTTGGGTTCAATATCCTATAAGCCTCGTCAAACAACGAATATCTATCACGTATATCTTTAAGTACGTCGATCAGCAGCATTAGGTCGACAGCCTTCTCTTCTAACTAAATGGCTTCTTCGCC
>JAWCPE010000189.1:0-3727 GCA_038870415.1 Bathyarchaeia archaeon
GTCTTGATGCTCGACCCTTGGGGCGTCTACGACTTTGAAGAAGCCTTGTACGTGGGCAGAGAGCTGGAGAAGCTTAACTTCCACTTCCTCGAACATCCCATGTTGGAGGCTCGGATAGAGCCTTACGTCAGACTGTGCAGGGAGCTGAAGATAGCCATCTGCTCCCCTGAGCTTCCAGGCGGCAACCTATACACTAGAGCCGAGTGGATACTCAGAGGCGCCTCCGACATAAGCAGGACGGATGTCGGCCACGGTGGGCTGACGCCGTGCAAGAAGACCGTAGACCTCTGCGAGGCCTTCGGGGTTAAATGCGAGATCCACGGCGGCGGATGGGGCAACATCCATATCCACGGCGCCACCAGCCCTAGGACCGTCGAGTACTACGAGAGGGGTCTCCTCCACCCCGACCTCGACTACGAGGTGCCGCCCCCATACCTGAGGGAGATATGCGACCCCATGGACAAGGAGGGAAACGTGATCATCCCCCAGAAGCCCGGGCTGGGCATGGACATCAACTGGGACTACATAGAAGCCAACAGGGTGAACAGGTAATTCTCAAGGCCTAGCGGAGGCCGCTAGGCGGAGCGAATCCCCTGCCAGCCGCTCAGGTTCAAGGACGCGGGAAGCCGTCAACTAGGCTGCCAGTTCTCCCTGTGAGCATGTTTTTCCCGTGGGATGGTATTACCCTCCTTGCTTCCATCCGCGGCTCTGGGCGGCGCCTCTAACTCCCGCCGGGCATTACGCGGCGCTGCTCCTGAAGCCTTAGGGGCTAGACAGCCTTAGACGCGGTGTAGAAGCCTTAAAGCATCGACCTGCCCCCTCTTGTTTCAGCCGGGGTAGCGGAGTCAGGACTAACGCGCAGACGCGCCGTGAAACGCGGAGTCTTCACGGCTTGGCGTAAGCCTTGAGCGCCTCTGGCCTAAGGGAGCCTGTGACTCATCTGAGTCGCGTGGGTTCAAATCCCACCCCCGGCGCGGTATGAAGCTGTCTTACCCCATCATCGAGACTGGCTGCCAATGCCGTCCTGAGCTTCCCGCTCCTTGGAGTCCTTTACCTCCTTAGAGCTCCTCATGGAAATGAGCGCATCGTTATAGGCTGCCTGTAGACCTGTAACTGGGCTGGGATGACGACTGGGAGATCGCCGCGATTCCGCTCTCAGGGAAGATACCCGTCCGCCGCCAGCTAGGCTGAGACCGTCCATCGCATCGAGCGGTACCAAGCGTGACCGTGCACGGATATGCCCACCGAGTGGTACGAGCCGATACTTCAATGCTTTATCCGGGTATGAAGCTGGGAGGAAGACCGTTTACCAGCATAGTACGGCTCTCTTCAGGCTTTATAGGGCTACTCCAGTTAGTCGACAACCTCCATCGCGGGTGTGCCTTGGCTGTGTGCTTAGGGAGGCTCTCCGTCTTGACCCCGAAGAGGTCGCCTGTGGACCAGGTCTTCCCTGATGGAGGCAGAACTCACCGGCTCTTTAAAGGACGCATATACCGGCAAGGCTCTCCTTCAAGCCAGCTCCTTAACCGTCATAGCCATACCCGTCCTTGATCGTCGGCCTCCACGCAGTTCTCGCATATCGATCCGAATCTTTCCCTCGCGTCTCCCAGTATATACGAGCATACGGTTAGATAAGTCGTAGTTCCTAATGCTGGTAAGGAACGGTCCTAGAGTCTCTCTCATCCATAAGAGAATATTAAGCAGATGGTTCTCTAAGGTGGAGTGTAATCTTGGACCATCTCTCCGATCATGCGGACCTTCTCGATATCTCCCTCAGGTGGGAGCATGTCGCCTATCCCAAGGATGATACGTGGACTGAAAAGCTCGAGTGTTCTCTCCGCGTAGCGTCTCAGCTCCTCGTAGCTCACGTGGGGCAGGAAGAGCACGGCGGGCAGCCCGTCCATCAGGGCCATGTCGCCCATCGCTTCGCGTAGCTCCTCCGAGGTGAAGTCTCCTTGCGGCGCGGGGGCTACGCATTCTAACGCGTCTAGGCCCGTCTCCTTTATGAACGGGAGCAGGCGTCTGAACCTCCCGTCCCAGTGAGAGATGCAGAACTTTCCGGCGGCATGCATCTGAGCGGTTCTCTTACGATAGTAAGGGAGCGCGTACTTCTTGAACATGGTCGGCGAGACGAGGTCATCGTGGATGTTGTCGCCGAAGTTCACTATCCTGATCGGCGACTTCTCGATGACCTTGAACCTTTTATCGTCGTCCTCCTCCATGACCTGCATGAACTCGTCCACCTCCTTCGGATGCTTCCAGAGCGCCTTCACGGTCGCGGCGAAGCCCATGTAGGTCACGTTAAGCCTCTGGATAGGCTGATGGGGCACCCCGATGATCGATTCGGCGCGGTCCCCAATCTTCTTAGCTATCCGCTCGTACATCTCCATGTCAAACTCGTAACTTTGGTTCCGTATGATGTACTCCAGCGGCTTGAAGTCTTCCACGTCCTTGACGAGGTACTCGGTGTGGAGGCTCGGCCCGGCTCCTCCCAAGGTCATGTAGTCGGTCCTCGTCAAGGTCTCGTGGAGCTCACCCCTCGGCGTGACGTAGGTGTAGTAGACCCTCTCGCCCTCCTCGCGTACGGTGACCTTCACATCTCCCTCTTGGCGGACTCGAAGGCAGGCCCCGTAGTATTGCGAGGTGCGTGGCGTCGCGTTCAGCTCGTCTAGGACCTCTTCCACGCTCTTCCCACGGTACCTTGCAGGGATGGTTCCAAGAGCCTTATTCACCTCGTACCAGTAGTATATCCTAGGCTGCCAGACGATCCTATCTGGCCTCTGCCTAGTGAAGACCGCGAGCATCCGTTCCCTCGGAGTCATGGAGCAGCCGCCCAGCGTTGAACGTACGTTCAGAGATGAGCCTGGCATCTCTTAACGGTTTCCACGCGTCCCCAAAGCGCTTCCCTGGTTAATCGGCGGTCAGAGATGGGTACTTCCCGTACTTCAGGGACGCCGTGTACATGGCGTCGATGTTCTCTATGGGCGTCCTCGGCGTCTCCCCGCCCCTGCTTGAGAGAATGTAGCCTCCGCCGGGGGCGGCTATGGAGATCGCGTTCCTGCACTCACGTATCACGTCCGTCGGGCTGCCGCGGAGCAACACGGTGGTCGGGTCGATGTTCCCGAGGAGGCAGACTCGGTCGCCTATACGCGTCTTCGCGGCTTTGATGTCGACCCATCCGAACTCGAAGACGTCTACGCCCATCTCGGGGACGGCGTCGAGCAGGTGGCTTACATCCCCCTCGTTGTGGTACCAGATGATGGAGCCTCTGGGCATCGCCTCAACCTCCCTACGCCAGTAGGGCAGCCCGAAGACCGGGAAGTGCCTGGGCGATATGAGCGCCAAGCCGTGGTCGGCGAAGTGGAGCACCCGCACGTCCCCCAGGACCTCTAGGCAGAGCTTTACCCACTCCACGTTCGCCCGCGCCAGGACATCGAAGAGCCTGTGAACCTCCCGCGGGTGCCTGTAGAAGCCTATCAGTATCAGCTGGTATCCTAGGTGGCCCATCAGGCGGCAGGCGAGGTCCATAGGGCCTGAGATAGCCGTCGTCCAGCCGCCTCCGCCGTAACGTCTACGAGCCTCCTCGGGGTACCTGGCAAGGACCGCGTCACGGGCTTGGAGTAGCCGAGGGAGCAAAGCTTCTCGGGACGGGACGCTCAGCTTGTCGCTCTCAGTCACGTCTCGGAGAAGAGGCGCCCACCAGTCCGCGTCGAGCCCTGCGCTCCTA
>JAWCPE010000190.1:0-3718 GCA_038870415.1 Bathyarchaeia archaeon
TCGTCGCCTACCCGTTCTCTGACGGCTCTGCATACAGCCACGTCTTCCTTCGGGAAGGAGGGCGTATCCGGCGCAGGCTTGTTCCTGAGAGGGTCGAAGTAGATGTACGCGTGGATCTTATACGCCTTGTACCCCTGCTTCTTGCAGGCCTCGGCGTGGTCGGCGTAGACCTCCGGCGGCCCCATGTTCGGGTAGGTGCTCGCGTAGGCCTTCACCCTCTCCCGGCAGCCGCCCATAAGCTTATGCACAGGCAGCTTCGTCAACCGTCCAGCTAGGTCCCAGAGCGCCATGTCCGCAACCCCTATCTCTCCCTCCGAGAGCCCCTTGTGAGCATACATCCACTGCCACAACCTCTCGCGGTCGAGCGGGTTCTCACCGACCAGAAGCGCTCTGACACGTTCGCTCACGCCGCCGAGGCAGTAGCCTTCGACACCCTCATCTGTGGCGATCCTCGTCAGAGCGGCGTAAGTCTCACGCTCCGGACCAGGAAGACTAGCCCAGAGCTGAGGTGGAACCCCGTACCCCCACCTCGTCCCATAATCCTTAGCACGGCCAGCCCTGAAGACGATCGTCTCAACATCCGTGATCTTCACATGAATCCCCCCAAGTTTCGAACGACAATAGACCTACCCGGCCCTGTCTAACTACCCTATAACGTTTTCTTCCACGGAGGCGTCTCCAAAAATTATCCTGCCCCATAGCGCAGCGTACATCCAGCATACCTGAAGAATGGAGATGAGAAGACGCTGGATGCGCGACAGACCCACTATTCCCCAATAGATGAAAGTGAAGCGAATTCTTGAAGATGCCCTGTGGGATGAGAGCGTGTCCAACATTGTCCTCTCGCCGAGAATACCGTACGCTTTTTCCCATGCCTCGAGCATAGAGATGGAAGGCGCAAGATGTCCAAGAAACCCACCCGATTTCCCGACTCGATGGACGTGAACCGAATTATTGGACACTCCCGATGGGATGATAAACCTTAAATTCTCAATGGGGGCTCTCCGGTCTGAGAGAAAAGTCGGTGATCTCATGACTGGACAAGAAGTTCCAGAGGTTGAGCTGAAGTCTGCCCTCACACCGAAGGTTCTAGCCGTCGGCATCGCGTTAGTCTTTTTGACCGTGATAGCCGGGGTTTACATCAACGCCTTCTCTAAGCCAGGGGCCTTCGTCAGATACTGGGTCGACAATTTCTGGGGCGCTGGCGGTTTTACTGGTTTCGCCTTTGCCTTGACCTTCATCACGATGATAGCCGTCTGGATACAGGGGAGGCTCAAGATTGACCCGAAGAAGTTCACGGTACTCTACGCCATGGTCATGACAGCCTGCGCCTACGTCTCATCTTACGGATACCCCTTCCAGCCCGTCCTCATGCTAGCGCAGTTCAGGATGATGCCCGCTACGATAAATAACTGGGGGCGGGTCTACCCGAGCTGGTTCCCGTCGGAGGCCGCGGCCAAAGCGATCGTTCCAGGCGGCATCTCCGTCCCTTGGGCTGACTGGATGCCAGGCTACATGGTCTTCCTAGCCTGGGTCTTGATAGACTTCACGATGCTCGCTTCGCTGAACCTCATCTTCCGAAGACAGTGGATAGACGTGGAGCGGATGGAGTTCCCCCACGCGGTGATTGGAGCTATGGCGGTCAACATAACGTCCGACATCAAAGGCAACAGCGTCAAGTTCAAGAGGATGCTGATAGGCTTCATACCGATCTTCATCTTCACCTCGCAGTTCTGGCTGGGCATCTGGTACCCCTGGTTCCCCAGCCTGGCGTCGACGATGCTTAAGGCACCTTGGATAGGCTGGCACCCAGGGGTCTTCGACATCTTCTGGGCTGCGCCCGCGCTCTGGGATGTGCTGCCTGGCGCGGCTGGGCTGCTGAACGCCTGGCCCTGGTTCTGGGCCATAAGCTTCTTGCTTCCGCTTAACATGCTCTTGTCGGCTTTTGTCTTCGGCATCCTCGGCCAGATCGTGTTCCCTGTTGCTCTGATCTACTCGGGGGTCTGGACGCCTAGGCCTGTTGTCACAGCGGGCTGGAGCAGTCACAGCAGCTGGGTCACTGAGATGAGCGTCACGCAGATGCCTGCCTTTGAGTACGGGATGTGGATAGCCCTATCGCTTTTCCCGCTGCTCCTCCGCGGGAACTGGAGATACATCAGGGACACGTTGAGGGGAACTCTCTCGAAGGCCGAGACTGCGAGCGGCGGCATCTCCTACAGGGTCGCCTGGGGCCTCTTCATAATCTCCTTCGTACTGTTCCTAGGGTTCATGATGGTCGCTCTCCAAGTGGACTTTAACGCTGCCCTCTTAACGCTCACGGTCTGGACCGTGATCGCTATCGGCATAGTCAGGGTCAGAGGCATGAGCGGCGTCAACGTGACGACTGTAGGCGAAAGCTACGGTGGGCTCGCCCGGATCGTCTTTGTGAACACGCCGCAGTTCGCAAATATCCAGTACTCAAAGCTGCCAACGGACGCCACTCCATCGCTCTTCGGCACGCTCTACTATACGACTAACAGCGCGAATGATAACCAGCAGTGCTCCTTCTGGTCCGTGGGAGCCCTCAACATGGAAGCCTACAAGCTCGGAGCCCTCAACAGAGTGAGGCCTAAGGATATCACGGTCGCCACCTTCCTCGCCGCTATCGTCGCAGCCATAGTCGCGTTCCCGCTGCTCCTCCAGCTGACCTACGCCAGGGGAGTGAAGCCTGAAGGCATCGTAGCCCTCTTCGGCATGGCCGGCGCATTCACCAACGTGGGCACCTCGAATGTTGGCGACGCTTGGACGAAGAACACCACGCCAGAAGCGACCGCGCTCTACTACCAGACGTGGGCCACATACTTCGTCGTGGGAATCGTCTTCATGGCAGCGGTCGTCTGGGCCTTCATGACCTTCCCATGGTTCTCCCTCCACCCGGTCGGCGTCATGGTCGGCATGGGCAACTTCCTTCTCTACGGCCTACCGTTCACGATGGCAATCGTCTACGTCTTCAAGTGGTTAATCCTCAAGTACGGAGGCATAAAGACCTACGAGGACTGGGTCGTCCCAATAATGCTCGGCGTCGTTCTAGGGAACGCTGTAGGATGCTTTATCTGGGGCATAGCAGGCATCGCCGTCGGCTGGTAACAGACCCAGCACTAATCCCCTCTTTTATTCCCCTCCTCGGAAACCTAGAGGAGCCTCTGCACGCGAGAAGCCGCTCTCGCAGAGCTGCAGAGAGCAGAAAGAAACTAAGGAAGCGGAGTAGAAAAACAAGCGGAGGTAAGCGAAGCGGAGTTAGAGAGCAAGCGGAGGGGGTATGGCTTGTTAAGGGTGGAGGTTCTCTTCCCGCCTTCAAGCCTCTTCCAGAGCGTCTCCCTACCCGTCATGTGGACGTTCGAGCCTAGGCAGACGCTCGTCTTCGGGAGACCGATGGAGTTGAGGCACCCCATCACGCCGGGGCGCTCACTGCCGTCCTGCGTTCCATTGACGGTCCTTGAAAGGTCTGACGACGGCACGGTTAGCTACAAGGCTTTCACGATGTGCTTCTTCAGGCTGAGCAGTCCATTCGAGCTTGCCGTCGTGATGGACCATACCACGTTCTTCCAACAGGACCTAGGCGAGAGGGAGGCTGCCCTAGCTAAGCTACTTGAACGCTGCCTAGCCCTAGGCAGAGAGGCTGATGCGCGAAGCCTCGAGACCGAGGTCTACGCCGAGGCTGAAGGGGAGATAGCCTTCC
>JAWCPE010000191.1:0-3695 GCA_038870415.1 Bathyarchaeia archaeon
GCGTGAACAAGCGTAGGGAGACTGAGAGACTCGCCTTAGAGATAGTGACCCAGGTTGGCAAGGAGGGGATCCTCCAGAGCGAGCTGTGGAAGAGGCTTAACGCTACGAGCCGCGAAGGGTCAAGGATCGCCCTCAGGCTTGAGCGGAGGAGACTCATCAGGCGTGACAGGGAGCTCTCAGCTAATCGGTGGACGTACCGCCTCTACCCGGTCCGGCAGCCCTTGACCATTGACTCCATCATCGACTGTCCCTGCCTCACCTGCGAGACAAGCCAGAAATGCAACGAGATCGATGTTGTCACGCCCAACCAATGCGACAAGCTCGTGGAGTGGGTCTTAGGCCACAAGCCCCAGCCCTCCCCCGAGCAGCTACCGAGCACGTAGAGCGTCTAGAATCACGTCAATCGGCGCATCCGTCCGGAAACCCGTCGCCTCAAGATGAGTCTCAACGAAAGAGTATCCGCTATTCTTGACCTTAGCTGCGAGCTCCGCCCTAGGCTGGAGCGGACACCCCCACTTCCTACAGAGCACCGCCGGGATAAAGTAGGTGGGCGGCGCGGAGGCTTCCGCCAGCGAAGCGGCGAGCAGAGAGAGCGCCTCCCTCGGTCTGGCTAGGCTCATCTGAACCGCGCTCTCAGTCATCTTAGCGCAGAAGCCCGCGTCGAATAGAGGCCCTATCCACAATGGGCCCGCGACTGAGGGGGGACGCCCGCAACTTCTACACTCCTGGCTACTCGTCGGCAGTGTTCCAGGCCGCAGCTCTCGGTGGAGGCAGCGGAAGCAGTGGTACAGGTAGCCTATCTTCGAGAGCGCCTCATTCCTCGTCGTTGACCCAGCGGTCGCCTGCAGGTGGACTCTAAGCACGTATCCGAGTCGGTGGGTCGATAAGGGATGCGCGCCCAGCCCCTCGCCTGCTAGGGTTCGCGCCGCGAAGCCTATGAGTATCCGCGCCGCCACCTCGTGATGATACTCTGTCTTAAGGGGTCTCGCCCAATACCGCGCGATGCAGGTCCTAGGGTGTAAGCCTGAGAGCGTCGCCAGGTCCGTGGCCCCCAGGGCAAGTACGCCGCCTCTCCTCAACGCTGAGGCTGCGGCCTGGAGGAATGGCGCAGGGGACCCGAACGGGTCAAGGTCGATGAAGTCGAAGCGCTCCCCTGAGGCGGCTCGCCCAGTTAGGAAGACTCGTGCATCCATGGAAGAGAACGTGACTCTTCCCTCAACCTTGTTGAGGATTGCCGCTTGCTTGGCTAGAGCTACGACGTCGCTGTTCAGGTCGTTCGCCCAGACGTGAGACCTCTCCGGCCCCTCTCGCGCATATCTGATAGCCCTCGCGCCGCATCCTGTCAGAGGGTCAGCTATGGAGATCGACTGCTCTTTGCCGGACGCGTAGGTCTTCAAAGCCAGCACGGAGATATCTCGGCTCAGGGCTGCACTTGAATTATAGAAGATACGCGACCGCCCCGCTGGGCCTCGTGAGGGTGGAGCCCCCGTCAGTGGGACAACTAGGAAGGCCTCACCCTCCTTTACTACCCTTGTTTGGAATTGAACCGCATCCATAGTCGTAACCTGCACCGGCCAGCCTCAGGCCATCTAGGGGCTTCAGCTTCAGCTCTTCTGTTTCAGGTATTCTGCTACGACCATTACGTGGTCCTTGTCGTAAGGCTCAAGAGGGATCTGTTGCTTCACCGTGAAGCCTCTTCGCTCTAGTATTTGGGTCTCCGCCTTGAAGACCTCGGCTGGCTTCCTAGCGACATCGATGCTTCTCGCCTTGACTGCGAGCATCGCGCCGCCGCCGGGTACAAGGAACTGGTCGCAGTTGTCCGCGAGAACCTTTGCCTGCTCCGGCTGGGCTATGTCGCAGTAAACAGCGTCTACCTGCGTGACGAGTGAACGGTATCGCTCCGGCAGGCGGGCATCCGCCAAGATTGGGAAGACGTTAGGCCTATGCCTGCAGAGGTTCTCGACGAGTTCACGCATCGACCTAGGCGAGAACTCTACACAGTAGAGGCGGCCCTCCTGCTCGATGAGGTCTGAGACGTGGCTGCAGGTTGTCCCTGAGGCAGCGCCGAGATAGAGAACCCTTGAGCCGGCCTTGATGGGAAGATGCCTCAGGTCCTTCATGATCGCGGCGGCCAACTTGCTCCGGAACGGGTCCCAGACACGGTACTCTCGTCCCTTAGCCTTCAGGAGCCTCTCGCCGTAGACCGACCTCCCCGGGGCTAGGTTGACTGTCGCAGGCCTCTTGCTCCCGTCCTCAAGGGTGGCCCAGTAGACTCCGGGGAACCGTCTGTGGGCAGTAACTCTGAGAGACATGCTGGGTCAGCCATGCTTCGCGCTCCGCTTAGGCGACGGGTATGCGGCCCGTATCTCCTCAACTCTCTTCTCAAGGTCAGCCTTCAAGGCTTCGCCCATCTCTCTGCCCCCGAAGGCATCGAGGCGGGACGCGATCGCGATCTTCGCTGCGAGCGCCCGGGCGACCTTTCCCCTCAGCCAACGAGGCGCCTGGTGAACGAGCGGGTGTTGGAAGATGACCCCGTGCTTCGGCGGCCTAGCTCCGGTCCTGAGCGACCTGAAGAGAGCCTTCTCTGCGCCGAGCACCTGGACAGTGCTGGAAGGCATCCTCGACAGCCTCTGAAGGCTACCTGCGTAAGCGATCAGCCTTGCGCCGAGGATAGGCCCGGCGACCGCCGCTGTGTTCGGGGCGACCTCCTCCATCGCTCGGCCGAGGTAGGATTCGAGTCTACGCCTCTGCTCCGCAAGCGCTAGGATGCAGGCGGCGAAGCCCTGGGCTTCCTGCAGGTCTTCCTCAGGGATATCGGCGCCCAGCGTATTCTCGACGGCCTTAACGATGCTCTCTGCCTTCTCAGGCGGCTGGCCAGCCGCGGTTAAGGCTTCCACGGTGAAGTTCTCCCTCCGCCCCAGCCCCGTGACTGCTTGAAGGTAGGCGTCAGGCTTCTCCATCAGGCCGGTCAACTCTGGGAAGTAGAGACCGTACCATTCCCGCACCCGCGCCGAGAGGAGGTTCACCGACTTATCGACCTCCTCAAGGGCCAGCACGGCTTGGGCTACCCAAGCATCTCTCTTGGCCGCCGCGGCCTTCACTCGGCGGCGGGCTAAGCCCAAGGAGATGACGCGGAGATACTCGAAGTACTCGTCCTCGCGTTCGACGAAGCCTGTCTTCACCGCGTAGTAGGCAGGCCTCTGAGCGAACAACCTATCTGCGAGGTTATCTTTCACCGCCCGAGCGGCCACCCTTGCCCTTTTACGGAGCGCCGAGGCTGCGGCCTCGTCTGACAAGAGGAGACTGTAGCCTCTCGCCTTGAGGCTTCGGGCCAGTTCTAGGGCTTCGTCCGTGGCCTCGCCGCGCTGGATTCGTTCCACGCGCTCAGTCGCCTCCTCCGGCGCCTTTGGGAAGAGTCTGTAGCCTAGAACGAATTCATTCTCGTCGAAGGCTAGGACGCCGAAAGGCGTCTGCGTTAAACTTGCCCTCCTGCCCCGCAACTCTCCAAGCGCCTCGATGCAACCCTTTCCTAGACAGCTCTTTATAAACGGGTCCCCATGTGCCTCGCCGCCTCTCGCAGCAGGCCTGGGGCGCTCTTCGGCTCCTTTGACTTAAGATCACCTTTTGGAGGAGTTGGATGAACCTCCGGTACTCGGGTAGGCGGTCAGTCTGCAGCGGTGCTCCTTCCCAGGTCC
>JAWCPE010000192.1:0-3685 GCA_038870415.1 Bathyarchaeia archaeon
CAGCGCAGCCCCCCTGCTCCTTGAAGGCCTGAAGAGGCTTGAATACCGGGGCTACGACTCCGCCGGCATGGCTACGGTAGGCTCAGCCATAGACGTTAGGAAAGACGCGGGGCGAATTGACGAGATCGACGAGAGGCTCTCCCTCGGCGAGATGAGGGGCCACCTGGGCATAGCGCATACGCGGTGGGCGACGCACGGCCGCGTTACAGCGGCGAACGCTCATCCCCACGTCTCCTGCGATCGACACTTCGCCGTCGTACATAACGGCATCATTGAGAACTACGCGGAGCTCAGGCAGGAGCTGAAAGCTAAAGGCCACACCTTCATGAGCGAGACGGACAGCGAGGTGATAGCTCACCTCATAGAGGAGTATGCCTCCACAGGCGCCTCCCTGCTCGAATCGTCAGCTGCGGCCTCTCGCCGGCTGGAGGGCTCCTTCGCCTTCCTCGCCGTCTCCGAGACTGAGCCGAGCAGTCTGGTGGCGGCCAGACTCCGCGCCCCCATGACGATCGGGCTTAGCCCCCACGGGAACTTCGCCGCGAGCGATGTCGTCGCGTTCCTGCCGCATACTAAGAGGGTGGTCTTCCTTGAAGACGGAGATATCGTCGAGGTGACCCCTGAAGGGTTCAGGGCTTCGAGTTTCCTCACGATGGAGCCTGTTGAGAGGCCCGTCCACACGCTTGGCTGGAGCCTCGATGAGGCGGCGAAGGGTGGCTACGAGCATTTCACGTTGAAAGAGATCCTGGAGCAGCCTGAAACGTTAGAGGAAGCGATCGAGCAGGAGCGCGGACAGATTCAGAAGGCGGCGGAGATGATCAACCGTGCCTTCGGGGCTTTCTTCGTCGCGTGCGGTTCCAGCTACCACGCTTGCCTCGCGGCGCAGTACTGGTTCGCGAAGCTGGCGAAGAAGCATGTGAACGTGGTCTATGCGAGCGAGTTCCCCTACTTCTCGGATTTCCTCACGGAGAACACGTTAATGGTCGCAGTCTCCCAGAGCGGCGAGACAGCGGACGTGCTGGAGGCCGTCAGGGCTGCGAAGAAGAGGGGCGTTAAGGTCCTCGCGTTGGTGAACGTGATGGGCTCCAGCCTCGTAAGGCTGAGCGACCTCTCGCTTATGCTGCACGTAGGGCCGGAGATGAGCGTCGCCGCCACGAAGAGCTACACCGCCCAGCTTGCCCTGCTGGGACTCCTAGCGTACGCCTGCGTAGGCCGCCTAGAAGAGGGCAAGAGGGAGATGCGACAGCTCATCCGGAAACTCGACCAGTTCTTGCACGAGAAGAGCCTAGGGAGGCTCCGAGACCTCGCCGCCTCGATCAAGGACTGCGAGCACTGCTTCCTCATCGGTCGAAGCCTAAGCCACGCCACCGCGTTGGAGGGCGCCTTGAAGATTAAGGAGCTCTCCTACATGCATGCGGAGGGCTTCGCCGGTGGAGAACTTAAGCATGGAACCCTAGCGTTGATAGAGGAGGGCGTCCCTTGTATAGCCCTCGTCCCCGAGGATGAGACGAAGACCGATACCTTAGCGAATATCCAGGAGGTGAAAGCGCGCGGCGGCCGCATTATAGGTGTCGCGAACGAGTGGAACCCTTGCTTCGACGAGTTCATCCGCGTCCCGAACGGCACCGTGAGGCTCCTCCATCCCGCGCTGATGATCGTGCCCATACAGCTCCTCGCTTACTATCTCGCCGTGCTGAGAGGGTACGACCCAGACAGGCCGAGAAACCTGGCGAAGAGCGTCACCGTAAAGTAGCCGGCAAGTATGAGGGCTAAGAGCAAAACGGTTATAGCATACCCGCCCTAATTCTGACCTTGTGCGGTGGTGGTCCAGACTGGTCCAAGACATCACCCTGCCACGGTGACAACGCGGGTTCAAATCCCGCCCACCGCACTGATGTTGTCAACATCGGAACAGCATCGACAGGCTTATACGCTTCCTGCTCAGCCGTGGCAGATCTGAGGCTTCAAGTATGGATGCCCATTATGGGTTCGGTCTAGGTTTCTCCTCGGCGATGGAAGGCGGTGACGCCTAGGATGGATGTGAGAGGGAGGCTTGAGAGGCTCCGGCTGCTCTTGAATAAGGCTGGCGCGGAGCTGTACGTTGCGTCGCGTTACCCGAACACGTACTACTTCACCTTAGCCTTCGATGTTCACGGCACGCTCCTCTTACCTCTTGAGGGGACGCCTAGGTTCGTGGTGAGCGAGCGAAGCGTCGGGATCGCGGAAGAACTAGCTCAGGACTGCGATGTTGTAGGCGTGAAACACCAGGAGCGGTACGAAGAGGTGGTTCTACGCGAGGTGGAGGCGTTCAAGCCGTCCAGTATACTCGCCGATAACTCTTCTTGGCAGGCGTACTTGGACCAGTCGCAGCGGCTTCGCGACGTGAAGCTGAGCGTCAAGCCTGAGCTTCTGGCTTCGTTGAGGCGTAGGAAGGAGCCTGAGGAGATGGAGCTTCTTCGGAAAGCGGCTGAGATAGCTGACAGGGGCGTGGAGGCCGCCTTCTCGATGCTAGGGCCAGGCGTGAAGCAGAGCGAGGTGAGGTCGGAAGCTGAGTACGCGATGCTCCGGGCCGGAAGCGAAGAGGTCGCGTTCATAGTCCTGAACACGGGCTCACGGTCCGCCTACCCGGATGTCTGCCGCGCGGAGAAGACTATCGCTGAGGGCGACTTGGGCTTCATCGACGTAGGACCTAGGTACCGAGGCTACATCGGGGATAGCACAAGGTGCTTCATCGTCGGCCAGCCGACAGCCCGTCAGCTGGAACTGGTTAACACAGTCCGCCGCGTTCAAGAAGAGGCATTGCAGATGGTGAAGCCTGGTCTGAGCACTGAAGAGTATGACTCGGCGGCGAGGCGAGCGTTCGCGGCGGCCGGGTACCCGGGTAACCCACCTCACCACACGGGGCACGGCCTAGGGCTAGGGGAGGACATCCCCTACATCATAGCCGGCGGCCAAGAGGATGTCATCCAGCTAGGGGATGTGATGACGGTGGAGATAGGCGCCTACGTGCGGGGCTTCGGGGGTGCAAGGATTGAGGACGATGTGGTCGTGACCGAGGGGCGACCGGAGGTGCTAACGAGGTTCCCAAAGGATCGCATAGTTGTCTAGCTAGTCCTCTTGGCAGTCCTCCGCCGTTCTGTCAGGCTGCATTCCTAGCGGTTTGATAGACAAGATCACGCGCAGGCGCGTCGCCTGACCGGCATTAGAAACTCCATACTGTCATGGTCAGAAGAGTACGACGGCGGATATTTATCTATGTGCAGGCTGACCGCGGGGTTGAATTCCCAGCTGAGCTTCTTCACTAGTTCGTAGGGATTAGCCTGCCAGAATTTACCATACTGTGCAACGAAATCTTCTAACGCAAATATGATCCATTCGGACTCTTTAATGTGTATCGAGAACAGGGTATCGTGAAGGCCGGCGTTCCTTAAATCGCCTTCGGACGCCTTGACGGCAAGGGTGTAGCGGTAACGGCCTTTAGGACAATCTTTGTCGAGCGACGCAACGCCGTATATCGTCTTATCGTCGCCGCCGAGGTTTCTGAGCACCTCCCACCTGCCATCGCTTCTCACCTCCTCGTAGACTTCGCCGCCCGATTCCACGATCTTCGTGAAGCCGGTCAGATCGAATGCAGGTAATCTCTCGTATCTCGGACTGTAGCCGGTTAGAGACTCGTCGTCTTCTGCAT
>JAWCPE010000193.1:0-3635 GCA_038870415.1 Bathyarchaeia archaeon
TCAGGACTCCAGAATTACCGTTTCGGGGCGAGCTTTACGGTGCCCTCGTCGAGCGCTTCGCTTCCCGACAGCCTCTACGACGTTGCGAAAGACAACCTCTCAAGGGGACTCCACACCTTCATCTTCCTCGACGTAGGATGCGAAGGCGAAGCCGGAATGACTATCGGGGACGCCGTCAATAGGCTTCTGAAAGCAGAAGGCCGCCGAGGGGAGAGCGTCTTCCCCCATGACCGGCTCGCCGTAGGGCTAGCGCGGCTAGGCTCCGATATGCCGGTCGTGAAGGCTGACCTGCTGGAGCGTCTTGCGCGGCATGGGTTCGGGGACGTGCCCCACTGCCTCATCCTGCCGGGGAGGCTGCACTTCATGGAGGTGGAGGCCCTACGCTCCTTCGCAGGCGCGCCAGAGGAGGCCTTAATGAGGGCAGCGCAGGGATGAATGTGGGCCAAGCAGGTATTGGAACGCGTCAAGCAGTCCCAGGTGCCCCGGCTCCTTAAGGCTTTTAGGCCCCCCTCTTGCTAGCTGGTAGTCGGCGGGCCCTCTCATGGCGAAGCCAAAGGTTGTGCTGACCACAGGTGTCTTCGACATCCTCCATACTGGACATCTGATGCTCTTAGAGAGAGCGAAGGCGTTAGCCGGCCCCGGCGGCAGACTCGTGGTCGTCGTGGCGAGAGACTCAACCGTTGAGAAGAGGAAGGGGAGTCCTCCCATCATGCCCGAGGAGGAACGTAGGCGGATGGTCGAGGCTCTGAAGCCCGTAGACGAGGCTCTCCTAGGCCATCAAGACTTCAGCATCGGCAAGGTTCTGGAGGAGGTGAAGCCGGACATCATAGTCTTCGGATACGACCAGAGAGACCTAGAAGAGGAGACTAGACGATTCGCGAAGGAGAGGGGGCTCCTATGCGAGGTCGTCCGCCTACCCAGGTTCGCCGCTGGCATGCTCAACAGCGGGTCAAAGATCAAGGAACGGATAGCTGAAATGTGGAAGCCTGACCGCTTCCCGCATGGATGAGGAAGGAAGATGCTCAAGGACCTAGAACTACTCCCCGTCCTGCTCAAGCTACTAGAACTCGGCGCTCATAAGGCAGCTGTCGACGTAACTACGAGGCAGCTGGCCCAACTGACGAGCATCTCCCAGCAGACCGCCTCGAGGAGGCTCGCGGCGCTCGAGGCGGAGAGCCTCGTCAGCAGGGAGATCACGAGTCGGGGGCAGCGCGTGAAGATCTCGCCCGAGGGAATCCGCTCTTTGACCGAGCTGTACATGAGCCTTCAAGCTGCTCTCCAGGGGCCGAGGCGTCTTGCCTTCAAGGGAAGGGTCTTCACAGGTATAGGCGATGGCCGATACTATATGAGGGTTTATAGACGAATCTTCGAACAGAAGCTCGGCTTCACGCCTTTCTTGGGAACCCTTAACCTGAGGCTTTCCACGAACGAAGACCTACGGACCGTTCAAGAGGCCCGGATGAGGCCTGGGATAGAGATACGCGAGTTCACCGCCGGCGACAGGAGATTCGGCTCGGGGAAGTGCATCCTCGTCACGGTTAACGGAGCCGTCAAAGGCGCCATCGTCTTCCCCCAGAGAACCCACTACGGCCCCGACGTCGTGGAACTAATAGCGTCCGTCAACCTTCGCGAAGCCTTAAGCCTCAGGGATGGAGACGAGGTCAGCGTCGAGGTCACCGGTTGAGGGTTGAAGGCTGAGAGTCCGGGCGCGCAGCCGAAGCGCAGCCGGAGAACGGCGAGCCGAGAGCTAGAGGGGTTCCTCGCCTTAGCTGAGCGGTGGCGAAGAGGCGAGGCGAAGACCGGGGACCTTGCAGAGGCCCAGCGAGCCGCTGCCGGGAGGCTAGTCTTCGAGGACAGGTTTGAGAGACCCCTGAAGGCTATAGCAGGGGTTGACGCCTCCTTCCTTGGGCATAGGGCCTTCGCAGCGGCGGTGGTGCTTGACTACGAGAGCGCCACGGTCCTTGAAGAACGTACGACGGCCTGCGCGGAACCTGCGACGTATCTGCCGGGACTACTGGTCTTCAGGGAGGGGCCTGTGATGGTGGAGGCAGTCCAAGCTTTGGAGACGCCCTTCCAAGTCCTCATGGTGAACTCCCACGGCTTGGCGCATCCGAGGAGATGCGGAGCCGCAAGCCACATCGGCCTACTGCTGGACACCCCCACGATCGGGGTTGCGGCAAGCCTCCTCTGCGGGAAAACCTGCGGAAGCCCAAAGAGGCCGGGTGAGTGGCTGCCCGTTCTCTGCGACGGGGAGACCGTAGGTGCGGCAGGCATCCCTGCGCCGGGAATGAAGCCTATCTACATCTCGCCTGGGCATATGATCTCGGTAGGATCGTCCGTGGAGATAACGGCGAGGCTCCTGAGGGGGAAGAGGCTCCCCGAGCCCCTGGCAGTAGCCCATGCCGCAGCTCTCCGGGCGAGGGATAACTCCGAGAAGTTCAGGTCTCCTACCGTATAAGCTGAGGGGGGAAGCCTCGCTCTATGCCGCCGGTTCGCCGCTCGGAGCATGCCCCGGGGCTTCCTTGGGCGCGCGTCCTCCCTTACGTCGCCGTGGTTCACGGACGAGTTGGGCGCGAAGCTCGTTCATGGACCGTTCTAGGTCCTGTCTTCGAGCCTCGAGGGCGACCTCCCCTCGTGTCGTCTCGATAAGCCTCCGAGCGACGTCGAGTTTCCTCCTAAGTCCCTGCGACAGTGCGGCGGGGCTCTCCACGGTGAAGAGCTCGACGTAGATCTCTTCCATCTCGCTGAGCCTACGTTCCGCCTCGTCTAGACGCCCCTCCCTGAGCGCATCCACGGCAGCCCTTCTCAGCTCGCCGACGAGGTCCGCGAGGCCGAGCACGTAGGGGAGCGTTTGGACGCCTATCTGGCTCCATGTGGGGAGGCCCTCCCCCCTCATCAGGGCTAGGAGAAGCCTCGCCTCGGCGAACTCTTGGCAGGCTAGGATGAAGGAGCCGGCATAGGCAAGCTCGGGCTGCGACTCGGCGAGTCTCGCTATCTCACGTATGGCTGCTTCAGCCTCCTTCAGCTTGCTCTCCGCGCCTCTAGAGTCGCGTCTGTGCACGCGGAAGGTTGCCTGTTTCGAGGCTCGAACCGCCTCGCGGCCCAGGCTCTGAGCGGCGTCGTAAAGCTTCGACTTGGCATCGAGCTCCTCCCGGGCTTTGGCTATGATCTCTTGGAGTGACAAGCCCTTCCTTCACAACCGGTGCAGCTATTGGGGCCTTGCCTACATAAATAAGAGTTGCAGGAACCCCTTCGTTTAGCAAGCCGTCAGGGGGGCGCGTCGCGGGTTAACCCTTCGAGAGCAGGACGACTCGGCTGGGGACGAACTCGTCCTTCACCCCGTAGCCGGTGAGCGCTGACAGCCTCTGAGCCAGCGATCGGACCTCTTCCATCGTGGGCGTCGCCTCCCTGGGTAGGCGGCGTTGGGCCTCGCCGACCCACGTGAAGCCCTTCACCTCGAGGTAGTCGCAGTCCGTCTTGTCGACGAGGCCCGCGTAGCCCTCTACGTTATGGTCGTTATGGCCCTTCACAAGCGTCAACCTGACGACCTTCGCGGCTCGGAAGCTGTTCATCAACTCTAGGCTTCGTTTCAGCCTCGCCCAGGCGTCTGGGATGAGGGGTTGCTCAAGCCTGAG
>JAWCPE010000194.1:0-3601 GCA_038870415.1 Bathyarchaeia archaeon
GTTCTACTCCGGCATATACGTGGTCTCCGTCGGCCTCATCGAGGGCAGGTTCAGGGTCTACGAGGAGGAGCTCCGCTTCACCGTTGAGGGAGCCCCTGAGGATATGCAGGTGGAGGTCCTACTATGCAAGGACCCGGCCTGCACCGAGCAGTCGCTGGTATTCGTGAAGAACGAGAAGGCCTACATAACGTACAGGTGCAGCGTGGAGAAGGCCTCCGTCACAGCTGACTTAACGTTTCCTGACAATTCCTCCAGGCAGTTGACGCTGCCTACGAACATAACCGTGAAGCAGACGGGCTTGTACAGGGTCCGCGTGAAGGCATCCGCGGAAGGCTACAGGAACGTGGCCCTCACCGAGTACTTCGCCGTCCTAGAGAGGGAGCCGGAACTCCTCCAAGCCGAGAAGAGGCCTTCAACCGTCTCGCTATCGGTCTCTAAGAAGGAGGTCACCGAAGGAGAAGCCATCGAGGCACGCGGAGCTATCAGCCCACCCCATGCCGGCGTGAACGTCACCCTCGCCTACAGCAAAGATGGGAGGGCTCAGGCAAGCAGGACGGTTACGACGGATGACGAGGGGCGTTTCTCCGACATCTTCACGCCTCAGCCGAGCGGCGAATGGAGCCTCGTCGCCTCTTGGACAGGAGACTCGAACCACCTCGGCGCGCAGAGCCAGGAACTCGCCTTCAAGGTGACGCCGCTCTTTCCTACGAGTCTAGTCGTCGGAGTCGCGGCCGTCGCGGCAATCATCGTTGCGGTCGTCGTTCTCCTGCTTTCAAGAAGGCGCCGTTAAGCCTCCGGTTTAAGGCCGTGGAGAGCCGTCGAGCAGGGCTTAATCTCGACGCGAAATATGGGCTAAATAGGGTTCCTGCAGGTCTCAGTCTGGGCGTGCATTCTTGGAGAAGGCTCGGGTACCGACGGGCATCACGGGCCTAGATGAGATCATCGAGGGCGGGCTTCCGGCCGGTTACTGCTACACGGTCGTCGGAGGCCCAGGGGCTGGAAAGACCATCTTCGGCGCCCAGTTCATCCATAAGGGGATCACGGACCACCAGCAGAACGGCGTATACGTCACCCTTGAGGAGCCGCCGGGCTCCATCATCGCAGCGATGAAAAGGTTCGGCTGGAACCTCCTCGACGAGCAGGGTAAGGGCCGGCTCGCGTTGATCGATGCGTCGCCCATCAGCCCCAGGGAGCGTTTCCTCATAGACCTCACCGTCTCGAGGGGAGGTTTCAGCAAGTACCTTGTCAAGGCGGGAGCCTTGGGCACAGAGACCTTCGACGTGAACGGCATCCTGAACGTCATCAAGGATGCCGCCAAGGAGATCAAGGCGAAGCGGTGCGTCATCGATTCGCTCTCCGCCCTCGTGTTGCAGTACAGGGATGTCTTCGAGCTGCGGCAGTCCACCTTGTCCCTGGTCAAGGCGCTGACGGAGATGGGTTTGACGACGCTGCTGTTGTCGGAGAACGTGGAGGAGCGGAGCGACGTGTACAGGTTCGGCATCGAGTCATTCCTCTGCCAGGGAGTGATCGTTCTGCGGACGCCTCACAGAGATGAGAGGATCGTCAGAACACTTCAGGTCCAGAAGATGAGGGGAGTAAAACACCTAGAGAAGCCATGCCTCTTCAAGATCACGGAGAAAGGCATCGAGGTCTACCCGGACGCGCCGATCCTGGCTGAGGGGGCGAAGGCTGCAAGGTAGAGGGCGCAGCGTGCAGAGCGTAGCCGTAACCTCGTTCGTTGGGCGGCGACCGCTAAGCGGCAGGCGAGGTATCCCACAGAGCTGGTCTAAGAATGCCCTGACCTGAGGATAATCCCATTGGGGAGAGCGGAACTGGTCGTCTTGATAACCTCCACGCTGCTAGTCCTAGTTTACGTCTTCGGGCAGGCCGACCATGTGTTCATTCTGGCCTTCAGCAATACCGTGGCGCCGGTCGCCGCTTTCGCCGCCTTTCTAGCCGCGTATCTGGCGGGGCGCGTATTCCGTAGGAGTGACCTTGGAGCGATCTTCAACACGCTCGCCTTAGGCTTGCTCTTCTGGTTCCTCGGCGAGTTCACTTGGGCTTTCTACACGCTCGCGTTGAACGTGGAGACTCCCTATCCTTCCCTCGCGGATGTCTTCTGGCTTGCGGGGTACGTTCCTCTCGGCGCTGGGCTCTATATGGTGTTCAAAGCCTCTGGTTTCACCCAGAGCGTCGCAGTCAAGGCTATGAGTCTCCTGGCGGCGATAGCGGTCGGCCTCTTCGCCGCGTACTTTCTGGTCCTTCCCGCGATGGACCGGTCTTCTCAGGACCTGGGCGCTCTCTTCCTAGACTTGGCATATCCTACGCTTGACGTTGTCCTCTTCCTCTTCGCGTTTGGGCTTCTGGCGACGCTCTCAGGGACGAGGCTCGGCTGGACCTGGTTCCCGGTCCCTCTAGGTATCTTCATGAACATTCTGGCAGATATGGCCTTCAGCTGGCTTACAGCCTTCGGCGAGTACGAGGGCGCCAACCCGATCGACGTGGTCTGGGTTCTCGCCGACCTGCTCTTCATCTACGGGTTTCATAAGTTAAGCGTCAACACCCGCGGGTTTCAACGGCTTTTCGAACGGCTCATGAGCTCAGACGTGAAGGCTGAGCTGTTGACGCTCTTCCACGAAGAGCCGTGCCGACGGTTCGGGCTGGAGGAGGTCGCCCAGGCCATCGGCAAGCAGAGCGAGGAGGTCGAGAAGGACCTGAAGGAACTTGTAGAGATGGGCCTCCTCGTGGAAGAACACGACGCTGAGAGTAGACCCCTCTTCTCGTTGAGGAGGGAGAGGGACGAGGAACTCGAGGAGCTTAGCCTATCTAAGCTGGGAAGAGCTGAGAGGCCTGAAGAGAAGCCCCTACGAGGCTTGGAGTTGCCGAAGGCTACAGGCGTTGAGGCCCTAGATATGCTGTTGCCTTCAGGGATCAGGCAGCCCTCCGCCGTTCTGATCCTGGGCGATTCAGGCACCGGTAAGCCTGTGCTCTGTCGTCAGCTTGTTGCAGCAGCCCTTAAGATGAAGGAGCCTGTCGTCTACCTGGCTACGGATGATTTCCCAGATAGGATACGGGAGGGCGTCGTGGCGCTTGCTCCCGGACTGGAACCTGAGGTCCTCTTCGTTGACTGTTACTCCTCCTATGGGGCGGCTGGCCGTGAGGCTTACTCTGAAGACCTGAGCGACCTCTCAGGTGTCACCGTCGCCCTTCTCAAGGCGATAGGCAAGAAGGCGAAGGGGACACCGGGCTTAGCGGTGATCGACTCGCTCTCCACGATCATCCATAAATGCGGCGTCAAGTCTTCCCGGGAGTTCCTACGTGCCGTCATCGCTAAGACGCGTGAGTCAAGGTTCAGTCTCTTCGTAACCCTGGGCAGGTCAACGTTCCACCCGGCGATTGTGGCTTCGTTTCGCGATATGGTAGACTGCGTCATCGAGATGAAGATGGAGGAGGAGCCTATGGGCCTTTACCGGTATATCCGCGTCTCGATGAGGGAAGATACAAGGCAGATCGAAGGTTTTATATCGCTTGAATAGTGGGTTCTCCTCCAACCCTGCAAATTCAAACCTTCCCTCAAGGCGAAGCGTCCTCAACCAACTTG
>JAWCPE010000195.1:0-3591 GCA_038870415.1 Bathyarchaeia archaeon
CAAGGAGGTGATCGGCTTAAGGTAACAGAGAAGAGCGAGGGGGCGGGAAGAGTTATATCAGGCCCTGGGCGAATTGGAGAGTCGTAGCCCGGTGGTGTAGCGGCCAAGCATAGCGGGAAGCCTCCCTGGGCCGGATGGTTTCCTATAGGGCTCTGGATCTAAGAGCGGAGAAGAACCCCGCCGACGGGAGTTCGAATCTCCCCCGGGCTACCTACACGGAACCCCGGTCTAGTAACCAGCAGACCTCCGCCGTCCTCGCCGTTCTCATCGCCCTACATAACAGGGGCTACGCGGAGACCACCGTCAAAGGCGTCGGCAAGAAGCTCCGACTATCAGCTAGGAACGTGAACCTTTCAAAGCCAGAAGAGGTCACGGAGTACATCTGTAGCCTAAGCAACAGCAACACCAAGAGCCTCCTCACGTCGGCTTACAGACACTACGCTAGGCTCGTCGAAGTCACGTGGGAGAAACCTAAGTTCGCCAAGGTGGAGAACCCGATCAAATGTCCCCTTGAAGAGAGCCTCGACGTGATCATTAAGGAAGCGAGGGGCCTCAAGCGGAAGGTTGCGTCAGGCATACTCAAGGACACGGGCCTGAGGCCGATTGAGCTCCACGGCCTAACGCTGGAGAACATAGACTTGGAGCAAGGCATCATCCACGTGAAGCCCGCGGAGAGGGGGAATCCTAGAAGCCTCAAGCTCAGGGCTGAAATCCACGCGGACCTGAAGCAACTCATAGGGCGTCTACGGCCAGGGCTTAAGGACCGGATCTTTCCCAGCCCGGAGCGTCTCGCTAGGAATTAGCGAGAGGAACGGATGGTGGCCTACGGGGAGACTGGAAACCCGGAGCTGCTGAAGATACAGCTGTACGACCTAAGGCATTTCCACGCGACGCAGCTCTACCACAGTACGCGGGGCCTCTTCAGGGTTAAGGAAGAACTAGGCCATAGAAGCATACAGAACACCCTACGGTACACCCATGTCGCCGAGTTTAAAAATGATGAATATTACTCGGCCACGGCGAAGACCATCGTCGAAGCTCAGAAACTGGCCGAAAGCGGCTTCGACTACGTCTGTGAGGTTGGAGGCCTGAAGCTATTCCGGAAGAGGAAGTAAGACCCCGTCCTCTTTTTCTTTCACTGATGATCGTGGATGTAGGATGTTGAGGCCTTGGTCTCCGCCCGGTTCCTGACGACTAGGATCAGCCGCTACTACCGCGTCCGAGGCTACGAGGTCAAGCGTGAGGTGAAGCTGGGGAACTGCATCATCGACCTAGCCGCGGCGCGTCCAGAGACCGGGGAGAAGGTCGCTATAGAGGGTGAAGGCGTCAGGCGACGACCTTATCCGCGGCTTAGGGCAGCTGGCTGAGGCTCAGGCCTGGGGCTACGACGTGGCGGTTATGGTGACGGGTTTTAGCGATGAGGCTGTCCGCGACCCCGTAGGGGCTGCCGACCATGTCCATGCCGAGCCTTCTATAGCATTCTCACAGCTACCTCTTGGCTTACACGCCGAGTTCTAAGCTCCGCGTCGCTGAGCTAGGACGCATCTGAGCAAGCGGCGACTGTACGTTTCACTATCACCTGCTCCATCACGGGCATGTTTATCACTAGCTCCTAGACGGGAACCTTGTCAGGCTCCTCGAAATGGAGCGCTCTCAGCATCCTCTCCTTGCAGCTCATCTGATGCTCATGAGCAATGCGTGGCCGTATTCATAAATCGTTTCCTAAGCCAAGCCTCTTCCCGAGGCAGATCGATGGGACGGAGCAAGCCCGAGGTGGGCAGAGAACCGTAGAGCTTTTCACCTGAGAGCAACATACCCCAGTGTTAGCAATATGAGCAAGAGCCGCGCCTTCGCCGTGGGTGTAGATGCGAACTACGCATTGGCCATGATGGAGAGAGGCCTCTCTTGGCGTGACGAGCATGGGGAGCGCGTAGAGGACCTCTATCGTTTCCTTGCCGAGAAGGGTGTGAACGCGGCGAGGGTCCGGTTGTGGGTTGGCTCTGAGGGGCCGTCCCGGCTTAAGTACGCAACTACCACCGCGAAGATGGCGGCCCAGTCGGGGATGAGCCTTCACCTCGTCCTCTTCCTTTCAGACGCCTGGGCTGACCTCTTCAAGCAGCCGGCGCCGAAGGCTTGGAGTGAGCTTAACCTCGACGAGAGGTCTAGGGCGGTAGGCAAATACACGCGTAGCGTCGCCCGGCACTTCAGAGAGGAGGGACTGGAGGTCGACTCTTACCAGGTTGGTAACGAGGTCGACTATGGGCTATGCGGGGTCTTCGCTTCGAACAAGAAGCGAAGGAAGGACCTTCGATGGCTTAAGGAACGCGTATGGCGCCCCGAGGCTGCGCTTCTCAGAAGCGCGGTGGAGGGCCTCAGGGAGGAGCACCGGGACGCGTCTATCTCGCTTCAGTTGGGGAAGTGGTGGGACCCAAGCCTCGTACGCGCATTCTTCGAGGCCATGCAGGAGTTCGGTGTAGGCTTTGATACGTCAGCCCTATCCTTCTTTCCCTCCGCCTTCGGCTCGGAGAGCAAGGTCTTCCACGAGACAGTAGAGGTTCTCTCAAGCTTCGATAAGCCCATCTCCATAGCTGAGTACGCTTACCCGAGCCGGCAACCTCACGGGCAGTTCTGGTACATGAAGAAGCCCGTGCCCGGGTACCCGTTGACCCCGCGGGGACAGCGGGACTGGACAAAGGGTTTCCTCGCGTACTGCTTCAAGCATCTGCGGATCATGGGAGCCTTCTACTGGAGCCCCGAGATGTACCTCACAAGACTACAGGCGAAGCTCGTGAACGAGCCTAAGGATATGCCCTTCTCCTTCGGCTGGGACGCTATGGCCCTCTTCAACCGTAATGGCCGGGCGAAGCCGGCGCTGGAGTCGTTCACCTCATGGCGTAGTTGACCGATGGGCTACGAGCTAGGCCTCGGCGGCTATCTCCATTTGAGGGTGCAACCGATCGGGATTGTCTCGGTGACGCTGATCTTCCTGCCGCGAGGAAGGCCTCGATCGCGTCGCGTAGATAGCGGGCCTTCACCTTGCTGGGTTCGTCGACGTTGTCGTCGATCCTGCCGTGGTAACGGAGATATCTCTCGTGGTCGAAAAGGAGGACTTCTGGGGTTCTCGTTGCGCCGTAGGCTTTCGCGACGCTCTGGTCCTCATCGCGGAGATAAGGGCAGTTGAAGCCCTTCCTCTTTGGCCCTCTTCACCATGCTCTTGTAGCCGTCCTCAGGGTACTGCTCCGCGTCGTTCGGGTTGACCGCGACCAGAAGGAAGCCCTTATCGCCGAACTCTCTCTGAATCTCTTTCATCCGGTCCTCATAGGCCTTGACCGTAGGGCAGTGGTTGCAGCTTATCACGACCGCTAAGGCCTTCTTATCCCGGAAGTCTTCGAGGCTGTATCTCCTACCGTCCACGCCGAGGAGGCCCTTGAAACCCGGAGCCAGGCCGCCTAGGTTCAGTTTCGCCATATAGCCCCCTCCAGGCTTAATAGAAAGCTGCAGACGCGTATTTATCCGATCACCGTAACTCGCCTGCGCTTCGGCGAACATGTGTGATACGGCATGTGGGTTGAGACCTCTGAGTTGCAGAAG
>JAWCPE010000196.1:0-3585 GCA_038870415.1 Bathyarchaeia archaeon
CTATCCTCGTCGAAGAAGCTGTGGAAGCCCGCTGGACTTGTATGAGAAACTCTCTGAGACCGCTCACTTCTAATCATTCGTGTAGGCGAGCAGGTCAGGCTCGTTTAGGCCCGCCTTCAGTTGAGGCCTCCGAGTCGCTTCAAGCCCACTCGTCTTGTTTTCCACGGCGGTCTACCCATGTTCCATCCCGCTAACCGTGCGTTTAACGCATCTCTTCTCCATGCTTTGCCGTGGGTTTACCCTCCTTAAACGAGCACGGGGCGGGCCCTGATTCAGCAGAAAGGCAGCGTAGATGGAGGAGAGCGACCGCCGGGCATCCGTCAAAAGCTTTCCATGACCGTGCCACCCGGGGGGCACGCAGCTTCATAGACTCTCTCGGCGCTTTACAGCGCGCCTCCGGACATCCGAAGAGCATATGAGGCCTTTTTAGGTTATAGTCTTCGTTTAGCGTGGTTTAGCCGCGCCTGGCTGCATGGGTATATGCCGCTGCAGCAGCTCGACATGTACGCCGTCGGGGTCGAGGAAGACTGCGTGGCTCACCTGGCCGGGCACGATCTCCAAAGGTGGCTCAATGCAGGTTACGCCCTTCGCCTTCAGCTTCTCGGAGACAGACTGGATGTCGTCGACTAGGAGGCAGAGGTGTCTTACGCCGAAGTACTTCTCAGGCGGCTTCACGTACCCCGTCTTATCGTGGTAGTCGAGCAGCTCGATGAGGGCGCCACCGGCGTCGAGGAAGACCACGTGAAGGTTCAGCACTTTCACCTCGGCGTCTCGGACGACGGGGAAGCCTAGGAGCTCGTTATAGAACCCCAGAGACCTCTTCAGGTCGCTCACGACGATGCCGGTATGCTCATACTTCTTGAAGAGACCCGTGCTCACATCGAACACCTCGACCGGTCGTTGAAGCCTCAACGCTTTTAATCGTTCTACCGCAGGGCTTGGAGCTGCTTCTCAAGTAGGGGCCTGAAGGCGTTTATCAAGCCTTCGTCCCTTCTCGCTCTTGCCTTCTCTATGGTCTCCTTCGTCCAGGTGTAGAAGCCCTTTCCGGTCTTGACGCCGAACTCGCCCCTCTCCACCTTCTCTCGGAGCACAGGGGCAGGTTCACAGGCGTTGTACAAGAACCTGTAAAGGTAGCTGTGAACGTTCAGGATGAGGTCTACGCCGTTCAGGTCGGCGGTTAGGAAGGGCCCCATGAACGGTAGGCGGGCACCAAAGGTGAGCATGACCGCGTTGTCTATGTCCTCTGCGCTCGCAGCTCCCTGGTCGAGGAGCGAGATGGCTTCACGCCACATCGCCACCTGAATCCGGTTTCCTATGCCACCTGGGAGGTCCTTCAGAACCCTCGCAGGGACCTTCCCGATCTTGGACATCAAGTCGCATGTGACCCCCATCGTCTTCTCTGAGGTGTGCTCTCCCTTTGTGACCTCTACCAAAGGCATAAGATGGGCTGGGTTCCAGAAGTGGGCGCCGACTACCCTCTCGGGCCTCCTTGTAGCTGAGGCTATCTCTGTAATGGTCAGCGAAGAAGCGTTGGTTGCGAGTACGATGTCCTCGGCGCAGTAGGAGTCAAGCGACCGGAAGACCTCTCTCTTTGTTTCTATCACTTCCGGAACTGCTTCCAGCACGAAGTCCACGTCTGACACGGCATCTCTAAGGTTCGTTGTGGTTCGAATCCTAGAAAGCACGATATCCGCTGCGTTATCCTTTGCGAGCTTATGCTGGACGAAGAATTGGATGTTCGACCTTATTCTCTCAAGCGCTTGTTTCAATGTTTCTTCCCTTCTAGCTGTAAGGGAAACCGTGAAGCCTGCTTGAGCGAAGACTTGAGCTATCCCATGACCCATAATTCCGGCGCCTATGACGCCTACCTTTCTGATACTTTCCACGTCCAATATCTTCACCTATCCGAAGATCCCTGCAACGTTAACCCGCGTCTCTTCTCCACGGAGATAAAAGCGTTTAGCTGGCTGAAAGAGAGTGTTCTATCCCCCCACACTGCCGACACTCAAGTAGGGTGAGCAATGCGTCAGTGGGGTAGTGTGGGAGGGAGCTTTCAAGGCGTAGGAAGCGCTGGCTTCTCCGCCGGAGGCTGGAAAGCCGTTGAGATCTGCGGCCATCTAGGCGTCCACAGGAGCACCTTCTACAGGTGGTGGACGCGGTTTCAAGAGCATGGTTGGAACGTTAGAGAGACGCTAGGCCCAACCTTACGGCGTGGCTCTTCCTAAGGATGGAAGCCCATCCAGCCGTCTACAACCTGCTCGCATTAAGTTGACAGCCTCAGCACGGAGAGGAGAAGCGAAATTATGTGTCTGAACGACATCTTCATAGCCACCACGGCGATCAAGCTGCCCCTCATAACTAGAGATTTGGCTCACTTCAACCGCACCCCAGAGCTGATGGCAGAGACCTATAGCGCTTTAGCCAAGCCGCTTGAGGCACCTGACCGCAGGTTCGAACCCTGCCCGCTACAGCCCTGTCCGAGACAGCCCTCTTAACCTCCATATGCCAAGTCTTCCTCAGCTTCGAGAGATACCCTCCCTCACCATCTTCACCGATATACCGTCTACCTACCAGGGCGTCAGAAGCGTGGGATGATAGGTCAACGTGAACGTTGACGGTCTCGACGACAAACTCTTTAGCTCCTGAGCCCTATCGTCAGGCCAGAGAACGCGTGTGGTGTCGTTTTATTGCCTGTCGTTGGCTTAGTGTTAGCCGCGGGGCGCGGTAGGAGGCTTGCCCCTTACACGGACGCTGTGGCGAAGGAGCTGCTCCCCGTAGGTGAGTTTCCGGTTATCGAGTACAACCTACGGTACTTGGAGGCTGCAGGGGTATCGAAAGTCTTCATCGTCATCGGCGAGGGGAAGGAACAGATCGTTAGGTACGTTAAGGACGGGAGGCGCTTCGGGCTGAACGTCGCCTACCTTTTCCAAGACGCGAAGCGTGCTGCTGGTACCGCTAAAGCTATCGAGGCGGCCCGACCGTGGGTGAACGGGGACTTCATCGTCGCTTATGGTGACGCGTTCTTCCACCCCGGGGGCTTCGTGAAAGAGATGCTTCAATTCCACGAGGAGCGCGGCTCCTGGGTTACCGTAGGGCTTTACGAGGTCACGAACCCCTCGAGTTTCGCCGTCGCAAAGCTCGACGAGAACATGAGGATGCTGGACATCGTCGAGCGACCAAGCCCAGAACAGATGGAGCAACTGAGGAAGGATGGAGTTTTCCTCGCGAACTCTGGGCCGTTGGTCTTCAACCGAGCCGTCTTCGGTTACATAGCAAAGACGGCTCTATCGCCGGATAGAGAGTACTGGATAACTGACACAGTCCGGTTGATGCTGAGAGATGGGCATCCGGTCTATGGCTTTCGGATTCCCCCCTCCGTCTTCTGGCGAGATGTGGGAACCCCCCAGTCCCGCCTAGAAGCAGACCGGTACGCGCTCAGCAACCTCAAAGTGCCTACGGCGAGAAGCTAGGCGGATGGCTTACCTACCTTTCAGCCCTTGTTCCTTAAGGCCTTCCTCACCGAGAGGACGCGTTGCAGCACGGTCGCATGGGAGAGGGCCGCTGTTAAGGTTGCAGCGTAGTTGA
>JAWCPE010000197.1:0-3573 GCA_038870415.1 Bathyarchaeia archaeon
AGCTTCAGAGACGGCTTAGCCCAGAGCTCGAATGCCGCGTAGGCGTATACGTTGACTTCTCAAACAGCGCTCACATCTATGAACGATCCTATCCCGATGTGGAACGGTTCATAGCGACGTTGAAGAAGCGTAGAGGAGATAAGGGCTTACTTGAGAACGGTGAGGTGAAGGCGTACACGCTATAACCTGGCCCTACGCAGTTTCCTGAGGAGCCTACCTCGCTTTAAATAGTGAGGCAACGTATCATCTGGCTGTCAAGGTGAATATGCGTGTCTGCGGTCGTCTTCAAGGCCATCTTGACCAGCAAGGCCCTCGTACAGGACCCCGTCGAGGGAGAGGGGGTCAAGCTTGAGCTTGCCCAGGAGAAGTCGATCCCCCCACCCATGATCCTCTCAAGGAGCGAGGAGAGCGAGATCGCTAGGGAGGTCGCGCCTATCGTCCAGCAGGTTGTCAGGTCGATGCCCTTCGCACCTCGTGGAAAGATTCGAGTCCCTCGCCTGACACTCTGGCTAACAAGGGAAGAATGGGATAGGCTAGAGCCTAAACCCGACATCGGAGACGAGGTCGAGGTTAGGGTCCTCGGAACCTCTGTCGAGGTCATGAAAGCCTAGCCGGGGAGGCTATGTTCCAACCACGAGCGGGGATGTGAGCCTCCTCAGCATCGCTATGGCAGAGAGCGCGGCCAAGTAGCTGGTCGCCGGATTATGAGGTGACGGAAGGTTCTCGGTTCGAGCTATGAGCTCCCCGAAAGCGCCTCGCAGCGTCACTTCATGCACGTTCTTCTGCACCTTCGGGTCTGCGATGACCCGCACCTTGACGTTATCGGGGCCGAGGGAGGCGAGGCTGAGCGTCGCTGCCACGTTAACGTTCGCCGGGAAGAGCCGGCAAGCCTCCGTCGCGGGGCCCTCGTATATCACCTTCGGCTCAGTCAACCCGTTAAGGGTTGGAGCGAGCCTATCGAGGTACGGTGAGCCTTTCAAGGCCTTAGGAGCCTTCCGAGAAGTCAACGTAACTTCAGCGATAGAGGCGGCCCTCGCCGCCTTGACCGCGTCTAAGCCGGCTATAGCCCCAGACGGCACGTAGATACGCCTATCGGCTCTGAGAGCCGCGTCGACGAGGCTCCTCAACAGTTCAGAGTCCACGAGCGCGCCCACGCTCATTATCATCAGGTCCCTACGCGCCGCGAGAACCTTGGCCGCGAGCTCTCTCACCGCTTGCTGCGAGGCAGCCTCCACTATCAAGTCGAGACCTGGGAGACAGATCAGCTCCTCTGCTGAAGACGCGACCTTCGGCCGGCTGGACAGCTGTCCCACAAGGGTCTCAGCCTTCTGTCGAACGACATCGTAGACGCCCTCAAGCTTAGAGGCCCCCGCGGCCCCCTCATCGATCGCCTTGGCGATAACGGTACCGATAGCTCCGCAGCCTACCAAGCCGATGCGCTGCGCCCGTCTCGTCTCGTTCATGGATTCCACATCGCCCAGTCTTCTTAAAGGCAACCTCCTGTGAGGAAGATAAAGACAACCCGTCTCCGCAGCGACTCGCTACTTAAGGCTTAAGACGATTACTGCAAGGTTGCCGTCCATGAAAGGCGTTGAGCTTCAGCTCAGCTCACCTCTCTGTGGCGAATTAACCGTCAACAGTTTCGGTATGGACTCAGGCCATGCATTAAGTCAAGAACCGGTTTACGGTAACAGAGGCCCTTAAGTTGGTGGCTTCCCGGCTCTGCGCTTTTATACGCGTAGACTCCTTACATCAAGCCGTTCTGCGGAGGAGCAGGCATGGACGTGTTCGAAGCCGTAAAGGCGCGGAGAAGCATCCGTCGATTCAAGAACCAACCTGTGCCTGAGGAGAAGCTTCTCAAGGTTCTTGAGGCTGCTAGGCTTGCTCCCTCGGCTGGGAACCGGCAGCCGTGGCAGTTCGTCGTCGTAAGAAACCCTTCAAGGAAGAGGATGATAGCTCAAGCAGCGGACGGGCAGGACTTCATCGCCGAGGCTGGAGCCGTCATCGTCGCCCTCGGAGACCCCGCCATCTCTAAACGGTGGTATCTCCGCGACCCCATGATAGCTGTCGAGCATATGGTCCTAGAAGCGGTCGAGCTGGGCTTAGGCACCTGCTGGATCGGAGCCTTCGACGAAGCTGAGGTAAAGAATATCCTGAAGATACCGGAGAGCCTCTCCGTCGTCTGCATCCTGCCGGTCGGTCTCCCTGATGAAGCCCCAGCTGCGAGGAGCAGGAGGCCCTTCGCACAGGTCTTCCACAAGGAAGAGTACGGCATACCATATCAGCCGCAATGAGACAAGTCCTAGAGGCGATACCTACATGGGAAAACATGAACCAGAGAAGGTTGAGTTCGAGCTTCCCGCCTTCACGGAAGCAACTCTATGGAAGCTCAGGCATGGAGGTGTGCTCCTCTCCTGCCAGGGGAGCATGAGGCCGAATGCGATGACGATAGGTTGGGGCTTGGTCGGCACGTTATGGTCTAAGCCAGTTTTCCTCGTCGCGGTACGCCCGACGCGTTTCACGTTCCAGCTCATAGAGGATACAGGCTGCTTCACGGTCAATGTCCCGGGCGAAGGCATGGAGGAGGCGCTTACGTTCTGCGGCACAGCCTCCGGGAGGACTGTGGACAAGTTCAAGGAGATGAAGCTAACACCGCTCGCGGGGAGAAAAGTCGGCTCTCCAGCGGTCGCGGAGTGCGTCATTCACTATGAATGCAAGGTGATCCATAAAGACCGGCTTACGGCCGAGAGCCTAGCCGAGGAGATAGCGGCGATCTACCCCCGAGGAGGCTTCCACACCCTCTACGTGGGCGAGATCGTATCGACCTACGCTGACCGAGATGCAGCAGACAAGCTTGCCGGCCCAAGTTAAGTGTCTTCTAGAACCCTTATGCAGGGAGTCAAAGGCTTATCAGGAGAGAAGCTGCCCGAGATTGGGGCCTGCTTAGGGATGAACGCGAAAGAGAGGATAATGGCCGTTCTCCACCATGAGGAACCTGACCGCATCCCGTGGACGATCTACTCAGGGCTTTTGCCCAGGGGGCAGGACGAACGTGAGCTGCGCAACCTAGGCTTAGGGCTTTGGGTCTCATGCCCGGTCTGCAAGGTTGAGACGCCGAACGTAAAGGTAGAGGTCTCCGACCAAGGCGGCGTGACGACGAGGATCTACCGTACGCCCGCGGGAAGCGTCTACTCCCGGCATAGGACCGATGTGGGCGTCGTAGGGACCGCCTGGACCGTGGAGCACATGGTGAAACGCCCCGAGGACTACGCGGCTGCGAAGTTCATCGTCGAGGACACTGTCTACCGGCCGGACTACACGGCTATGCTCGAGGCCCAACGGATGCTGGGCGGCGATGGGGTCGTCGTAGCCTGGGTCGGCCGCTCCCCTTTACAGAGGATGCTCATCGAGCTACTGGGCTACACACGGTGGGCTATAGACCAGTATCGGCATCCGAAGGAGTTCAACGAGCTACTGGAAGCGATCGAGAGGGAGGAGCAGCAGCTCTACCGGATAGCCGCCGAGTCACCCGCTGAGGTCGTGTGGTGCGGCGATAACATGAACGGCGAGGTC
>JAWCPE010000198.1:0-3555 GCA_038870415.1 Bathyarchaeia archaeon
CTCCTGAGCTTAGGAGCCTCCACGCCTGCTCTCATACTTCTCGCGTCGTGGTCCCTGCTCAGCCTTGGGTTGTTCCAGCGCGCTCTGTAACCTCGCCCGGGGATATGATGAGTTCACGCCCCTCCACGAGCATCGCCCCCACCTTTCTACGGGCGCTGTCTAGGCAGCGCCAGACGGTGCCCCTGGACACCCCCATGCGTTGAGCCGCCTCCTCTTGGAGGAGCCCCTCGTAATCGACGAGGCGGAGGGCTTCAAGCTCATCAGGTGTGAGGACCACAGGCTCCCTGACCAGTAGGCCGGTGCCTCCCGTCAGCACTGGGACGAAGCGGCTGGCTGGCAGCTCCGCTCGTACTATCCTCGGCTTCATGGGGCGTCCTGGCCCTGCGCCGCGACGCCAACGCCATCGGTAGCCCATCATTTTGTTCATTCGCACAAATGCTTATAGACCTTTTGGTCGGCCTAAGGCCGGACTAATACGAGCCTAAGAAGAGAGCGATGCTGCCCGTTTCAGCAACGTGTACGCTTCTGCCGGCTCTTCGACCCGCAACACCAGTTGCTCGAAGGGGCAGATGTCTGTGCCGGCCCTGTTTCTGATAACATCTACCGTCTTAGAGGAGAAGAAACCTACCCCATGCCTATCGAGGATTTCTGCGGCTGCTCTGCTCATGAGCTTTGAGTAAACTCTTTCGGCCTTGAAGTAGGCGATTAGGAGTGCTGCTGCCTTGCCGACGACCTTGTCGACGACCGTCGAGTTGGATAGACGGTCCCGTCCAAGCTGGGCTATGGCGTCCAGCAGTGGGGCGATCCCCCCCTTCCTGCTCGAGTAGATTGAGGCCCCGTCCTTGAGGATGAGTAGGCTTACCTCCTCGTCGTCAAGCCTCTCGAGGAGAACGCTCAAACCCTCCCCTCGGGTTCTACATTCAGGTCTGCGTGATAAGCTTGCTCCTGATGTGATGCTAAGGTACATGTATACCTTAGGCCTATGACCGACCTCAAGGTTCTTTCCCCTCGCGCATCTGGGGGTGCCTCCCGGTCTTCTCGAAGTGTCTGAAGTGTTCAAGCCATCTAGAGCTGATACGCGCCTTCTGCAGGAACTCCGTGAGCCTTGTCAGTTTTATGACCGTCTGAGGATGAATCCTATGCTCCATCTCACACGCATCCTCCTCAGCGACAGTCTTGTCGACCCCAACTGTTTCGAGGAGACCCCTAAGCGTCTCCCGCCGTTCCTCAACCGGTCTGGCCACAGTCCCTCCTCTAGGGGTCAGGACGGCGCCACGATACCGCGAGTACTCGACGAAGCCGAGATCGTCCAGTTTCTGAAGCATCTCGGTAACGCTTGGAGGCTTCACGTTCAGTCTTCCCGCGATATCTGCCGTCCTAGCGCGACCGCCCTCCCTCAGGAGCTGATAGGTCGCCTCCAAATAGTCCTCCATGTTTCTGCTTAGCCTGTTTCCCTCCATCATCTCACCGCCTCTCCGCCTCTACCATGTAAATGTAGGCGGTAACAACAACATTGGATGCAGGTGCCTCCAAGACCTGTACTGATGTGAACCTCGATTCGGTGGCGCCGCATAGACGCGAAGCCTAGGCAAACCAAAGCCCTACATACCTCTTCTAGTGCACCTAGGTAATAGGATAGCCTCTTCCCAGCTTTCCTACTAAACGCAAGTCCCCAACGGCGTATATTTGAGGGCTATCTTGGGTGAACAAGCTATTGCTCTTTGCAGGGCCTTATACGAGAACCAGCTCCACCGTGAGCAGAAGGTTCTGTGTCGTTACGGAGTCTCCTCAGCCTGTCCTCAAGCCGAGTTAACGTGAAGCGGTGGAGGACAGGGGTCCTAGGCGAGGTCGTAATTCTCGCTCACGGGATAAGCAGCCGCCGAGAGCCCGTCGATCATGGCTAGGCCTTGGTCTTCCCCCCTGCAAGGGCCTCTACATCCTTCGCATGGAATGTTCACGTCCAAGCATCGTGCTTTCCATCTGAACGGGTCGCGGGCCCACCCCATCCATCGACCATCGAGATGCGGTATTTACTCCTTAATCTGTCGGCTAAAGCCTCGATCAGAGCCGTCTTCCCGGAGCCGACAGCTCCCATCACGTCGACTCCTTTTACGCCCTGCTCATCTAGTATCCGCCTGCTCTCCTCGGCAAGGCACTCATTCCTTCTCATTATGTTTTCATCTGGCTAAGTCGAGCACTTCTCCACCTTCAGCCGCTACAACTTGAGTTTCTTCCCCCTCACCCCTCCTCTCCTACTCATTCCGATTCCGTCCTCACTGAAATGTCAGCCCAGCGTCTCTACGGCCTCTTCTTCCAGGCCATGTACAGCCCCGCGGCTTCGATGACGGCTATGACGGCGACGATCGAGGTGGTTGCTTGGAAGAGTGCCAGCTGGTCTCTGAGGCTTTTAACCTCGCTCTTCAGGGCGCCAGTAGCCTTCCATGCCTTCACTGCGTCGAACAACTGCTCCGCGTTGTACTTGAACATCTGCGTCAGGTTCCCAGTTCCAGGTATCGCCCCGGGGAAGTTCGTCAGGACGACGTGAACGCCGTCGATCTCGGATGCGAGTACAGCGCCGAAGTCAACGCCTACTTGGAGGTTATCTACGACGAGCGAGACACCCTCGCTTCTCGCCGTGCGCGTAAGGTTGTCGACTGCGCCAGCTGAGAGCGTCTCGGGCGGGCCGTAGGTGGCCACGACGTTGAAACCAACCCATCTCACGAAGGCCTCCTGCCAACCCATACAGATGACCTTTACCGAAGCCACGTTCAGTGCTTCAGCCTTACCCCTGATCTCAGCTGCCGCCGCGTCCACCGATGCGAGCATACTGCTTGTCTTCGCGGTCAGGTCGACCCCTAGAGCCTCGGTGAGGTTCCCTCCGACCCAGCTGATGCATCGCCTCGCTCCTTCAGGCGTGTTGTAGACCCCCGGGACCTTGACCACGGTCAGGTTCCTGTTCCCCGAGGCCTCGATGAGGTTCTGCAGCCAGAACTCTCCAGGTATCTGGTGGCAGAAAAGCAGCCGCGCCTTGCTGACCGCGTAGAGGTCTCCTGGCTTCATATCGTAATCTGCCGGACATATGCTCGGCTGCGACAGCACAACAACATATGCCTGTTCTCCTAGAAACTCCTCCACGAGCGAGCCTAGAACGTTCGTAGTACATACGATGATAGGCCTCTCCTCTTCGCTCTTGACGCTCGCTATACCCGCTGTGGACAGAAGCGCCAGCGCCGCGACCATCGCCAGGGATAAGCGTACTCTCTTCATGTTGGGCTTTTCACCTCCCCTCTTCTTCGTTTAGGAGAAAAGATGACTGCGACAGCGAAGACAGCGCTGGAGAGTATCACGATCGAGGAGCCGATAGGCAAGTTTACCGTAAGCGAGAGGACGAGACCGGCTACACATGTGGATGCGCCGATGATGGGTGAAGCTAACACGATGGTCCTCATATCGTCGAGGAACTGGAGCGCCGACGAGGCTGGGTTGAAGAGCAGAGCGAAGATGAGGAGGCCTCCGACCAGCTTCAGCGACAGAGTGACGACGAGCCCCGCGAGG
>JAWCPE010000199.1:0-3547 GCA_038870415.1 Bathyarchaeia archaeon
TGGAGTGCGGCTTCAGATGCGCGAAGGCGTGCGCGACTCACGCCATCAAGGTGGATGAGAGAGAGGGCTTCACCATCGCCGGCAGGAGGTTCGAGCATGGTAAGCATATCAAGTGGCGGTGCCTATGGGGATGTAGCAGCATGTCCGATAGGGCCCCGATGCCTGAGAGAGAGGTTACCATCGAAGAGGTCAGGGAGCTAAGGTTCATTCGTCCCCGGCCTGACCGCACCCCGATCGACGAGCTCACCCTGCAAGCAAGGATAAACGAGGGAAAAGCGCCTTGGTGCTGGGTCGCATGTCTAGCGGCATGCCCTGTAGGTGTGGGAGCAACCTGAAACCTTGAGACTCAAGATGTCCAGCAATCATAGGGCTCATTGACGGTGGGTTTGCTACTTGGAGAAGGAAAGCCGCGTTCCCCCACCGTCTTCCGGGAGGCGGTTAACTCCCTCGGTTGTGAGGCATGTCGCGGCGCAACTCGGCGTGGATGTCGTGGCGTTTGCCTCCGCTGAGCCCTTCAAGGAGTTCAGCGACGCGCTAGTTGAGAGGTCTCACCTCTACGTGGAGAGTCGAGGCGCCCCTCTAGGGGTTAGAACGCGCCTCGAAGCGTTGCGCCTACGGGCCGAGCCTGCAGCCCGGATGCCCGGCGCTAGGTCTATAATTCTCTTAGGCGTCTACAACAACGACGATGTCTCTTGGCTGGCAGAGCTCGGCTCTGAGCCGCGAGGCAGGATCGCGAGGCGATACAGCTACTTCAAGCTGGTTGAGCAAGCGGCCACGCAGCTCGTAGACTTCCTCCGTCAGAGCGGCCACTCAGCCATACTAGCGGAGGACAGCGTCCCCATCAAGCCGGCGCTCGTCCGCTCAGGCCTCGCCTGGTTTGGGAAGAACACGTTAACCTACGTGGACGGTTACGGCTCCTGGATTGATTGGCTGCCCATCCTCACCGATGCCGAACTGGCGGAAGCCATTCGTGGACCTGCGAATAGAGCCCATCCACGATGCGAAAACTGCCAGGCCTGCCTTGAAGCCTGCCCCTCAGGGGCCCTCTACGAACCCTTCAAGCTCGACCCCGACAGATGCGTGAGCAGCATAAGCCGTTACGAACATGAGGTCGCGGCTCAGGCTAGGCCGTGGATGGGAGCATGGCTCTGCGGCTGCGACATCTGTCAAGAAGTCTGCCCTATAAACCGGGAGGCGAAGCCACGACGGAGACCCCTTCAAGCCAAGCCGTCCACCTACGGGGGCTTCTCCCTCCCCCCAGAGATGAGCCCGCGTCCCGCCTTGATCCCCCTCCTGAAGCTTGACGAGCCCCAGTATAGGTCGTTGAAGAGGAACGCCATCATCGCGCTTGGAAACCTGCGCTCCACCGAAGCCCTACCTGAGCTTGAAAGGATCGCTCGAGACCCTGCGTCCTCCCTGAACGAGTACGCTCAGTGGGCCATCGAAGCCATCAGGCGATGAAGCAGTCAACAGGCCTTCAAAGAAAAGGGATGAGGGAGACTTTAAGCCTCCCCTCGTCGCATTGAACGCCTGGGTAGTCACCTAGGCTTCAGAGCCCTGTAGTCCGTCAGCTTGATTCCTCGTCGGGCGATAATCTCCTTAATCCTCGGGCTTAGGAGGCACTGCGTCTCCGCGACGCGGAGGTTCCCCACGCCTCCCCTCATCACGTCCGCAGGCTCGGTGTGGACGAGAGCCTGAGACTCAGGCGAGTCTACCAGTAGATGGTCTACCAAGAGCCAAAGACCAGGGGTCAGCTCTTCCAGCTGCTGAGCTAGCACCCTCTCCTTCAACCACGCCGGGTCGGCGTAAATCCCACGCATAAACCTCTCTCCCGCGTGTCCTGAGATGGGAAGGCCTTCCTCCGCTGCTATACGCTTGACCACATCTAGGTAATTGGGGTCGCTCTCGCCGCCTATGTAGTGCATGTCTATGTAGCCGAGTTCGACGCCCCACTTCTTCACGAGCCTAACCTGGGCGCGGAACTCCTCTTCGAGTTCCCCGTAGTCTGGGTTCAACGCGTAGAACTGCTTAGGCGACTGGGGGAGAAAACCATCCTCGTCGACGAGCGAAGGAACCCTATCGTAAGGTAGTACGGGTCTCCAACGGTAGCCACGCCACTCCCCGATCGTGGCTAGATGGACGCCTATGCACCAGTTCCGATGCTCGACCGCGAGCTTCGCGGCTGCCTCAGCCCAGGGCGCCGCGGCTATGATGGCTGCACAGGTGAGGATGCCCTCCTCGAAGCATTTCTCCACGGCTACGAGGTTTGAGTAGGTCATCCCCATATCGTCGCCGCGAACGATCAACCGAATCTCATCCGACAACGCAGCTTCACCCTCATTCAATCAAGGGTAGGATTGGCAAGGCTACGAGCCGCCGGCGAGGATAAAAGCCTTGACCTACACTCAGCTGCGTCCTGAAAGTCTGCCTTGTTCCTCTGCCCGGCTTGGCTGAAGGTCAGCGAATATTGACGCCCTCGAGAAGAGCTACCGGGCCTTCCAGGACATAGCCCCTACGCTTACCCCTCAGGCATAGTTGTTTTAAGACATGATTAAAGGGACTAGACGCTTACTGCTCCAAGATAGACAAACGAGAGGGTGGAAGAAGAGGGTAGAAAACCTATGGGCTTCGCGGAGCGGCTTAAGGCCCTGGCCTCGCAGAAGGACACGGTTCTATGCGTAGGTCTCGACCCGGCCCTCCCAGGTCAGAGGCCGAAGACCGTTATCCCTGCTAGGTATCTTCAGGGCCGGGATGAGAACGCCGCGAGGCTTGCGTTCTGCTTAGACATCATCGAGCAGACGAGAGGTTCCTGTTGCGCGTTCAAGCCGAACCAGCAGTATGCGGCAGGGTTCACCTCACACGAGCATAGAGCGTTGACGAAGGCGATCCGAGACGCCGGCGCGGCCTCTATCCTTGACTGCAAGCTGAGCGATATCAGCGACACCTTGGAATCGGCGCTCTACCACTTCCATAACTGGGGTTACGACGCGTTCACGTTCAACCCTTACATGGGGAACATAGAGGTCGCGGTCAAACTCGCCCATGCCCAGGCCCCAGCGATGGGGGTCTTCGTCCTCGTCTTAACCTCGAACCCAGAGGCGATCCGTTACCAGAAGAGGGCCCAGCTCGGAGGCCGACCGCTCTACGAAGCGGTGGCTGAAGACGTTAGGCGACATAGGGCTGACGGCTGCGTTGTCGGCGCAACCGCACATGTGACGGAGGACGAGATCAGGCGAATAAGGGCGATCACAGGGCCCGAGACGGTGTTTCTCGTCCCCGGCATCGGAAGCCAAGCAGGCGACCCTGAGAAAGTGGTCCGAGCTGCAAGGGGGAACCTCGTCATCAACGTGGGAAGAGACATCATCTACGCGGAAAGCCCGGCAGAAGCGGCAGAACGGTACCGGAGGCTCTTCAACGAAGCTCGACAGAAGCTCAAGAGCACTAGGGTCTAGAGTCTGCAGCTGACTAGAGCTTATCTCATAAATAGGGTGGGGGTCTGTGGGGGCGGGCTGTGGACCTTACGGACGAGCAGTGGGAGGTCTTGGAG
>JAWCPE010000200.1:0-3528 GCA_038870415.1 Bathyarchaeia archaeon
CCTCTCACGCAGCTATAGGCCTTAACCAGGGTAAGGATATTGGTTAAGGGGGCTAATGCATAAATGGCTGCGGCTGAATCTTCGTCGCGGCGTTCAGGGATGAAGATAACCGATCTTAAGGCTATTGTCTTTAAGGGTGCTGCCATCGTCCGCATCGACACGGATGAGGGGCTCAGCGGCCTCGGGGAGGCCCATTGCCCCAAGCAGCATGTGCTCGGGCTGAAGCCTGCCATAATGGGTCAGGACCCTACGAATGTAGAACGCGTCCTCCTGCGGATCCGGCACCGGGGCGGTTACAAGCCTTGGGGCGCAGGTGTGAGCGGCGTAGAGATGGCGCTCTGGGACCTCGCCGGTAAGGCGGCAGGGCTCCCGGTCTACAAGCTGCTAGGCGGTAAGGTCCGTGACAGGGTTCGAGTATACCTAGACTGCGGCGCCGGCGTCCGCGAGGAGGGCAGGCGGCCTAAGCTCTCAGAGTTTTACTCCCCAGAGTCTTACGCCGAGAACGCGCAGCGTAAACGGAAGCTGCCGGAGGGCTTCACCCTCTTCAAGTTCGATATAGGATTCCATGGGCCGCAGCTCGTCTCGGTGCCTGGCGGCGTCTACGAGGCGGAAGGCACGTACCCAGATAGAGGCCATGCGACGGAGAAAGGGTTGAAGTCCGAGCTGGCCATCGTGAAGGCTCTAAAGGAGGCCCTAGGCGACGAAGTAGGCCTCGCGCTCGACTGCGGCCCCGGCCAGTCGATCCCGGCGGCGATAAGCCTCGCGCGGGCTTTAGAACCCTACAACCTCGCTTGGGCGGAAGACCTCCTCACAGGTGACTACGTCCCTTACACGGACCCAGAGGCTTACCGGCTTGTCTCGCAGAGCACCTCGACGCCTATCCTCACAGGGGAGCACATCTATCTCCGGCAGGGCTTCCGCGAGCTCATAGGCTGGCATGCCGTAGACATAGTGGCGCCTGATGCCTGCGACGTAGGCGGCCTAGCGGAGACGAAATGGATCGCGGAGCTCGCCGACCTCTACGGCGTCCTGATAGCCCCCCATAACGCTGGTCTACCGATCTCGTATATGGCGAACGTGCATGCCGCGGCGGCGATGCCCAGGAACTACATCGCCTTCGAATTCCACAGCATCGACGACCCCGAGTGGCTCGACATGGTGAGGGGCGTGGAGAAACCCCTCATCAAAGACGGCTTCACCACCGTACCCGACACACCAGGCCTAGGCCTAGAGCTGAACGAACCATACGTAAGGAAGCACCTCGCCGAGGGAGAAACCTACTTCGAATAGAGAGGGTTGCGCCCAACCTCCGACCCTCCTCTCATAGCATCGAAGTGAGACGCGTGTAAGTAGTAGGGCCTCTACTCAAGTGACAACTGACCGAAAAACAAGGGGAGTTTGGATCGGTTCCTTTCGCAGCTTTCGTCTAGTAAGTGTCTTCTTCATGGAAAAGCCAGTCGCGCTCCGATCAAATCCCATGTCTTTAAGAGCCTCCACGACTTGAGAGTCCTCTGCGTCTACTCCTCGCCGTTATTAGGAGAATGCCATGTCGAGTGCGGCCTTCGTTTCATCTAGCTCAGGCCGAGGCTTTGTTCCGTTACGAACCCCGCGTTGGAGTTTCTACCCCTATGCGACCCCCCCTCAGCTCAGAGCATGTTCCTTCTAGACGGCTTCGCGACGAGTCTCGCCCAGCCCACTCACGGCAAGGGCTAGGCTAACTTCTAGGAGCTTTGCGGAGAACGCTGCTCTGTAAGCTGTGCTTCTATGTCGCTTTCCGAAAGAGGAGGAATTGTACCCCCAGATATAGCATCTTCAGACATCGAGGAGGCGGAAGAGGCTCGCTAGATGGCTAACGGCTTTCCGTCGAGTTCTATGACTAGGACGGTGTCATAAGGGTCGGGCGGGTATCTTGGCAGTCCTCGGAAGAAGGTGCGGTCTCCTCTCCGGTCGACTTGGACGCGTTGCTCTGTCGCAAGAAGGCGTGCTGAAAGCACCTTGTTCTTGATGCCCGCGATGCAGGCTTCTCGGCCCGGCCAACGCAGAATGTGCAGGTAAACCCTGTTGCCCTTCGCGGTCGTAAGCCCTATCATGCCGCCGCCGAAGGGGCAGCGTTCCGAGCCGTAGATGGACTCCGAGTTCACTTTCATCCATGCACCAATCTCTCTCAGACGCGTCAAGGAGGGCCTTGGGATGGTCCCGTCCGGCTTCGGTCCCACGTTCAGGAGGTAGTTGCCTCCTCCTGCCGCACACCGCACAAGGTTGTAGATGAGTTGCCTTGCGGTCTTCCAGTTATGGTCTCCGGCGGAGTAGCCCCAGTTGTCGTTCATCGTCATGCAGCTCTCCCAGGCCCGGCCTGGCTGCGAGGGAGCGATCTGCTGCTCCGGCGTGTCGAAGTCCTCCGGCAGTAATGAGCGGTTGTTGATGACTATCTCCGGCTGGAGCCTGCGGACCATCGCGTTCAGCTTCGCGGACTGCCAGGCCTCCGGGGTCCAGGGCCAAGCCCCATCGTACCAGAGTACGTCGATCCGCCCATACTTCGTGCAGAGTTCACGCACCTGCGCGTGAACATACTCTAAGAACTTCGCCCACCCCTCTGGGTCTCTCTCAGGCCCCGCGAAGTACGCCGGGTAACGCCAGTCTAACAGTGAGAAGTAGAAGCCCACCCGCATGTCGGCGTTCCGGCAGGCTTCCACGTACTCCGCTACGAGGTCGCGTCCCGCCGCAGTCTTGGGCGCCGTGAAATCCGAGACCTGGCTGTCGAAGAGCGAGAAACCATCGTGGTGGCGGGTCGTCAAGACCATGTACTTCATCCCCGCAGCCTTCGCCGTGGCCACCCACCCCTCGGGGTCGTACTTCGTCGGGTTGAAGCTCTGAGCGAGCGGCTCATACTCCTCCGGTGGGATACGTTCAACGAGCCGGGCCCATTCGCCTCTCGCCGGTATGGAGTAGAGGCCCCAATGGATGAACATCCCGAACCGTGCTTCATTCCACCACCTAAGCCTCTCAGCTGAACCCGCGGCTACCGTGGAACTCAACGAGAGAACACCCTCAAGCCTAGTACAGGTAGGCTAGACTGATATGGTTTATCCCCAGTCTTTCAAGCTGATCTATCATATCCCCCTACATTGCCGACGCTCTTGCAGGGTGGGCGGCGTGTTGGCATGCCCCCTGGTTACTCGAAAGGCATATATGGCGAGGGGCCGGCATACTTGAGCCCGAGGTGAGTTTATGCATCGTCTTCCTTTTCACGCGGCGCTGCTCCCTATCATCGTATTGCTCGCCGCGGCCTTGACCAGCGTGACTCTAAGCCTCAGGCAAGACGTCTCTCGGTCTTTCACGGCTTCAGCGGCGCCCCTATACGAGTATTATGGTTATGCGCCGCCGAGCAACTTCAGCGGTCTAGACGCCGACCCTGGTGCCGGGCCTAACTTCCGGTATGGATGGGTTATCAACCAGAGCACCGGTTACTTCATCGAGGACTACGGCCAGGTAGATAATGGGACCTGCTACCTCTTCGTGATAGGCTAT
>JAWCPE010000201.1:0-3508 GCA_038870415.1 Bathyarchaeia archaeon
TGAGCAACCACTTGGAGGGCCAGCTGATCCTTGGGCCTCTCGACGAGAGCACGGACGACTGGTTCAAGGGCACCCCTGAGGAGAAGGTCAGGTTCGGCGTTGAGCGGCTGAGGAAGACCGTTGAGGCAGCGCAGGCTCTCGACGTGCCCGTGGTGAACTCCTTCACGGGCTGCCCGAACTGGGGCAGATGGTACATCTTCCCCCCTGCGAACGAAAGGATCTGGGAGAGCTACTGGGCGCTCTACAAGGAGCGCTGGCTCCCCTTACTAGACTATGCACGAGACCGTGGCGTGAAAATCGCGTATGAGACGCATCCGCAGGAGATGAACTACAACCTCGAAACGGCGAAGAGGCTCCTCGATGTCGTCGACAACCATCCCGCGGCAGGGTTCAACTATGACCCCAGCCACCTGCTCTGGCAGCAGATGGACCCAGCATGGTTCATCTACGAGCTCCGCGACCGCGTCTTCCACGTTCACGCGAAGGATGTGGAGACAGTGCCCCACTCCGCCGCGCGGACGGGGGCTCTCGCCACAGGCGGCTGGGGAAGAGCCGCCAGGTCCATGCGTTTCCGCACCATTGGATGGGGCCAGGTGCCGTGGAGACGCGTCATAACCGCCCTGATGGAGACAGGGTACGACTACGTGATGTCCGTCGAGCATGAGGACCCCACCATGAGTCGAGACTCAGGCGTCCAACAGGCAGTCCAGTACCTGAAACCCCTCGTCCAAGCCCGGCCGCCTGAGGTTAAGCCCTGGTGGTGACCTGGAGGGAGCTTATCCTCCGTACTCGTCTTCCCTCTTCACTATTGTCTGCCTGGAGCAGGTTCAAGGGCCTGACTTAAGCAGCAACTTAGCATCATAGTGGCCTTTGACCGCCTCCTAGAGGAGTATCCTGTCCATGTTAGACGATGTGAGCCATAGGGAGGCCCTGATTTAGCTGAAAGGTAGCGTGGAACGGTTCTGACCGAGGCTCTCTCAGTATCGCTTTCCAGTCTTGGCGAAGATAGCTTGCAGCGCCCCCGGTGAGGTATTTGTCCTAAGTGTAGCGATCTCTTATCTTTGACTCCGACGGTTACGAAAGCACGTTAGATCATCCTTCAGATACTTGGAGAAGACGTGCGATTCAGGCCAGCTGGTATGCGGGTAGAAAGGCGTTATCTTACGGCTTAGAGAGGGCCTGAAGGTCAACCGACTTCTGATGCTCATTGCCTGCTGCGGAGTGGAACACTATCTCGATTGATGTCCAAGGCCCATCATACCGAAAACTGTATTTGTACTATTCGCCGGTTTTCAATGAGATCCGTAGCGCATCGCTGGTCCTGATAACCGTACCGCTTACAGTAACCCCCGTTAAGCTCAGGGTTTTTCACCAAGATTCTGAATTACGCAATAGACCATCCGCGAGGTCTGGTTCGCCTACACATACGCCATATACACTACTAGGCTGGGCGACCAGATATAGGTGCCTTTGTCAAGTATCTCCCACACAAAGAAAGCGGCGACAGCGTAGTATGCAGCCAGTACGGCGACGAGCGCCAAGACTACAGCAGAGAGACGGTCCATCTGTCATACTGTTAGACTCCTTGAAATAAACGTTTGTCTTCTAAGCCCGGCTCTGACTTTGGGCCCATTTCAATTCTCCCTTCCCATCCTTAGGTGGATGATTATGCACGCGTCTTCCTAGCAAGCAGGAGACCGGTTCCAGACGAAGAGACCCCCGGGGATCAACACCATCTCCCGCCCGAAAACAGTCCTTACGACCGGCTCTCTGAACCCTCATTTTTCAACCTGTCTCTACAGATAGATGTCTGAGGGGTCGGTATGGTTCCGAGCTACAGTTAGGCTTGGCTTTGACGAAATATGACGTTAGGTTCCTGAAGTTACGGCGGACGTGATGTGAAACTTTTTATCTAAGTTTATCTCGATTATTAGACCGTGATCTGTATGTCGCAGGGAGAGGGAGAAAGTAAGGTTTGGTATAAAGGCAAGTTTGTGCCCATCTCTGAGATCGAGAAGCGCCGGGAAGCAGGCCTGAAGGGCATCGACCTAGCGATCTTGAAGGCCTTGCTCAGGAAGGAGGAGCCTATGCGGGCTGAGGAGCTGGCTCAAGAGCTGAAGAAGAGCAAGATCTACATCTACACGACCATCAGTAAGAGGCTTACGCCCAAGTACACTATCAAGATTGGGAAACGCAGGTTCCTCGTCGGCCTCACGGAGGAAGGCGTCAAAGCCGCCAAGGGAGCCTAGCAGCTTCTCTGCAGCGGTTCCACGTCTAGCCCCTTAGCTCCAGATGGAGTCTTCCCCGGGCCTCAGGTGCTTGAGGAGCTCTGGCTCATTCAGGTTAAGCCCTATCCCAGGCTTCTCAGGAACCGCGATGTAGCCGTCCTTGATGACTGGGCCTTCCTCGACCAGGTTGTCCCACCAGTCGAAGTCCTGGAAGTGATGTTCGAGCGCTACGAAGTTGGGTAAGGCCGCGCAGACGTGGGCTGTCGCCACCGTCGCTACTGGGGTAGTCATGTTGTGCGGCGATACGGGCAGACGGTAGACCTCTGCTAACTCCGCAATCCTTCTGAACTCGGTCAAGCCACCCGTCGTGATGGAGTCAGGCCCGAGGATCGAAGCCGCGTTCCTACGGATGAGTTCTCGAAAATCGAGCCGGGTCGGAAAGACCTCGCCTACAGAGATAGGGACATCTGTCTGAGACCTCACCTCGGAGAGTCCCTCGAGGTCTGCGAATGGGACGGGGTCCTCAAGCCACCAAGGCTTGAACCTGCTCAGCCTATTCGCGACCTTGACCGCGGAGGTCGGGCTGAACTTCCCGTGGCAGTCGATCGCGAGGGGCATCTCGTCACCTATCACGTCGCGGATGGCCTCCACCTGTCGCTCCATGAGAGCGACCTCGGCCTCCTTTAGGGCGCCGTCAAAGCCGGGCTGGCTGTGGGCGGGCATGTCGACGTCGACCTTCATCGCGTCGAAGCCCTTCCTCAGGACGTTTCTCGCCCTATTCGCGAAGGCTTCTGGATCTGGGCTTCCAAGCCCCCAACCGACGGGGCCACCTGAGTCAGCGTACATCCTGACCCTGTCTCGGTACTTGCCGCCTAGCAAGCGGTAGATTGGGACTCCGAGGGCCTTCCCTAGGATGTCCCAGCAAGCAATGTCTAAGCCGCTTCTCACTTGGATGTCCGGTTGAAGCCCAAGGAGCTGCTGAATCCTGTTGAGGTTAGTTGGGTCCTCGCCTATGATCTTGGGCTTCAATCCCTTGATCGTTCTCTCCGCCCTCCCTCCGCCTCTGGTCTCGCCGATGCCGACAATCCCCTCATCGGTCGTGAGGCGAACGAGCACGATCGGAAGTTCATCCCACTCGGGCGGGCCGTACTCGGGCGAGTTCCACGAACCGGGGTGAACCGGCACCCGAACAACCGCCGTTTCGACTCGAACGATCTGCATAGCAGGATCCTTCTCCGGCTTGCCGTACACCCGGGTAGCACTCATGTCCGGCTCATGGT
>JAWCPE010000202.1:0-3506 GCA_038870415.1 Bathyarchaeia archaeon
TTGAACGAGCTGACCGGGATCGGACGGAGGATGCCTCTCACCGGGCTCGTCTTCGCCGTGGCCGCCTTAGCGATAATGGGCGTCCCAACGCTGAACGGCTTCATGAGCGAGCTCTACATCATCGCGGCCGGGGTGGATGCGCGAATGTACATCCCGACCGGGCTGATGCTTGTGAATATCGCGATCTCCGTGGCTTATTATCTCCGCGTTATGCAGATAACGCTCCTCCGGCAGCCAAGCGAGAAGCTGAACGGCGTGAAGGAGACACCGGCCTCGATGCTCGCCCCGATGGTCGCCATCATGGTGCTTCTCTTCGTGATAGGGTTGTACCCGCAGCCGTTTCTGAGCTTCGCTCAGCAGGCAGCCCAAGCCACGATGGACACAGAAGGCTACATCAGGCCTATCCTAGGCAAGGTCAGCCCCTAGACTAGACCTAAAAGCGTCAACAGTTCCCTAAAGACCTAGTGCACATACAGAACGCCTCAGCGCGTACTGCACCGCTTTAAGCTTCAGGCTTCAGGCCTACGCGGTGTTGGAGGCGTTTTCCCCGTCGAGGTGACGGAGTAGCTTTTCGATCTGTTTCCTGCAGAGGAAGATATCTATCGCTCCGTAGCCTGAGAAGATCTCTATGACGAAGGGCACACTCATCTCTCTGAAGAGCCGTAGGAAGGGGGGAAAGTCGATGTCGCCCAGGCCGACGATGATGTTCTTAAACCGTAGGTCCCTCGTGATATCGTTCACGTGGACGATGAAGACCTGCGGCAGGAGCGCGGAGGCGAAGCGGGCAACGTCAAAGTCGTAAGTGGCCGCGGCTGAGACATCGAGGCAGACGCCTAGGTTCGGCGACCCCACGAGTCGCAGGAGCGAGGAGAGCTCGCCAGGCGTCTTCAGGAGCTTATCGGAGCCCTCCTCGCCGTTCTCGACGGCTAGCCGGATTCCCCTAGCCTCACCGTACTGTGTCAGCCTTCCGCAGGAGTCTGCCATCGCCTCGAGGGGAACGGTTCTATCTCTGAAGAGGGACGGTGTGAAGCTCACGATCCCGGCCTTAAGCTCGTAGGCCAGGTCGATGACTCTTCTGACCCTTCGCTCGGTCACGGCGAGCTGCTGAGTGTCGTCAAATGCGAGGGCGCCAGCCTCCACGCCGACGACGCGCATCAGACCCTTCTGGACTACCTCTCTAATTGCCGCGATATCGTCGGGCTTCATCCTCTCGACGCGATCAACGCGGAGACGCCTCTGCGATCGCCGAACAGCCTCAGGGATCTTCATGTACTCGATCTCGAGAACGTCCAGGCCGAGGCTTAGAAGGTCCTTCAACCAGCGACCTAGCGGATGCTTCGCGTTATGGGTTGAGGCAGCGATCTCCATCTCGGAGGGCCTTCAAGACGGGCCTATAAGACATGGACCAGTCCTTTTAAGCCTTCGATGCGGCTTCTCGAGGCCCGTTGCGGCATAACGCTGAATGAGAACGAGCTGAAACACGCAGCGACGCCGGCAACTCTTTTAACCCGAGGTTGCTCTAGGCTTCCGGTTACGGTGGGGGCTACTTGACGGTTCAGGAGAGAACATCACGGTTTTCGGGCTTCTACAAGCTGCCGCCGGAGGAGAGGCTTGCCTTCGTGAAGGAGTTCGCAGGGCTCACCGACGAGGAGGCTGCAGCTCTACGGTTGACGGGCAGCCTCGAGATCGGCTTGGCGGATAGGATGATCGAGAATGTTGTCGGCGTGATGCCTGTCCCCCTCGGCGTGGCGGTGAACTTCCTCATCAATGGGCGCGATTATCTCGTCCCGATGGCCATAGAGGAGCCGTCAGTCGTCGCGGCGGCGAGCAACGCGGCGAAGATAGCCCGGGTTAAAGGCGGCTTCACCACGACGAGCACCGGGCCGGTCATGATAGGCCAGATCCAAGCCGTGGGCATACCGGACCCCTTCGGAGCGAAGGTCAAAATCCTAAGAGCGAAGCAGGAGATCCTCCAGAAGGCGAACGACCAGGACCCGATGCTGCTCTCCGTAGGCGGAGGCGCCCGGGATGTCGAGGTGAAGGTGCTTGACACAGCGGTCGGGCCGATGGTTGTCACCGAGCTGCACGTGGACGTCAGGGACGTGATGGGCGCTAACGCCGTCAACACGATGGCTGAGGCCGTCGCTCCGCTCATCGAGTCGATAACCGGCGGCCGCGTCCTACTGAGGATCATCTCGAACCTCGCGACGCGGAGACTGGCCAGAGCTAGGGCGGTCTTCGACAAGGAAGCCCTCGGGGGCGAGGAGGTCGTAGACGGGATAGTCTCCGCTTACGCTTTCGCTTGCGCGGACCCTTTCCGGTGCACGACGCATAACAAAGGCGTCATGAACGGCGTGACGGCCGTCGTCCTAGCGACGGGGAACGACACGAGGGCGGTCGAAGCGGGAGCTCACGCCTACGCTGCAAGGTCAGGCCGGTACATGCCGCTCACAACCTGGGAGCGGAACGCTGAGGGAGACCTCGTCGGCACGATTGAGATTCCCATGGCGGTCGGCATCGTAGGCGGCGCCACAAAGGTCCATCCCATCGCGAAGATAGCGGTGAAGATCCTCGGCGTCAAGACAGCATCCGAGCTGGGCGAGGTGATCGCCTCAGTCGGGCTCGCCCAGAACCTAGCGGCGTTAAGGGCTCTCTCCACGGTCGGCATCCAAGCCGGGCATATGAAGCTTCACGCCAGGAACGTGGCGGCCACTGCCGGCGCCACGGGCGACCTGATAGATAGGGTTGCGGCTCAGATGATCGAGGAGGGCAAGGTCAGGTTCGACAGGGCGAAAGAGATACTCTCCGAGCTGAAGGCCAAGAACCCATAGAAGCGCCTAGGATGGGATGCCCGGGTTTAAAAGCGGGTTCCTAACCGTTCCCCGAGGGGATGCTTGATGTGCGTCTTGGGGAAGGACCGGCTTCTCGCTCTGATCGAACGGTACAAGTGCATCTACCCGTTCGACATGAACCTGATGGATGGGGACAGCTACGTCCTCACCGTCAGAGAGGAGACCGTCCTCCACTACCTGGAACATAAGAACCTCGTCTCGTATGAGGTAGTCTTCACGCCGCCCAACCTCGTCGCGCATCTGACGGCGAAGAGCCGCTACGGCAGGATGGGCCTCTCCTTCCTCAACGCGGCGAAGGTTCACAGCGGCTTCGTAGGGAGGCTCGCGCTAGAACTCGTCAACCTGAGCAACGACCGGCAGCCGATCGCGATTAGGAAAGGGGATCCCTTCATGCACATCGAGTTTATGACGAGGGAGGGCAGCCCCTCGCCATACATAGGAGACTACATGTTCCAGTACATGACGGATGAGGAGGTCTCCCTCTACCGTGCCGTACTGCTCAGGGATTTCAGCGGCATCTTCACCGAAGAAGCCTTGGAGAACATGATAGCACGCCGCCTAGCTGCAACGTAGCCATCTCCAAAGGTCATCGTAGGGCAGAGCGCACTATCACGGAGAAACCTATGCGTAAGAGAGGACCCCTTTCTTTTTATG
>JAWCPE010000203.1:0-3458 GCA_038870415.1 Bathyarchaeia archaeon
CGGTAGGCTTCCCCACAGCCCTCTTCGACCTCGAGAGAGGCGGCATACCGAACCTCCTCAGCATAGTCGCCGGAAACCTCTTCGGCCTCTCCGCCCTCAAGACCGTCCGGCTCCTAGACCTAGACTTCCCCAAGGCGATGGTAGAGGCTTTCCCCGGCCCCCAGTTCGGCATAGACTGGATAAGGGAACGCGTAGGGACGCTCGAGAACCGTAGGCCTCACCTGGGCACCATCGTGAAACCCAAGGTAGGTCTAAGCCCGAAGCAGACGGCGCAGGTCGCCTATGAGGCTGCGGTAGGCGGCGTCGACTTCATCAAGGATGATGAGACGCTCTCAGACCAAGCCTTCTGCCCTCTGGACGAGCGGGCCTCAGCCGTGATGGAGGCGCTCGACAAGGCGAGGAGCGAGACTCAGAGACAGGTCTTCTACGCGGTGAACGTGACCTCCAGCGTCGCCGACCTCCTAGAGATGGCTGAGACCGCGAAGAGCCACGGAGCGAACATGCTTATGGTCAACGCGCTCACGGCAGGCTTCTCCGCCGTGCAGATGCTCGCCGAAGACCCCTCCATCAGGCTTCCTCTACACGTGCACAGGACGATGCACGCCGCCATGACGAGAAACCCCAGACATGGCATCCATCCGCTCGTCCTGCTTAAGCTCGTCCGGCTTGCAGGCGGCGACCAGACGCATACGGGCACAGGCGCCGGCAAGATGGAGAAGGCCGTCGCCGAGGTTAAGCATGGAGCCGAGTTCCTACGACAGCCTTGGTTCCGATTGAAGAACGTCTTCCCCGTAGCCTCCGGGGGCGTCCACCCCGGCATCGCGGCGGCGAACCTCCAAGTCCTCGGACGAGACTGCGTGGTGAACGCGGGCGGAGGCATACACGGTCACCCCAACGGGACGAGAGCCGGAGCTACGGCTATGAGGCAGGCCGTAGATGCCTACATGCAAGGCATCCCCGCCATGGAATACGCGAAGACGCACGAAGAGCTGAGGCTTGCCCTCGAAACCTGGGGAGAAAGATACGCGACGGACGAAGCCTAAGCCAAGCCGTGAGCCGCTCTTCCCACGCCGCCCCTGTCCTCTTTCGGGCTAGGAGGCTGCGGCGCCAGCCTTCTCAGCCGGAGCCTTGAGTGTCTTTATCTTGCCGAGGATGTCAAGCCACATCGAGAGGAGGTTCCCGAGGCTTTCAAGCTCCTTAGGGTTAGCCTCCGTCTTCAGCTGCGCGTTGAGCGCGGTGATCCTTGCCATAACGGTCTCCTCTACGCTTGCTAAGGCCATCGAGGCGGTTGCACCTGCCACCTCTTCGTCGCTCTTGACGAGCAGAACCTTCCTGCCGCAGTTAGGGCAGAAGACCTCGCCTTTAAGCCGGAAGAGGGGAACCTTGCAGTCGGGGCAGTTCTCAGGCAACATCGTGGCGCCAGATTTGAGAAGCTCAGCCATCTTCCTGACCGACGGCCCCTTATCTTTCTCCTGCGGTGTCAAGAGCCACCCTCCCCTTTACCTGTGACCTCGCGAGGCCAGACATAGACTCTCATCTACGTAAGCTTAAACCTTCAGAGCCGGTCCTCATTATAGACGAGTCTAGCCCTCTGCGGTATCTGCTTTGCTTAGCCTTAAATCCCAGGCTCTGCAGTAGGAGCATCGAGCTTTAAGGGGTAGCTAGGCATCATGCTTTCCCGGAGCAGGAACGGAGGCTGGGAGTTTGGCTGCCAGGAAGAAACGGATGGAAGAGTACGCGGAGAAGGTCAAGCAGGCCGTCGAGATACTTCAGGTAGTCTCCTTGGACACGACGACTCCTAGGAACATAAGGAGGGCTGCAAAGGAGAGCATCGACCAGCTGCAGTCGGAGAAACTCACACTGGCCGCGCGGGCCGCGAACGCCATGGAGATCCTGGACGAGATAAGCCAAGACCCGAATATGCCCATCTATACGAGGACAAGGATCTGGCAGGCCATCTCATACCTAGAAGGCATCAAAGACTAGCAGTCAACGGCTCAGAGTGGCGAAGGAAGACCCCTCCACCGCAGCCCAGATGCTTTGCTTAAAGCTAGACGAAGCCCACCGCGAAGAGTGTCCGACGGCCTGAGATGAGGATGCCGACCTGAGGACGATAGACGAAGTGAGGCCCGTCCTCGTCCTCGTACAGCTGGAACCTCTCTCGGCCCCCGGTCTCAAGCAGCCACCTCACGATGCTCTTCTCGATTCTACCGCCGCTGACTGAGAAGACGCCCTTCCCCAAGTCTAGGCGACGGGTGAGGATGATGGGAAGCATAACGCGGCTGTGAAGCTCTCTAGGGATCTCCTTCCCTAGGAACTCTAGGTCCTCTCTCTCAAAGTAGTGGCGGCCTCCTCCCCTCGTCGGGAGTTCAGGCTTCTCTGTGCCTAGAAGCTCCTCAAGGCTGCGAGTTGCCTTCGGGAGATGGTCGTTGATACGCTCGATCTCATGCTGCCAGAGCGCGTTAAGGAGCCTCTCCATGCCCGAGCTGCTTGACAAACGCTCCTCCCTACGAGAATCCAGCCGTGGAGGATGGATAATAGTCTTATCGAGCCTTCGTGAGACTGGCTGCCTGGCCGCATCGAACAGCTGGAAGGCGAAGCGGGGAACGGCTTCTCTCTCGGCATTGGCATGCGGTAGGCTAAAGCCTTTCATACCCTACGGCTACTCTCAGTGAGGGGGTGGGCGGCCTGTCGACGCCTGTCGCGGAGCGTCTTAGAAGCCATACGGTAGCCTTGGTTGGGTTGTTCGAGGAGAGGCTGAGAGGCTTAGCTGAAAGAAGGGACTTGGCGCCTCTCGTCAAGCCCCTAGATGAGGCGCAGGCCAGAGAGAGCCTTCGCCGTTTCCTCGGGGGCCGCCCCCGCTCTATGGTAGGGATCGACGGCTCGATGGATTACGACGAGAGGCTGGAGATGCTCTTCTTCTACGTCTGCGCAACGGCTTTCCGATGCGAGGTTGAGGCTGAGCCCGGCCGGGTCTGCGACGTGAGAGCCGCAGAGAGGGATTCCAGGCTTTCCGTCTCGGCGGCGGTCCCGCTCTGGATGGAGGACACCTCGGACGTCTTAGGCCCAGGCCGGATGCCTGAGACCCCTTTTGAACTCCAGCGGTCTATCGAGAGGGTGCCTTTCAGCTTGATGACGATGGCTGAACTCCAGCTGGGGCTCGAGGCGGCCAAGACGGAGCGTGGAGGCATCATCCTCCTCGATAGGCCCCTCTCGGCCACGTACGCGCCCTTGTCTAGGGACCTGAGAGTCGCCCTGGCGGCCCAGTCGTCCTCGCTTGTAGGCCTCAAAACGGAGCTAGGGCCCGTCACAGGCCTCGACCTGCTCCTGGCGGGCGTCCTAGGCCCCGGCAGCCTCCACGTGCCCCCCAGGGGCCCATACCTCGCGTACGCGGCGGCGAGAGCTCTACTCTCCTCCGGAGAGTTGTCGAGGGATGAGCTTAGGAAGCGTCTCGGCCT
>JAWCPE010000204.1:0-3341 GCA_038870415.1 Bathyarchaeia archaeon
GGTTACAGAAATCCACGCCCTCCATGTACTGAACAGCCTCGTCAAGTGTTAATTCTTTAACTATTGTTGCATCGTCTAGGTCGCGTTTTAACAGAATAGCGGTTCTCAATGTGGTGAGAGGCAGTATCTTCCCTTTTCCAACGATCCATCTGACGTTTACGACGGCTCTACCTTTAGCGTCGAACTCGGCATGATCGACGAGTTGCTTGTATTCATCCCATGTTTGCGCTACATCTGCCTCAATGTAGAAGTTCTTCTCGGAGCCGAAGGCAACTGCCTCCTCAGCTAGAAGTCGGACGAAGAACCAGTCATCTGATATGACACGGACGCCTTTCAGCCTAAGAAGTCCATAGGTGTGCGTCGTTTTCCCCGTACCGGAGGGCGCGATCAGGCATACACCCCGGCCTGTCAAGTCTACGCAGGCGCCGTGAACTGAATCAATACCGTGACCATCCTCCAGTATGTCGCCTGCAACGCTTAACGCGATGGATTTCACCCAGCCGTAGTAATCGACATTTATCAGAAAAGCCGTTTTCGAAAGTTGATCGTATAAAACCCTCAGTCTTCCATCCTTCTCCTCAGTCACGATGAGCCTTCCGTGAGACCGGGTATGGGCTGACATTGGATAGAAACTCTCTTCCCAACTCTCCTTGACGTACTTCAGGTCTGTTAGGAGCTTGATGCAGCATCCATAAATGTCAGCTCGCTCCTCATAGAGGAAACGATCCGCATACCTCTCCATCAACCTGTCCTTCTCCGCTATAGATATCGGCTCAACCTCATACTTTGACATCACTTCACCTCCACGTTAACCATCGACAGCCATTTTTCCTCTAGGTTAAAATCTAGGGCCTCTTGTAAGATGACCGAATATTCTGATGTGAAAGGGCTCAGAGATGATGCTCATAAGCCGCGAAGCCGATACGGGCTGGGCATGTATCAACGTTTCACCGCCATGGGGGTTAGCCATCTAGTTCAGCGGGAAGGAGCGAGCGCTTCAAAGAAGGCTCTCTGAGCCTCACGAGTCAAGGATTCGGATATAGTCCCTAGAGGAGTTGGGGTTTCAAGGACCCTTCTTGGCAGGTTCAGGAGATCGGGGTTGAAGCCTTCCATGAGCTTGAAGCGGTTCTTCTCCCTGAGTATTTCAAGGCCCTTCTGTTCTAGGCCTTCCGCGGTTGAATCATAGCCAGCGACACTGAGCGTCTTGGCGACGAGTCCCGGCCTGTATATTCCTCTGGCGAAGAAGCACACGACGAGGCTTGAAAGAACCTGCCTCCAAGCCTCTTCCTTCAATAGTCCCTCGGCGACCTCCCTTGAGCTTAAGGCTTTTTTCTCCTTTAGCATGGCTTCGTCGAGAGCGTAGCCTGCACCATCGAGGTGGGAATGCCTAGCACCTACAAGGTAGCCGGTGTAAGCCGCTGGCCCCGTATGGTAGCCAGGCATCTCGTTGCCCCCAAAGCTTAGGGCGAACTCCGATCCGCCGTATCTCTCTGAAGCCTTTGATAAGCCCTGCCCGAGTGTGTGGTAGAAGTCGCTGCTTCTGTTAGCCAAATGCCTTACTGCTTTGAGATACGTTCCGTAATCGCCCCAGGTTAGTCTAAGCCCAAGCGTCTCCTTTACAGATATAAGCTCCTTCTCCATGGCCTCGGTAGCCCAAGCGAGTACCACGCCGGCGCTCATAGCATCTAGGCCCTGGGTTTCAACCTCGTGGAAGAGACTCAGGAGACCCTTTGGATCTGAGACGCCCAGCATGGAGCCCAAGGAGTAGATAGGCTCATAATCATAGGAGACCATGGTCGTCTTGTAGAAGTAGGGCTCCGCGGCGTATGGTTCACGTAGTGCAGCTAGATGGATGCAGGCCACGGGGCAGTGGGCGCAGGCAACCCTCCGTCCTAGGTAGTGCTCCGCGAAGGCCTCCCCCGATACCTGCTCCGCCCCCTCAAACCTGCCCCCCTTCAGGTTGAGGGTGGGAAGGGCGCCTGCGGCGTTCAAAGGGAGCACGTTCATCGAGGTCCCTAGGTTGTGGTACTTCCTCATCACCGGAGTCTTGACTGATTGGTTGAAGATGTCGTTGTAGACCTCCCTGTAGAGCCGCATATCCCTAACGCGTATGCTGCGTTTCCCGGAGATGACGATGGCCTTCAGCTTCTTGCTTCCGAAGACAGCCCCGAGCCCAAGGCGGCCGAAGTGACGGTAGGTCTCAGTGTTGACGCTGGCAAAGGCGACAAGGTTCTCGCCCGCCCGGCCGATCCGCATAATCGTCCTGAAGCCCGGACTCGGTTCCAGTTCACGGATAACCCTTCCCACAGTTATGCTGTTAGCCATACCCCAGATTCCCGAGGCGTCGCGGAGCTTCACCTTCTCCTCGTGAACGGCCAAGTAGACGGGCATGCTGCTTGCGCCTTTGACGACAATCGCTCCGTACCCAGCCAGCCTTAGGGCTATGGCACTCCTTCCGCCAGCATGGCTTTCCCCAAGGTTCCCCGTCAGGGGGGACTTGAACATGGCAACAGTCTTGGAGGCCATCGGGAAAAGCCCCGTTAGGGGTCCTACGGCCAGTACGATCACATTGTCAGGACTAAGGGGGTCCGCCCCTTTTGGGCACTCCTCCCGTAGAAGCCTCGCCGCAACACCTGACCCCCCAAGATGCTTTGCGAAGAGCTCAGGCCGGTCCTCAACCCAGAACCTACACCCGGAGAGGTCTACATGCAGAACCCTACGCAGAGCGCGCTCAGACTCCAAAGCTAGTCGGGCCTCTGACCTCTTCGTGGGCTATGACCCCGTAGGGACAGAAGGATGCGCAGAATCCGCAGTACACGCAGACAGCCGGCTTGTCTAACTCATTGTCCCAAAAGATGGCTTTGAAGGGACAGGCTCTTTCACAGTTGTGGCAGGCGATGCATTTGCCTAGACTGAGGTGAACGCCGCCTCCCACCCTTGGAGTAAGCGCTGATGTCGGACAGACCTTAACGCAGGGCGGATCAGGGCAAGCACGACACACGATCACGGTGAAACCCCGCTCGATTCCCCCAGTGGATGTAGCCAAGATGCAGGCCTTACCTAGGCCCCCAAGACCATACCTGCGGGCGCAGGCGAACATGCAGAGTTGACATCCTACACAGAGCTCGCCGTCAACTACAGCCAGCCGCTTGACCATTCGCCTACAGTCCCGCCGTCAGATCGGCCTCTCAAACCTCTTAAGGCTTCAACCAGCATTCTCCAGAAAGCCCTAGAGATCGCGAGTGCAGAAGCCCCTGAAGAGGTAGTTCATCCCCTACGCCTCTGCGTTCGAGGACGCCCTTTCACTACGGCAATCCAGCGATCAGACGGAGCATGGAGAA
>JAWCPE010000205.1:0-3263 GCA_038870415.1 Bathyarchaeia archaeon
TCGTCGAGTTCCACGCCTAGGCCGGGCTTTGTAGGTAGGTCGATGTAGCCGTCTCTTACCTGGAAGGGCTCCTTGAGGATACCCTCTCCTAAGGTCACATGCTCCTGGATGAGGAAGTTAGGCGTGCACGCATCGAGCTGTATGCAGGCGGCGAGGGCTACGGGGCCCAGCGGGCAGTGGGGAGCTATGCCTGCGAAGTAGGTCTCTGCCATCGCGGCTATCTTCCGGCATTCGAAGATGCCGCCTGCGTGGCTTAGGTCTGGTTGAAGGATCGAGGCGGCCTGCTTCTCTAGGACTTCCCTGAATGCCCACTTAGTGAAGAGTCGTTCGCCTGTAGCGATCGGGGTGCTCGTCGACCTGGCAACCGTCACCATCGTATCTACGTTCTCCGGGAGACAGGGCTCCTCCAAGAACAGAAGATGGTAGGGTTCAAGGGCCTTCGCCATCCTGACGCCCATCGCGGGGCTGAGTCTCCCGTGGCAGTCGACCGCTATGTCCACCTTGTCGCCTACGGCCTCCCGCATCGCCTTGATCTTCGCCTCCGCTTTCCTCACAGCCTCTGGCGTATCGACGATCCGCGTAGCCTCGAAGGGCACGGTCTTCACAGCCGTGAAACCTTGCTTCACCCTACGTAGGGCAGCTTCAGCGCATTGTTCAGGTGTACCGCCGTGGGCGTGAGCATAGAGGCGTATGCGGTTTCGGCAAGTCCCTCCTAAGAGCTGGTAGACGGGCACGTTCAGGTGCTTCCCTAAGATGTCCCAGAGTGCTTGTTCCACGCCGCTTATCGCGCTCGTCAGGATGGGGCCGCCGCGGTAGAAGGCGTCCCTGTACATTGCCTGCCAATGATGCTCGATCCTGAGAGGGTCTTGACCGATCAGGTAGTCGCTTAGTTCTCGAACGGCCATCTCGACCGTCCTTGCCCTACCCTCCAGCACGGGCTCCCCGTAACCGACGATTCCCTCGTCCGTGTACATCTTCAGGAAAGACCAGTTCGGGAGAACATGCATGACCTCCATCCTGGTGACCTTCATCCCGGGGCCTCAAACCGCGCGGTTCAGGCGGAATCCAATATAAGGCTTAAGGCGAATACATGAAAGGCGTTTTAGGGTTCTTTCCGCCCTGCTTCTTCGGGTTGGCTTAGCTCTGTTATGACCTAGAGGAGGGTCGGTGAAGGCGAATAAGCCATGCTTGAGCGGACGCCCTACTGCTCTGCTAGGATGGATTGGATGACTGCCGCGTGTAAGCCGACCAGCCGACCGATCGGAAGAGAAGAGAGGTGAAAGGAGGGTGATAAGCGTAGGCGTAGACGTGGATAAGAAGGCCTTATAGGCATGCCTTAAGGATGGTGGAGGCAGCATACCGGAGGAGCTCTCGCTGCCCAACGACGGCCTTGGAGCCCGGAGGCTCCTCGAAGCCCTGGAGGCGCATGGATGATAACCAGAGCCTCGCGCTTTGACTGAGGGATGCTTGGCTATGCCGTCTTTCGAGACGCGAGGGTTTTCATGGCCTCTCTGAACGTGTTTTAAAGCGGTTTTCATGTCGCCAAGAGAGCCTGCGGAAAACCCAGATTTGGCGAAAGCCTAGCGAAGAGCTCCAGTTGACTCTTTCCCTTCGTGTAGTCTTGATGTAGTTTCAGAGAAAGAGCTGGCCGAAGGGCGTCTGTCTATTACGCCCTTGGCCTTGTGGGCGTTGGGGTATGATGCTCGGCGTTGTTCTACGCTGTCGTCGGTGCAGTGGGTCTGCTTAGGACGATCTGCATCGTCGAGACGTTGCTCGTGCGGCCGTCTTGGCTGGTCAGTTGCTCGGTGCCTATGTTGATGGACTTTATGGCGAGGTCCTTGATGAAGCTTCGACGGATGACCTCGACGGTGTCGACAGCTTTAGTTATGGCCATGCCTCGCGCCATCACTTGGATCTCGGGCACGCCGGCGTTGAAGAGCGACATGCAAGCGACGACGTAGTTCATCACAGGCTTCATCCCGACGTATATCGCGTTCGTAGGTCTTGGTTGACTCATGATGCCTTTAACCTCCCATCCGACTCCTAATGCCTTTTCTGTCTCTCAAGGTCTCTTGGAGACGCCCTCCTATACCGGGTAGTCACCTATATGGCTTTCCATCTCTAAGTTAAAGGAGCATGAGGAGCCAGCCTCCCACCGACTTGGCTTCTCTCGCAGATACTGACCTCTCGATGTACACCTCGGCTGAAAAGGCGATAATGTGACGCAGTTGGGCATGCACTCCGAGGCTTCTGATGGGGCTCATACTGGAGGCTCCATCATACATGGCTAAGAGGCTGCCTCCTATAGGAGGAACTGAGAGCCTCGCGCCAAGACCTGTCAAGCTTAAGTGTCGGCGGCTGGGCGCGAACGCTTAATGGTTTGCTCACCTGTACGCAGCCATGTGAAGTCTCATCTCTCGATGAGGGCGCGCCTTCTCATAACGCTCATGCTGGCCGTCGCGGCGATGAGCGGAGCTGCCTCGTTCTTCCTGGTGGAGGGGGCTTCCCTCCTCTTAGACGTGGAGCTGGTCGAGGCTGAACTCTACCAAGGGGATACGGTCAACCTCTCCTTAAAAGTCACGAACATGGGCGTCAATGAGATAGAGGTTCACAGTATCGGCGTGCACCCGGACTGGATGCCGAGGCTCTTCTTCTACCGCGTGGACCTCTCAGGGAGACCCGCTAGGCTTCTCCCGGGGGAATCGTGGAACTCATCCCTTAGCTTCAACGTTCCAGGCGACATCGCACCTGGGCCTCACCTCTTCAACGGGAGGGTGCAGTTCAAGGAGCGTGACCCCTCCGGGCAGCCTGGGCCGCTTCAAGGATGGATGGGTGGAAACCTCACGGTGGTCATCTACGATGCCTACAAGCGGCTCTTCGACCAACTCGCGCCCATTGTGCTCGAGAAAATCTCGTCGGCTAAGGAGCAGCATCTTGAGCTTTCTAATGCCCTGGCGCTCTTAGCCCAAGCGGAGAGGGAGTATAACCTCGCAGCGGCAGAAGCGCAGGCTGAGAACTACCGTGAGGCTATGGCTCACCTTCAGGCCTCATCCAGCCTCGTGGACCAAGCGGTACAGCACGAGGCGAGCTACTGGCGTCAAGAGGCGTTGAACATCACGTCCAGAGTCGAGAAGAGGTTGACTTCGCTCCTACAGCGGCAGCCTGAGAGCCCCGAAGCTGAGGAGCTCGCCTCTCAAGCCGCCGGCAAGCTCTCTCAAGCTCAAGACCTCATCCGGAGCGGCCAGTACAAGACGGCTATCACC
>JAWCPE010000206.1:0-3200 GCA_038870415.1 Bathyarchaeia archaeon
GGCGCGACTACTTCATCCGCAGACAGGGTGTGCTAGAGATCGAGACGCCCATCTTTGCGCCGAGGATCGTCTTCGAAGCCTCAGGCCACGTAGAGCATTTCCGCGAAGCGATGGTTCAGTGTACCAGATGCCGCGGGATGTTCCGCGCCGACCACCTGCTGGTTGAACGCGGAGGCCTCTCCAGCTCAGAGGCGGAGAAGCTCAGCCTCGACGGACTCGACGCCAAGCTGAAGGAGATGGGCATCCTCTGCCCTGAGTGCGGCGGAGAGTTCGGTAAGCCAACGAGCTTCCAGACGATGTTCCAGACTACGATTGGACCTTACTCCGAGGCTGTAGGCTACGGGAGGCCGGAGGCCGCCCAGGGAATGTTCACCGATTTCAAACGGCTCTACGAGGTGGAACGCGGAAGGCTCCCGATGGGTGTAGCCCAGGTGGGGAAAGCTGTAAGGAACGAGATCTCGCCTAGGCAAGGCCCCATCCGGCTTAGGGAGTTCACGATCATGGAGATCGAGTTCTTCTTCGACCCCACCGAGCCGCGTTGCCCCAGACTAGGCGAGGTTGAAGAGAGCAAGCTGAGGCTCATCTTGGAGAGAGACCGGCTGCAAGGCAGAGAAGAGCCCATAACGGTCACCGTCCGGCAAGCGGTGGAGCAGGGCCTCATCAAGGCTGAGTGGATGGCCTACTTCATGGCCTTGGCTCAGGCCTTCGTGGAAGAGTTGGGCGTCCCAGCGGAGAGGCAGAGGTTCATCGAGAAGCTCCCGTGGGAGAGGGCTCACTACTCTGCTCAGAGCTTCGACCAAGAGGTCCTCTTGGAGAGATGGGGTTGGGTAGAGGTCTCAGGGCACGCTTACAGAACTGACTACGACTTAAGGCGACACATGGAGTTCAGCGGGCAAGATATGACTGTCTTCAGACCGTTCGCGCAGCCGCGGAAGGTGAAGCGTCTTAAACTCAGGCCTATCGCACAGGTGCTAGGCCCTGCTTTCAAACAGAATACCCCCGCCGTGGTCGAGGCGCTTCAGAAGAGCGACCCGGAGAAGGTTAAGGCCTCATTCGAGGAGAACGGCTTCTACGAGCTTCCCTCCGGGAAAGTGTACCCGCAGCAGGTACAGATCCTAGAGGAGGAGCTGGAGGAGGCGGGTGAACGCTTCATCCCTCACGTCGTGGAGCCAAGCTTCGGAGCTGAGAGGCTGACCTACGTAGCGATGGAGTACGCTGTGAAAGAGAAGGAGGACAGGCTGGTGATAGCATTGCCACGTGATATCGCGCCGACTCAGGCCATAGTCCTGCCGCTAGTCACCAGGGATGGCCTACCTGAGCGGGCGCAGCAGTTGCAGAGGGCCCTTCTAGATGCCGGCCTGACCGTGGCGTATGATGACGCCGGCTCCATAGGCAGGAGATACGTCAGGGCGGACGAGATGGGGGTGCCGCTGGCGGTGACCATAGACTACCAGACCCTGACCGACAATACCGTAACACTGCGAGACAGAGACTCCTGGGAGCAGGTCAGAAGCCCCGTGAACGGCCTCGGAGAAGCCATTAGACGATACTGCGAAGGCAAAGCCTCCTTTGCGGAGCTTGGGGCTCCTCTAAAGCGAAGCGAGTAGACTCGATAAGGACCTACAGTACATGGCGTGACGTATTCTGGCTGGATGCAGGTGAACGTTTCTCGACGGCACCGTGCCCTTGGAAGTCTCGCTCGATAGCGGAGAATTTCATCTCCTCCGTCGTCTTGCAGGTTCTGGCTCTGCTGCATAACCGCATCGCTCATAGTTCCGGTCCGGCCTCCGTCGAGGCTGCCGTTCTCCTCGTACGACGTTCAGGGCGACGACGAGAAGCGTCTGTCAAGTACTCGGAAGCCAAGTCATGCGAAAGGAGCAGGTTCAGGGCGTGTCCAATAATTCGTTTCACGTCCATCGATTCGGGAATCGCGACGGGTCTGTCGGGCATCCTGCGTCTTCCACCTCCATGCCCGAGGCATGGAAAGACGTACGGTATTCTCAGCGATAGGACAATTGTTGGACACGCCCGCAGGTTCATAAACCTTAAGAATCTTGGCGACGCTTCACGTAGTGAAGCCTTCGATTGTTCCGCTGCTGGTGAGGAGTCTGGGTTTCTCATTCACGTCTGATGAGCAGGCTAGGAGAAGGATTCTGAGCCTCTGTCAGGAGCACACCCGCTTCGTCCAAGACGCGGCCCGCGGCGTGGCCATGATGTGGGACAACTACACAGCCGGCAATCATGAGGAGGTTCAGAAGGGGCTTGAGGCTTTGATAGCGCTGAATAGGAAGGCGAAGGACGCGCAGCGGGAGACGGTCCTAGCTCTGACGAAGACTGGGCCTATGCTGCTCAGCAGAGGAGATGTGACGCGGTTACTGTCAACGCTCTCGTCTATGACAGACAGCTTCGAGGGGGCGGCCTACAGAATAGCCGCCCTCTCCTCGATGGGACATGTGCTGGTCCAGGATATCGGCGCGGACCTGGCGCAGATGTCTGGAGCCGTGGTTGAGACAACAGGTGAGCTCGCAAAGACAATCTTCACCCTGAGCATGAACCCTTCGAAAGCAGTTGAGGTCAGGAAGAACGTGAACTCCCTCGAAGAAAGGGTTGACGCGCTCTACAGGGAGTCAGACCTTAAAGTACTCAAGAGCAACCTCCCGATCGCCCCTATACTCCTGCTCCGCGACATCCTCTTCTTCTTAGAGAACGCCGCGGACCTAGCAGAAGACGCGGCCGACGACGCTCAGATACTTGTCTTCTCAGACTAGGTGACGGCATGGGTCGGGAAAAGCATCAAGCCGCCCTCCTAGGGGACAGGCTGATCGTCTGGGACCCGGCAGAGGGCTCAGAACTCTATAAGGCCGGTTACTTCGGCAAGCCAGTTGGCATCGCGAAGCCGAAGACGGCGGAGTTCGACGTGCCCCTGCTGCTGGACCCTATGGAAGGCTACTACCTAGCTGAGACGAAGAGGCTTAACGTCGTAGACCAGTTCACTGGGAAGAGGATCACGCAGGCAGGCCTGAAACGGTGCGCACGTAAGGCCATAGACCAGTTCGATGCGAAGTACAAGGTCTACAGCGACCTGAGAAGGAAAGGGTACGTGGTAACGACCGGGATCAAGTTCGGATGCGACTTCGCCGTCTACGAGCACGGCCCTGGAATCGACCATGCACCCTACATGGTCCAGGTGAAGAAGGGGA
>JAWCPE010000207.1:0-3197 GCA_038870415.1 Bathyarchaeia archaeon
GAGCGAACTTGAGACGCTAGCTGAGAAGGTGGACTCGATCTACCTGAAGTTCGGTGCCCCCAACCGGCTTTACGGCACTGACCTCGATGCCGTGGACGAGATCAGGCGGAAAGCATCTCTGGCCGGGCTTAGCCTGATCCCTGTAAAGCTGCGACACTTAGGCACGGAAAAGTGCACGGAGGTGCTTCGAGCGATGCGGGACTACCTCAAGCCGAGGGTTGAGATGCGAACCCGGACGGATGTGGCGCACCTCATCGTTAAGGACGGTAGGGTTGAGGGGGTCACGACGAACAAGGATGAGATGTTCTCGGCGAGGCATGTGATCCTCGCGCCGGGGCGGAGCGGCTCAGAGTGGCTTCTCTCAGAGGGGCGGCGGCTCGGCCTCCAAACCGTGACGAACCCTGTAGACCTCGGCGTAAGGGTGGAGGTCCCCGCCCCCGTGATGGACGACTTGGCCCAGGTGCTCTACGAGCCGAAGTTCGTATACTACTCGAAGAGCTTCGACGACAAGGTGCGGCTCTTCTGCGCATGCCCCAACGGCGAGGTCATAACCGAGCTGTACGATGACGTGCTCACCGTGAACGGGCAGAGCTACGCGGAGAAGAAGACGCAGAACACGAATTTCGCCGTCCTCGTCAGCACCGCCTTCACGGAGCCCTTCAAGGAACCCATCGCGTACGCCAAGTACATCGCGAGGCTTGCGAACATCATAGGCGGAGGCGTCATCGTCCAGAGGCTGGGCGACGTCAAGCGTGGAAGACGGTCGACCCGTGAGAGGATCGAGCGTAGCATCGTCAACCCCACGTTGAAGACGGCGACCCCGGGAGACCTGAGCTACGTCCTACCCTACCGATACCTGTCAGATATCCTTGAGATGCTGGAAGCGATGGATAAGGTCTCGCCGGGCGTCTACAGCGACCACACCTTGCTCTACGGCGTGGAGGTCAAATTCTACAGCTCCCGGCCTGAGCTGAATGAGCATCTCGAAACCCCGGTGAAGGGCCTCTACGCTGCCGGGGACGGCGCAGGGGTCACAAGAAGCCTCGTCCAAGCCTCCATGTCTGGCATCATAGCCGCCCAAGGAATACTCAACAACGAGACAGCTGCATAGAGGCCCTGACGCGAACTAGCCTCAACCAGCGATTCTTAAGTCCAAGGCTTTGCACCGCGGCTAGTCGGCACCATGAGTGAGATACGCATATAACACCGCCTGCCATAGGGTTTCCTCATCTGCGACGGGAGGGAGTTGAGGCTTGAAGATCACGGGTTTGAAGACGTTTCTCGTGAACTATGGCGGGCGGAACTGGATCTTCGTCAAGCTCACGACGGATGAAGGCATCGAGGGGATAGGGGAAGCCTACAACACCGTCAGGGATAAGGCTACGGAGGCCTCTGTTCACCAGTTCCGCCACTGGCTCATCGGGAAAGACCCGAGGGATGTAGAGCTTCACTGGCAGGCGATGTACCGTTTCCCCAGGTTCCCTCTGGGAACCGTGGACATGGGCGCGCTGAGCGGACTGGAACACGCGCTCTGGGATATCCTAGGTAAGAGCCTAGGCGTCCCTGTCTGGAGGCTCCTCGGCGGAAGATGCCGTGACAAAATTAAGGTGTACACGCATGCAGGCGGCAGGACGCCTGAAGAGCTCGCGGAGAACGTTCAAGTGGTCGTGAAGAGGGGCTTTAAGGCAGTGAAGTTCGGCCCCCAACCGTGGAACTATAACGTCCTAGGCGAGAACGCCATGGTCCGAGAGTCCGCAACCAGAGTTAAAGCCGTACGCGAAGCGGTCGGCGAGGACGTAGACATCGCCTTGGACGTGCATGGGATCGTCTATAACGCCTCGACGGCCATCAAGCTGGCGCAAGCTGTGGAGCCTTACAAGCCGTTGTTCTTCGAGGAGCCCTTCCTCTACGAGAACGTAGGACCACTGCTAGAGCTGAAGGCGCATACGAGCATCCCCATCGCGACGGGGGAGAGGCTCTTCACCCGGTACGGTTTCCGGGAGCTCCTCGAGAAGCGAGCCGTTGATATCGTCCAGCCGGACCCCTGCGTCTGCGGCGGCATCATGGAGTGCAAACGGATCGCAGCGATGGCCGACACGTACTATGTATGGCTGGCGCCGCATAACCCGATGAGCCCCGTCGGGACCGCCGTCTGCGCGCAGATAGCGGCGTCTACGCCGAACTTCCTCATCTTGGAGTACATCCCCGACGATAGGCCGCCTAGAAGCGAGATCGTCAAAGAGCCGTTGAAGCTAGAGGACGGCTACCTGAAGCCCCCCGAGAAGCCAGGCCTGGGCGTCGAGCTGAACGAGGAAGCCTTGGCGAAGTACCCGTATAAGGAGGTTGACCGAGGCTCCGTCTTCTACGAGGATGGCTCCGTCGCTCTCACTTAGCAGGCGACGTGGTGCGGTAACGGTTTGCTAGGCGAGAGCCCTCAGGTCTTTGAGCGAGCCGAGGAAGGTGCCGTCGAGCATGTAGACCTCGGCGGCGTCTAGGTCTACGCATCCGGAGCGGAGTAGAGGGCCCACATGGTCCCTTATCCCTCTGCCTGCGAGCGGCCCCTCCCTCTTGTTGATCGCCTGTCCGCCTAGGAACTCGTTGAACGCGGGCATAATGATGATACCCATATCTCTAGGCTTAACGCTGAACCGTTGCTTCACCGTCTCGACGGGGTCCTCGCCGCTCTTCACCCCTCTATGCTTCAGGAACTGTGGGGCTAGGAGCTTGCAGGCGCAGGTAGCTCTTACCCAGACGGGTCTGATCATCCGGTAGTTGAAGTGGTCTCTGAAGGTGACGACGGGGTGCATATGCCCAATTATCAGGATGCGGCTCTCCAGGAGCTTCGGCGCAGGCCACGTGTTCCCATGGAAGAGCCCTATCTCATCCCATAGCTGGATGCCTGTCGGCTCGACCGTCTCGACGCTTCTAGGCGTGAGGGCTTCTAGGTCGCCGTCGTGATTCCCGCGGATGACAGTCACCTCGGGAACCCTGGCTGAGAGCTTCTCGAAGAAGTCGGGCACGTCGCGCCACTCGGACATCTCCACCCGCGCGACGGTATGCTTCACGTCGCCCAGTAAAATAAGCCTTGTCGCCTTTTGAGCCTCGATCAGCTGCATCAGGCGCTCCAACAGCTTATGGGTCTGGGAGGGTACGTGGATTCCCTTCTCGCTGAGGGTGACCTCCCAGCCGATGTGGAG
>JAWCPE010000208.1:0-3192 GCA_038870415.1 Bathyarchaeia archaeon
TAATGGCTGACCTAGGGAGGGAAACTTTGGCAACGGCGGGAAACCTCGGCGAAAGACGAGTGATCAGGCTTATCGATAAACTGTTAGCTCGCGACCCTGAGGAGCTACTTGGCTTAGGCATGGACGACGCTGTGGCTAAGCAGGTCGCAGATGGACTCGTCCTCGTAGCGCATATGGACATGTTCGTGGAGTCCACAGACAGGCTGCCGGGGATGACCTACCGCCAAGCCGGGAGGAAAGCCGCCGTCGCGAACATCTCCGACCTAGCCGCGAAGGGCGCCGAGCCGCTCGGCCTACTCTTCGCGTGGGGCCTCCCACGGGACATGAGCCTAGACGCGGTCCAGGAAGTAGCCTCCGGGCTTCAGGACGCCGCAGAGGAGTACGGCACCTACATCCTCGGAGGCGACACAGGCGAAGCGAAAGAGCTAATCCTCGCAGGCACCGTTCTCGGTTTGACGGAGCCGGGAAGGCTGATTAAGCGGACAGGAGCGAGGCCGGGCGACATCTTGGCGGTCACAGGCCCGATAGGGTTGACGGCAGTAGGCTTCAAGATGCTGCTCGAAGGGCTTCCATCGCCTAGCAGACACGTAGAGCGGGAAGCCCTTAAAGCCGTCTACATGCCGAGGGCTAGGCTTCGCGAAGGCCTCAGCCTGGCCGCCGCAGGCGTAGTCACGGGCGGGATGGATATCAGCGACGGCCTCGCCGTCTCTCTTCACCAGTTCGCGGAGGCGAGCGGCGTAGGCGTAGCGATCACCGAGCTGCCTCCCTGCCCAGAGGCCTACGAGTTCTCGGAGCACAACAAGCTAGACCCGGTAGACCTAGTCCTCTACGAGGGGGGCGAAGAGTTCGAACTGCTCGTCTCCGTTAGGCCGGACGGCTGGGAAGCTGCAGCCGCCGCCGTCGAGAAGGAGGGTTCAAGGCTGTGGAGGATCGGCTACGTGGCGGAGGAGCGCCGAGTCCGGATGATCCGGCAAGGGCAAGAGCTGGCGGTTCAACCCAAGGGCTGGGAGCATCTGAAGCCGACCTAGAGAGACCAGTAGGGAGAGGGGGTCTCAGCGAAGGCCCTGACACTCCCGCTGCGATTAGGTCATTGGAATCGCGACGCATCTTCATCTCCTCCTCATCAGCTGCTTCATCACGGCTGAGCATAGGAGCCCTCCCAGAGCTATAGCTGCAGAACTACCCCAGTTCACCTCTCCTTGGATGAGATACGATGCCGACGCGGCTCCAAGGAGCCCAGCCATTCCAGCAGCAAGACCGAAAGCTAACCATTGCTTCGCAGGAAAAGTTTCAAAAGTGGACGAAGGCCCCTTTTCTACTGGTTTCAGAGGCTTCCAATACTTTTCGCCAAAACGCCGCCCATTCTAGGCTTCCCGCCTAGTCTTCGCTGCCGACTGGCTGCGGATTCTAGGAATAAGATATGAGGCTGCGAAGGCGAGGACGAGCATGGCGGCTATGAAGAGGGTGAGGACGCCGAGGATGAGGCTTCCCGTGATAGCGTAGCCGTAGACGATGAGGACCATCGCTCCAAACGCGGCGACTGCCTCGACAGCCTTCTCAACCCTACGCTCACACTTAGCGAAGGCGGTGAGAGATGCGGATACGCCCGCAAGCCCTAGGGATACTCCAATAACCATCGTAACGACGTTATTTGAGGCAAGCCCGCTGAGAAAGAGCAGAAAACCAAGCGAAGCCCAGATGAGCGGGATGGCCCAGCCTCGGGGAACCATCGAGTTCCAATACTAAGAACATACTCCCGGCGTAAGTAAGTCTTTCTTCTGGCCTCAGGTTGGACCTGGCCAGCTCCTATGATAAAGGTAGGCCTTACACCTTATAAGACTAACCCTCGAGTCAACCATCCCAGGGTATGTGTGGGTTGTCGTGGTGGATGGCGGGTCTTTCTTTTCTTAAAGAGTCACAGCTAGACCAACCTTAAGAGGGAAAAGACCGTTGCCGCCGATCAAACGCTTTTCTCTTTGGCCGACTTAAGGCTGGCAGCTATCTTCCAGTGCTACATACGCCTTTCTTCTGAAACGAATAGAATTCCTACTCCGCAAGAAACACTACGTCTGGCAGCGGCCTTGGACGCCTGTAGAACGTTTCCTTTCAGCCCTCTCCCACGCAGGGCCTCAGGGCTCTTCTCGCCGACTTCCTGTCGTCTTCGCTCACCCGCAAGGCCTCCTGCGCGGTAGGTGAGCTAGGGTATAGGCTCCCTACCTTCGACGGCTTGACCTCGCCCCATCTCCTCGAGGTGTCAAGCTTTTCAGGAGCAAGACATGCCTTACTGGAAACCATGAAGCCCTTTGTCTACACGGGGGCAAGGACGAAGGAGATCTCGTTCCCTCTGGGCGGCATCGGGACCGGCTGCATAAGCCTCGCCGGGAACGGCCGACTTATCGATTGGGAGATCTTCAACAGGCCGAACAAGAGGAGTACGAACGGGTTCTCCCACTTCGCCGTCAAGGCTGAGACGGAGGGGAGGCTGCTCGACGCTCGGGTTCTGAACGGCGACCTGCCCCCACCCTACTCAGGCGAGATGGGCAGGCCGGGGTACCAATCGTTCGGTTTCGGCCCTTCCAGGGATTACCTGGCAGGTCTACCCCACTTCAAAGAGGTCGAGTTTCAAGGCGAGTACCCGGTCGCACGGCTTAGATTCGTTGACGAGGGCTTCCCAGGGGAGGTACGGATGACGGCGTTCGCCCCCCTCATTCCGCTTAACGATGTGGACTCTAGCATACCCGCCGCCTTCTTTGAGGTCGAAGCCCGGAACACTACGGGTCAACAGGTCACGTACACGGTCTGCCTCTCCGTACAGAACCCTTTGCGGAGGGGCACCACCGTGAACACCTTCGGCGAGGAGGGGAGAGTTCGCTTCGTCAAGCTCACCTCGACTCAGAGCGGCGAGCTGGATTCCGGAGACCTAACGATAGCCACCGACGCGGCGGAGGTCAGCTACCAGGAGTACTGGTTCCGAGGGGCCTGGTTTGACAACCTAGGCATCTACTGGAGAGACTTAACCTCGCCTGGACGGTTCAGGAATCGACGCTATCCGGCGACGGCGGAAGGCGTCCAAGACCACTGCTCGCTCGCAGCCCACCTCGACATCAAGCCGGGGGAGAGAGGCACCGCTCGATTCGTCATCGCCTGGAGCTTCCCCATCTGCTACAACTACTGGAAGCCCGAGAAGAACGG
>JAWCPE010000209.1:0-3185 GCA_038870415.1 Bathyarchaeia archaeon
GCGGTCAAGATGGCCGAAGTCGTCCGCGAATGCACCCTCAAACTTGACGACTGCATAGCGAAACTCGTGGACAGACGTATACCGGAGTCGCTGCAAGCCGCGGACCAAGTGGAGGCGTATGAGGAAGAGGTCGACAGGCTCTACCAGGAGGCGAGGGGCTTAATCAGCAAGCTCGACGTGGGAGGACGCCTGACGGTGGGCTCGATCATACTCCTCGCCCAGCTCATGGACGCCATCGAGAACACCGCCGACCGATGCGAAGACACCTGCGACCAAGTGAGGGTGATAGCTGTCACCTTCACTAGGTAGCCCCGACAGATGACATTTAGGGCTTGTGAACTCGCCTGCTCAGGAGCCTGCGAAGACGAGATGAAGCAGGTCTCAACGCATCTCGTTCAAAGGTCGGCTCGTGACAACGCGGTAGTCAGCCTCCGACCGAACGTCGACGCCCAGCTTGGCAGCTCTCTGGACCTGTGCGTAGTCCAAGGCGAAGGAGCTAGGTTGCCTCTGGGCGGCATAGCTTATCTTGAGGCTTGGTGAATTTTCAAGCTCGGTTTTCGCATGACGCGAGAAGCCGCGGAGTGGAGGCTTCTAGATGCTGGGGCTGTCGACGGGTACGTTATGACGAACCTGTATGAGGCGGTCGGGCAGGCCGTCAGTCAGGGGGCTTCGCCGAACACGCTCATCCTGAACCATCCGTCAAAGCCCTTCGTCAACGTAGGCTACCACCAGCAGGTGGAGAATGAGATCAACCTTGACTACGTGCGGTCTATGGGTTTCGACCTCGTCCGAAGGTCCATAGGGGGAGGCGCCATCCTCGACGGCCCCTGGGAGCAAGACTACTTCATAATCGTGAATAAACGGAGCCCCGAGTGTCCCAGTGACACGTTAGGGTTCTACGCGAAGTTCCTGAAACCCGTCGTGCACGCCCTGCGGAGGCTCGGGCTTGACGCCGCGGTGAGGGAGCCTAACGACATCCTTGTAGGCGGCCGGAAGGTCTCCGGCAACGGCGCCGTCTCCATCGAGGAGGCGAACGTCCTCGCCGGCGACATCCTGCTAGAATGCCCTGTTGCCTTGATGACGCAGATCCTGAAGGTGCCGAGTGAGAAGTTCCGAGACAAGCTGGCGAAGTCGATGGCGGAATGGCTTACCAGTCTCAACCAGGCTTTGGGCTACACGCCTCCAAGGGAGCAGGTTAAGCGGCTCCTCGTAGAAGCGTTCCAGGAAGAGTTAGGAACGAGTCTAGAGGCAGGCTCTGTCACCGCTCTAGAGAGATCGCACCTCACCAGTTTGCTCAAGGAGAGGAAGACGGATGCGTGGACATTCATGAAAGACCTAGATCATGAGAGGCTCTACGCCCAGGCGAGTAGGGGAGTCAAGGTTAAGGAAGGCATCATGATATGCGAGGCCGCTTACAAAGCCGGCAAACTCGTAAGGGTGACGATGGAGGTTGTGGACGAGAAGATCAGCGAGGTCGCGATATCCGGGGACTTCTTCACCCAACCCTATATAGGCGCCATATCCATGTTGGAGAAAGGCCTCGTAGGTACGCCCGTAGAAGAGGAAGCCCTGAAGAGCCGGATCCGCGAAGTCTCCGACAGGATCGGGTTGAGGGTCCTCGGGGTTACGCAGCAAGACCTCGTACAAGCGATACTAGAAGCTAAGGCAAGCGCGGTTCGGGCCTAGCTCGTAGCTGGGTCTATCCTAGCTACTCGACCTCGATCGTCTCGTCTCTTGCGGGTCCTACGGAGATAAGGGATACCGGCACCCCGACGGTCTCCTCTATCGTCTTCAAGTAGAGCTTCGCATTCCCCGGGAGCGCGTCCCAGCCCCTCGAAGCGATGCTTCTCCATTCTTGCCTCGTCAGCTGAGGCCATCCGGGCAGGTCGATGTAGACCGGTCGCGCTTCCGCCAGCTTCCTCACGCTCGCCGGGAACTGGGAGGTCTCCTCGCCTCCGATGCTGTAGCGGACGCATATCTTCAAGGGGTCGATGCCGCTTAGGACGTCGAGCTTCGTCACGGCGAGGCGGGAGAAACCGTTCACCATGTGGGCATGCGTGACCAGCATGAGGTCGAGCCAACCCACGCGTCGAGGTCGCCCGGTCGTCGTCCCGTACTCGCCGCCGACCTCGCGGATATGGTCGCCCAGTTCGCCGTGGAGTTCCGTCGGCATAGGCCCCTGTCCGACCCGGGAGGTGTAGGCTTTCACAACGCCGATAACCTCGCCGATCATCTTGGGTGAAACCCCGGCTCCCGTGCAGGCTCCGCCCGCGATGCAGTTCGACGAGGTGCCGTACGGGTATATGCCATGGTCTATGTCCAGATGGGTGCCCTGCGCCCCCTCGAAGAGAACCCTCGCGCCGCCTTGAAGTGCGTCGTTCAACAGCCGCGTCGTGTCTCGAACGTGGCCGCGCAGTCTCTCCGCGTAGCCCATATACTCCTCGCGTATCGTGTCCTTGTCGAGTGGAGTCTCCTCGCCTAGGGCTTTGAAGAGCTTCTGCTTCAACGGGACTAGCAGGTCGAGCTTCTCCTTCAGAGCCTCGGGGTCTAAGAGGTCGCCTATGGTGGCGCCGAACCGCGCCGCCTTGTCCGCGTAGCAGGGCCCGATGCCGCGGCGCGTCGTGCCAGCGGCTAAGGCTCCCTTGAGGCGTTCCTCCAGCGCATCCTGAGCTTTGTGGAACGGGAAGATGACATGAGCCCTCTCGCTTATGGAGAGGCGGACTGAGAACCCGGCTGTCTCCATGGCCGCGACCTCTTCTAGGAGCACTTTGGGGTCTACTACGACACCGTTCGCGATGACGACTTCTCTCCCCCTTAGGACACCGGAGGGGAGTAGGTGGAAACGGTACGTCTTCTCGCCCACGACGACGGTGTGGCCGGCGTTATTCCCCCCGTTGAACCTTACAACGTAGTCAGCTCTCGCCGCGTAGTAGTCGACAACCTTGCCTTTACCCTCGTCCCCCCACTGGGCGCCCACGATGACCGTCGACGGCAACCCTTCAACCTCAGCAGGAGCCTAACGCACTTCACTTATGTGCGTTACCACGAGAAGGTACAAAGGGGTGAGGAAGAGCTAAAGATGACAGGTTGGGATTACGGCAGGACGTGGTATCGCGGCTCACCGTTCAGGCTCACGGCCCTCCGTAAAGGAAGCGCTATCACGCAAGACCGCGACCTAGCGAGGG
>JAWCPE010000210.1:0-3184 GCA_038870415.1 Bathyarchaeia archaeon
CCTATATGCGGTACGTCATCTTCTCGGAGATAGCTGAGGCTGAACGCTTTCCAAACGTGGCGAGGCTTTTCAAAGCTATCAGTTACGCGGAGCGGATCCATGCATCAAACCATTTCAGCAACCTCGCCTACCTAGAGGGAGGATACCTCACCATCGGGATGGCAGGCTTCGGCCCCGGTAAGACCTTGAAGAACCTCGGGATCGCCATCGACGGCGAACTCTTCGAGGTCAACGAGATGTACCCCACGTATCTTGAGACTGCTAGGTCGCAGGGGGAACAGGGAGCAGCTCGCTCCTTCAACTACGCCTACCAGACGGAGAAGGTGCACGCGGCGCTCTTCCAGAAGGCCAAGGATACGGTCCAGAACGGCCAAGATGTCCAGCTTGGGCCCATACATATATGCGCCTCCTGCGGATACACCGTCGAAGGCGAAGCGCCAGATGTATGCCCCATCTGCAACGCTAAGAAAGACAGGTTCAGGGCCTTCTAGCAGGCGGGTATGGAACCATCTTTCTAAGCCTGTGTTTGAAGCCTGAAGCGGCTACGAGCAACTTCTAGCCGCGGCTCCCCGGCGATACCGCCAAGATAGGGAGAACCTTGAGTGTTGGAGAAAAAGGTTTTTAAAGCAAGTGCAGTCGTGAGGGCCGAGGAAACCTAGGGACTCCACTACGGTAGTGAAGAGCAAGATGCCTGTAGACTTCGGAAATATCGTAAAGTCGGTGGAGATGCTCAAGCGGTCCATGCCGGAGAAAGGCTTCAATCAGTCGATCGACTTGATCATCAACCTGAAAGACCTAGACCTGAAGAGGTCAGAGAGCAAGCTTAACGAGCTTGTGGAGCTGCCGCACGCGGTATCCAAACCCCTCAAGATATGCGTCATAGCTTCGGGCGACCTCCATCTGAGGGCTCAGAGGGCGGGCGTAGACCTGCTTCTGGACCGCGAAGGCCTCGAGAGACTGGGGGGAGATAAGAAGGCGGGGAAGGCGTTAGCGTCGAGCTACGACATGTTCTTCGCAGAGGCGACGATGATGCCGCTAATCGGCCGCATCCTAGGCGGATACCTAGGACCCAGGGGGAAGATGCCTACGCCTGTGCCGCCGAATGCGCCCATCGAAGCGATAATCGAGAGAGGCCGGAGAAGCGTCCGGGTACGGGTCAAGGACCAACCCGTCATCCAATGCAGGGTAGGCGGAGTCGACATGGACGTTAAGCAGGTCGCGGAGAACGTGCTGGCCGTCGTGAACAGGGTTGAGGCTAGGCTTGAGAGAGGTTCGAGGAACATCGGCGAGATACTCCTTAAGACGACCATGTCGGCGCCTGTGAAGGTGCCCCTAGGATAGGCGAGAGACTTGTCTGCCAAGATGACGAAACAGGAAGAGGTAGCGAAGACCGTAGAACTGTTGAAGGAGTACCCGACCGTAGCCGTCGCTAGCCTAGAGAAAGTGAGGGCGGCCCAGCTCCAAGAGCTGAGGAGGAGATTCCGAGGCCAGATGGTGCTGAAAGCCCTCAAGAACTCGCTTGCCAAGAGAGCGTTCGAGAAGGCAGGTGAAGGCATGGACAAGCTGGGAGAACACCTAACCGGCCAGAACATGCTCCTCTTCGCCAAGGAGAACCCATTCAAACTCGTGAGGCTCCTAGAACAGAGCAAGGTGAAGACGCCGGCGAAGGCAGGAGACATCGCCCCGGCAGACATAATCGTCCCCTCTGGGAATACTGGCCTGCCGCCGGGACCGGTCATCAGCGAGTTCACGGACGTGGGCATCCAGACCCGGATAGAGTCCGGAAGCGTCTGGGTCGTGAAAGACACGGTAGTCGCGAAACGAGGCGAGACGATCTCGCCTAAGGTCGCCGCTGTCCTTTCGAGGCTTGGCATCAAACCGATAGAGGCCGGCCTCACCGTGAAGGCCGCCTACTCGGAGAGACTCGTTCTCAGCCAAGAACAGCTCAAGCTAGACCTCGACGGGGTCAAGGCTAGCTTCCAACGGGGCTACAGCACCGCTCTCTCATTGGCGATCAATGCTGGCTATGCGACGCCTGAGACCGTCCCGCATCTTCTCGTAAAGGCCTTCCGCGAAGCCTACACGGTCGGCTTGCAGGCCGCATACCCCTCACCTCACCTGATCAGGGATCTGCTCCTCTACGCGCAGCTTCGAGCGCAGGCTCTCAACGCCCTAGTGGAAGGGCCTCGAGGGCCTCAACCTTAGCGGGCCGGGAACTGCTCCGTCGTTCATAACCGTGACCTAACCGGCTCTAACTCGTCAGGAGCCTAGACCCCAAGAGACGACAGCAACCCAGCTATGCAGCAAGGCACCAGACGGTGCTGCTATGAAGGGTGTGAAGCCATAAGTTCACAGAGCCCACTAGGCAGAGCAAACCTATATCTTGCCGTATTCTGATACGCGTCTCGGCGGGCCTAGGGCCCGTAAGCCTCAAGTCGCCCGGCGAGGCTGGGAAGCTCAGCAAGGTAGAGTACCGGGCTTTTACAGGATGCCCTTGAGGAAACCCGGACGAGGCCCCCTGCAACCCTCGGGGGAATGGTCGCGGGTTCGACTCCCGCCGGGCCCGCCTCCAAACAAACCTTACCTCGATGCGACCTGCTAGCAGCGCGGACTCCTCGTTTCGCGGCTCCTCTCAGAGACCGGCTTGGGGTTCCACGATCGTGTAGGGCCCCTCCGGGATGACGGTGATCTCCGGTCTCCGCCCGAGCGTGGTGCGCGCCTGAGCTAATGCTTCCTCGATGGAGTTGGCGTAGCTGAGGTGCATCCGGGCTAGGTCGCGGCTTGAGATCCCCCTCGTGACCATTATCACGTGAGCCTTAGACTGGACCCTAGCCATGATGTGTGCTTCCCACTGGTCGACCTCAGAGAAGCCTGGGGCCCTGATCTTCTCGAGTAGCTCCTCAGGCGTCTTCGTCCCAGCGACTATCCCTTCAAACTTCGGGTGAGCTATGCCGTCGCGGCACTCGGAGGCGACGATTATGAAGCCGCCGTCCTTCACGAGCGGCTCCGCCGTAGCCATCCCCTTCACCGCCTGATAAAGGTCCCGGTCTAGAGGATAGCCGGAGTTGCTTGTGACCACCACATCTGCCTTCGCCGCTTTAACCCTTACGAACCGGTCGATGAAACGCGCCCCTTCCAGATGCGCCTTCTCCACGTCCCCCGCGACAGCCTTCGCGAGGCGTTT
>JAWCPE010000211.1:0-3180 GCA_038870415.1 Bathyarchaeia archaeon
TTCTGGCAAGTTCATTGCGACCGTAGATTTGGAGACGAGCCTCCACCTCTTGAGAACTCAAGCCGTAGCGGGAGGCGTTCAACCGGAGCAGCAGCTCGTCGATCGGAAGGAACAGAAACTCTTCCGCGCCAATCACTCGTTGCCAGAGTTGGGAGACGTTACATGGCTCGGTCTTCCCGACGACCTTACCGCTTCCGGTCACCTCCACTCCCCCTCCCGCGAGCACCTCAACGATGCTAGTAGCCTAGTAGCCTCCAGCAAACCCCTCCGATACGTTTGGTTAGGGAGCGACTTCTCAGACTCCTGCGGAACAAGACCCCTTCTAGAGGTAATAAGGTTACGATCCAGCTGAAGGCGCTTGACTGCTTGCTTTACTAGGACCCCTTAGATGGTCACGGAGAAAGGGGAATTCGATCACGCGAACAAATGATGAGGGCTTTTTTATGGAAAGGTGTTCACTTTTTTCCATGCCTCTCATTTATACAGATAAACACGCTTTCACTTGCTTGGCCTTGGAGAGTGGGTTGACTGAAGCTCGTCTAGAAGCTGTTTAGGCTCCTCCAAAGAGGGGACTCACCCCAGATATGGGGTGCATCTCTCAGGCTTATGCTCTCGACGGTTCAGAAACGTTAACGACGCGTAGAACAACACCGAGCATCTCAACCTTGTAGTGTTCCGCGGGGAAAGTGATAGCCTGGGAGCCACAAGGCTTTTGCTCTAGGGATGGCTTACGTGGTCTCGGGCAGGTGTCTGCTTGAAGAACCTTGTCAAGGCGAAGCTTAAGGCTGGTCAGGTCTCGGTCGGCACATGGATCACGATCGGCCATCCGGATATCCCGATGCAGCTTGCCGACCTGGGATTCGACTGGCTGGTATGCGACATGGAGCACAGCCCGTATGGGGTGGAGACGTTCCACCACATGGCTCAGGCGATGCTGTATAACCGCGAAGAATGTATGCCTATGGCCCGGATCCCGTGGAACGACCTGATCTGGGTGAAGAAGGCCCTAGACGCAGGGGCTACAGGCCTCGTCGTGCCGAGGATAGAGTCGGCCGAGGAGACGAAGCGCCTCGTAAGGTACATGAAGTACCCGCCGATAGGGGAGCGAGGCGCCGGACCTAGGCTTGCAGCCTTCCGAGACCCCGACTACTTCGAGACGGCGAACGCCGAGACGCTCGTCGTCGTGATGATAGAGACCGTGAAGGGCATCGAGAACCTAGACGCTATCTTTTCCGTCGAGGGTGTGGACGCCTGCTTCGTCGGCCCGAACGACCTCACGATCGATATGGGCATAAGGGGCCAGACCGAGTCGCAGAGGTTCATAGACGCCCTGAACAGGATAGTGGACGCGGCGAAGGCCCACGGCGTAGCCCCAGGCATGCACTGTTACCTCCGGCCGGGCTCCACGCACATCAACGACGCGGTCAAACGCGGCTTCCGATTCTGCGCCCTAAGCAGCGACGTAGGCTTCCTGCTCGGCGGCGCGATGGATGCGCTCAAACAAGTACAGGGGTGGAAACACTAGGCGACGGACTACGCTATAGGCTATGGATCTGTAAGCACGGCGATTGAAATCCCCCCTGTGGCGGAGTTTTTCGTTTTACACCTAAAACTTAAAAGGCAGCTCTGCGCGGCTCTCAGTTCGAGGAACCCCTTCCTCCAAGGTTAGGCCATGGGTGGGCTCCATCCCCCAGGTTGATCCCAGCCGTGGACAGAGGTGGCCCTCTGCCTTCCTCAGCATCCGTGGCCTAACCTTCAGTCGAGCAGACGAGGCTGTAAGAGCTGGAGCGTAGGCTGCTCATATCAGGGCCGGTAGACCTCACCGCCCTTGACAACCATCATAGGTCTAAGCCTCCGGGCGGCGACTCTTAACTGCTTCTTGGTGTCTGAAAGGGAGAATCTGCCCTCCTCAAGCTTGAACAGCACGAGGTCGGCGCACGCGCCGGGTTTAAGTGTTCCTATCTCTCCCAGCTTCCCCAAGGCTTCCGCGGGGCGGGCGGTAGAGGCCCTTACCACTTCTTCGAGGCTGAAGCCTAGGTGTAGGAACTTCGCCATCGTCGTCGGCATATCGTAGGCCGGCCCATTCACGCTGTTAACATGTAGATCCGTGCTTATAGTGTCGGGCTTCAACCCTTGCTTTAACGCTTCCTCCGCTACGTTCCAGGAGAAGCTTCCGGCGCCGTGGCCTACGTCCATCACGACGCCCCTCTTCACGGCGTCGAAGAACTCCGGCTGAACCCGTCCATCCTCGTCGAGCACCCCGTCGTGAGGCCGCGCCGTAAGACCATGGTAGAGGTGGGTTACGATGTCGCCTCTCTTCATGTACCGTAGGGTCTCCGGCTCGAAATGGTTCTCCGCCATGAGGAGGCACCCGGCCTCATCGGCGGCCTCTCTGGCTGCCCGGAGGGCTTCAAGCCCGTGGTGAGCCCACTTCAAGCCTAGTAGAACGTCGCGGTTCCTTTGGATCGTCTCTACGGTTCTCGGGCTGACGAACATACGCGTGAAGACCTCGTCTAGGCCGTCTATCAGCTTAGGCCACTGCTCCCTCAGCCCATACTCGATCATGCCTAGCGACTCGATGTTCAGCAAAGCGTAGATGCGGGTCTTGCTTGTGTCGATGACGTACCTTTTGAAGCCTCTGAACTGAAGGTGGCCCGTCGAGCCGGCGTCGAGAACCGTGGTGGAACCCCTAAGCAGACATGAGGCTTCAGGGTCCACGCCGATGTACGAGATGTCATGACAGACGTGCACGTGAATGTCTACGAGGCCCGGCGTGACTATAAGGCCGCCTGCATCCACAACTTGCTTCGCAGCGCCTGGAAGGCGAGTCTCCACCGCGGCGATACGGCCGTCAGAGACCGCTATGTCCATACGTTCTTCGATTCCCTGAGCAGGGTCGATGAGGCTGCCGTCTTTCACGATCAGGTCGTACACTCGAAGACCACCCCTCGATCAGCCTCACCGGTAGAACGTACACCACGATATATGCATGGAGGTTGCTTAAGGGATACCGTTACGTTTGGTCTTCGCCTGAGCCTCCTTCGACGCCTGAAACGGGTCCACCCCACTTGTCTTCGCGATGAAACCTATATGGTATAGGTACTCAACCTGTGGAATCCGGTCCGTATCCTACGAGTAGATCGCGCTCAAAGCTCGCTCATACATATATGCCTGCCCCCT
>JAWCPE010000212.1:0-3131 GCA_038870415.1 Bathyarchaeia archaeon
TACGCGAACGAGTGCGCCGAGGTCCGAAAGATGTCGAAGATACTCCTCCGAGCTCAGATGGCGCTCGAACAGGTCATGCTACGGCTTGAAACCGTCGAGGAGTTCGGAGACGTCATCGTCGTCATGGGTCCCGTCGCAGGGGTCGTACACTCGCTCAAGACACAGCTGGCGGGCGTCATCCCCGAGGTCTCCTACGAGCTCGGTGAGATAGGCGAGGAACTGAACAAGATCGTCGTCGATGTCGGCGAGTCCACGGGCCACGCATGGGAGATCAGCTCCACAGGCGAGGAGGCGCAGAAGATCCTGGATGACGCCGCAGCGGTCTCAGAGCAGAGGATGAAGGAGAGGTTCCCCGACCTGCCGACCATCATTCCCACAGCTGAAGGAAGCCACCAGACAACGACGAAGTGAGGAGGGATGAATGAATGGCCTTAAGCCTTGAACTCGGGAAGAAGTATCTCGGTAAGCCCGTCATCGACAGCTACGGTCGATCGATGGGACGCATCGTCGGCCTCGTCGCCGACGTAAAAAACGAGGTAAGCCAGGTTGAGATCGAGCTGGGGAACGGCGACTTCTTCAACTGCCCCAGCTACCAGGTCTCCTTCAAGGAGGGCGAGGCGACCTACATCTACCAGTGGAAGATCGACGCCGACCACATCGCCAAGGAGCTGGACCTAGCCATAAGGAGGCTCCGTGCCCTCGACGACCTCTTCAGGATAGGAGAGATCCCTAAGGACATCTACGACGACTTCAAGAAACAGCACGAGGCTGCAGTTAGCCAACTAAGGGAGAGGAGACAGACGCTCGTCAACGGCCTGAAGGACCGCATCGGACGCCTGAACATCCAGATCAAGGAGCTGCAGACCTTCTTGGCCAGCTTGAAGATGCAGCATACAACCGGGGACCTCGAGGACGCCGTCTACAAGGATGCAAGCAGCTCCATCGAAGCCGGGCTGAGCAGAACATTCTCAGAGAAGGAGGACATCCAAGCCGTCATAGACGATCTCCTAGCGCTCGACAGGAAGCCCGTAGAGGTAAAGCCACCCGAGCTGAAGCCACCCGAGCTGAAGCCACCCGAGCTGAAGCCACCCGAGCTGAAGCCACCCGCTTTAACTCTTGAGCCTAAACCCTCGGCGAGTTCTCAGCCAGCCGCTCAGAAAGATGCGCCCTTCATCGTCCACGTTGAAGACCGCTAGCCTTCTGGGGTGACCCTCATGGGGCGAGTCAAGTGGGATATGGAGGGCCGCTCCTCGATCGCTAGGAACATCGAAGAGAAGCTTCACCTCGTGCGGCGACCGCTCAAGGAGAACATCGCTCACGCCATCGTCAAGCTACGTTCTCAGAAGGAGAAGCTAGGCCAGACCGGCGTCCGGCTCCACCAGAGGGACCGTGAGATCTTTGAGAGATGCATAGGGGCTCAGCTTTCTAAAGACCACTCGCGGGCCGCGATGTACGCGAATGAGTGCGCCGAGGTCCGAAAGATGGCGAAGCTCGTGATGAGCGGCGAGCTAGCCCTCGAAAGGGTGATCATCCGCCTTGAGACCGTGGAGGAGTTTGGAGACGTGATGGCTCAGATGGCGCCCATCATAGGCATCGTCAAGGAGACACGGACGAGGCTGGCGGGGGTCATCCCCGAGGTCGCGATGGAACTCGACTCCGTCAACTCGCTGCTGTCAAACACGCTTGTGGAGACAGGCGCATCAACCGTCACTTCAGCGGACATCGAGGCGTCTGACGCTGAGGCTTTGAAGGTGCTGGAGGAAGCCACAGCGGTCGCGGAGATGAAGATGAAGGAGCAGTTCCCAGAGATACCGCCGATGCCTCTGGCTGAAGGACGAGCTGAAGCCTTGCCCATCGTAGGACTAGGAGGCGGAATCGACGTAGAGAGCGAAGTCTACAGCTACATCAAGAAACATGAGGGGAAGATCATCACGTCGCAGTGCGCGGAGGAACTCAAGATACCGAAGGAGGATGTCAGAAAGGCCTTAGAGAGGCTTAAGGCCGAGGGGAAGATAACCCTCGCCTAGATGCTGGGCCTCGCTCCTTCAGGATGCAGCCGTCTTCTCAGAACATCGATCAGCTTGGCCGGTGAGATGGAATGGCCAGTGAAGAGCTGGAGCAGCTGGCCGCGAGGAACGCCAGCGAGGCTATTCAGCTCGATAGACAGGGCTCCAAGGGGATGGCTGTTGCCAAGTATCAACGAGCGATAGAGATCCTCCTAAAGCTCTGCTCGCTCTACCCGAACGCGCCTCAGAACACGGTCTACGCTCAGCGAGCAGCGGCGTACCAGAGGCGCGTCAACGACCTGATGATGGGCGGCCTAGCCGCCGAAGCGGAGACTTCACGCGAGCCTGGGCAGAGGTTCGAACAGACGGTGCTCAGGGAGAAGCCGAACGTCAAATGGGACGATATAGCCGACCTGAGGAACGCTAAGAGAGCGATTGAAGAGGCGATAATCTACCCGGTGAAGAGGCCGGACCTCTTCCCGTTAGGCTGGCCGAGGGGCATCCTCTTCTTCGGCCCACCGGGCTGCGGGAAGACGATGCTCGCGGCAGCGGTGGCGACGGAGATCGATGCGGCCTTCTACTGTGTAGACGCGGCGTCGATCATGAGCAAGTGGCTTGGCGAATCGGAGAAGAACGTCGCTTCGCTCTTCGACGAGGCCCGCCACCTCTCGGAGAAGGGGCAGCCCGCAGTCATCTTCCTAGACGAGGTCGACTCTCTCGTCGGGCTCCGGTCGCAGGAGGTCGGCGGCGAGACGAGGACTAGGAATCAGTTCCTGAAAGAGATGGACGGGGTCGTAGACAAGAGCAAGAAGTCTTACGTCTACGTGATCGGCGCGACGAATAAGCCTTGGGCCCTCGACGACCCGTTCATCAGGAGGTTCCAGAAACGCATCTACGTTCCGCTACCAGACGAGGCAGGCCGCCAAGAGCTGTTCAAGATCACGATGCGCAACATACGCCTAGCACAGGATGTGGACCTCACCTATCTTGTGAGGCTGACGGAGGGCTACACGGGGAGCGACATCACGGACATCGTCCAGGCGGCGCAGCTTAGAGCCGTCCGGGAGTTCTTCCAGTCCCATTCGCCTGATGACAAGGAGTCCCAGCCGAGAGAGGTGATGATGG
>JAWCPE010000213.1:0-3124 GCA_038870415.1 Bathyarchaeia archaeon
ATGTCTGAGCCCAGTAATCAGCCGGCGCTCTACCCGCTCAAGAAGGCTATGCGGCCCCCTATCCCCGAGGCTTTCAAAGGCATACTGTCGAACCTCGTGGAGAAGGCCTGCGTACAGGAGCTCATCGACTACTGGATAGAAGAGAGGGCTAGGATCGGGCTTCCGGAGAGGCCGCCGACAGCCCAGGGGCTTCCAGAAGCCCTCGAAGAGACGAGGAAACTGATGGAAAACACAGACTTAGCGGAGAAGGTCGAGCAGGCCAAGAAGGTCAGCAGGGGCGAAACATGAGCCGGAGCAACGCATACAGCCTCTTCCTTGGATGCATCATCCCCGCATCACAGGTCTTCGTCGAGAAAGCTATGGCCCTCGTGGCGGAGAAGCTGGAACTGCGAGTCGCGGGCCTCAAGGGGGCGAGTTGTTGCCCAGACCCAGAGGTCTCTAGGCTCGTAGGCTACGATGCTTGGGTAAGGGTCGCCGCTAGGAACCTTGCGATAGCCGAGGAGAAGGGGCTCCCCCTCTGCGCCATCTGCAACGGCTGCTATGACACGTTGGCGAAGGCCAACAGGGAACTGGCGGAGGACCCCCAGCTACACCGCCAAGTCAACGAGAGCTTGGCTCTCATCAAGAGGTCCTACAGGCTCAGGGTTGAGGTGAAGCATATCATCGAAGTACTGTACGACGACGTTGGCGTGCACAGGCTGCAGGGCAGAGTGGCGAGAAGACTGCGGGACGTAACGGCTGTGACGCAGCCTGGCTGCAGGCTGTACCGCGAGGAGGAGAAGCGTCTCCCGTGGAAGCTCGACACGTTGATCGAGACGCTCGGGGTTCAAGTCCTGGACTACGAGGCCCGGAGGCTGTGCTGCGGCGTGCCCTCCGCGAACGTCAACCTTGAGTTCGCGCTCCAACGTAGGGCCCAGGTTAAGCTTCAGAAGATACGGGCGGTCAAGCCTGACTGCATCATCCTTGTCTGCCCCGCATGCCATGACATGCTAGAGAAGGCGCAGCTCACTCTTCTCGAGCCTGAAGAACAGGTCCCTGTGTTGAACCTGGTTGAGGCCCTCGCACTCTCGTTCGGTTACTCCCCGGAAGAGATCGGAATGGACATACACCGCATTCAGCCCACGGAGCTACTGAGCAAACTCGGGTTGAGCCTTTGAATTCACCTCGGAGGATGGACCGGATGAAGAGGATGCCCCTGTTCTTCGCGATGTCCGTGGCCTCGGCGAGCTCGATAGGGGTCTTCCTCGCGCGGAACGTGATCGAGCTCCTTCTATGCGTCGAGCTTATCTCAATCGCCTCTCTCTACCTCTTCTTCGTCGTGGTGGTTCCCGCCGTGTTCCCCCGACGCGTAGACGCGGAAACCGTCTTCCTAGGCGGAGCGGCGAAGCCGCCCTACGTTTTTCCCGAGGAGGTTTACAGGCCCACGTACTCGTCTCTGATACCTCACGGAAGAGAGAAGAGGGAGCAGGAAAGATGAGCTTCACCGTTCTCTCGCTCTTGGTCATCCCGACCTTGGGAGCTGCGTCGGCGCCGCTTGTTGGCCCTAGGTCAAGACGGGCCAGGGACGTCCTGCTCGTCTTCTCAACGTCTCTCGCGCTCGCGGTGAACAGCTTCTACCTGCACCAGGCTACTTTCAACGAGTCCTTCTCGCCGCCCACTTTTGGACCTATGTTCGTAGATGCGCCGGGGCTACTCGTCTCCGAGATCATCTTCGGGCTTGGGCTTCTCGTGAACCTCTACTCCTTCGCGTACATGAGGGCTGAAGCTGACAATGACGCTTACTACGCGGTCTTCATGCTCTTCCTCGCCTCTATGGTCGGCATGGTCTTCACGTACAACGTAGCGGTGCTACTGGTGTTCCTCGAAGCCTCAACGGTGATGAGCGCCGTCCTGATCCTCTACGGCCGCAGCCAGGCATCAGTCCGCGCGACGGCCATATACCTTGCCATAAGCATCGCGGAAGCCCTCTTCGTCCTCTCAGCCATAGTGGTTATGTACACTCAGGTTGGGACGGTGGACATCCTCGACTTGCCATCGAAGAACCTCGCCGGCTCATCGAGCCTCGCCCTGACGCTTGCCCTGCTCTTCACCATAGGCTTCGGCACGAAGGCTGCCCTCATCCCGCTTGGGCCCCTATGGTTACCGCCCGCCCACGGGGAAGCGCCCTCCTCCGTGAGCGCCATGCTGTCAGGCGTCATGATCAAGCTAGGGGCCGTCGCGATGGCACGTACCCTCTTCGCCCTCTACCCCATCGTCGGCGCTACTTCCATGAGCTACTCGATAGGAGGAGTCGGGGTCGTAACGATGGTTGCTGGCATTCTCTGGGCCCTCTTTGCTCGCGACCTTAAGAGGCTACTCGCTTGGAGCAGCGTCAGCCAGATGGGATACGTGGTGATGGGGATAGGGCTGGGAACCCCGCTTGGGGTCGCCGCGGGGCTATTCCATCTTCTGAACCATGCCGTCTTCAAGTCTCTTCTCTTCCTCTGCAGTGGCTCATTGCAGCAAGGCACAGGCACGAGGCGAATGGACGAGATGGGAGGGGTCTTCTCCAAGATGCCTGTGACGGCCACGCTCTTCCTGCTAGGTGCTGCGTCGATCTCCGGCGTCCCCCCGTTCAACGGCTTCTACAGCAAATCTCTACTTCACGAGGCGAGCGCCGAGGCGGGGATCCCGGCCTTCGGCACCGTCTCTATCGGGGTCAGCATCCTGACGCTGTTATGCTACGCGTACGCCTCTTACCGGATGTTCTTCCGAGGGGCGCGAGGCGGTCAACGGGAGGCGAGCGAAGCCCCTTTCCTCATGCTTGCCCCCATGGTCATACTGGCCTCGTTATGCGTCATCCTCGGGGTTTACCCCGACGTGGTATGGGCGACGTTAAGCCGAGCTGCTACCGCGCTGAGAGCGCCCATAGGAGGCTCAGCTCATGCGTGAGGAACGATGCCCCGGCGAGGTGACCGCTTGACTCTTTCCGACAGAGTCAGAGGCGACCTAGCCGCCCTTCTAGGCCCTGGCCTCACGGGGGAACGCTGGATGAGAAAGAACCGCCTTGAGGTTCGGACGAAGAAGGAACACGTAGAGAAGGTCGCGCATCTGCTGACCCGGGTCTTCGATGCGAGGCTTGCCC
>JAWCPE010000214.1:0-3115 GCA_038870415.1 Bathyarchaeia archaeon
GCGCTGAGGAAGCTGCAGAACTTCCGTCCGCACGACCACATGGGGTTCCCGTTCTAAGACCTCTTCCTGCTTCCCGTCGCGTGTAGCTTCCGCTTCAGGACTGCAGCTCCGTGGACGTTTAGTAAAGTTGAATAAGGGCCTGGGCAGCAGTTATCTTCCAAGCGCGGCTGGGCAGACCGTTAGAGAAGTCGCGTTTTCTGGACGGAGCATTGTGTCGCGAGGCTCATGGTAGGGTTAGGCTGTGTTCAGGATCGTCAGGTTGGAGGATACTGTTCGGATTCCCCCGGAGAAGTTCGGTCAACCCCTACTCGCAGTGGCCGAGCAGCAGCTGAAGCTGAAGTACACCGGCTCCGTAGACGAGACTTTGGGCTACGTCCTCTCCGTGACAGACGTGAAGGTCTCGCCTATGGGCCGCATCATGCCCGGGGACGGAGCTACATATCATAAGGTCTCCTTCTCGCTCTTGACCTTCTTCCCAGTGCTTCACGAGGTGATCGAGGGCGAAGTCGTCGAGGTGCAAGACTTCGGCGTCTTCGTCAGGATCGGGCCTGTGGATGCCCTTCTCCACGTCTCGCAGATCATGGACGACTTCATCACCTACGATGAGAGGCAGGGCGCGCTTATGGGTAAGCAGACCCATAGGGTGCTGAGAAAGGGCGACTTGGTCAGGGTCCGTATCGCAGCTGTCAGCCTTGCGCGAGGCGCTTCAACCGGCAAGATAGGCGTCACCGCGAGGCAGCCCTTCCTCGGGAAACTGGAATGGGTCGCGGAGGACGTCGCGAAGGTGAAGGCTCAGGGCGCCCCGAAGGAGCAGGAGGCCGCGGCCTGAGATGAGCGAGGTAGCCTGTACGAGCTGTAGGCAGGTCTTCCCAGGCCGCGCGAGGGGGAACCCTATCTGCCCCAACTGCAAGACGAGGACGCTTTCAGAGAACTGGTCAGGGCTCTTGATCGTCCTGAACCCTGAGGGGTCGATGCTTGCGAAGACCGCGGCCGTCAAGAAGGAGGGGCACTACGCGGTCAAGATCGGGCGCTAGGAGGCTTCAGCTCGGGAGCCGGGCGGGGCGACCGGCGACTTGCCTCTAGCGTCATCCGCTCGATGATGAGGTTCGTGAGGGCTGACGCCGGTTCTTCTGCGTCGCGTTCCGCGGCGAGCTCCCTTTCGCTTACCTCAAAGAGAGCCTGTAAGCCGCTTAGCCTCTCTGAGGAGACCTCGAGGAGGGCCTCATCGACGAGCATGCCGGAGACCCCGATAAGCCTTGAGAACGCGCCTCGAAGCTCTTTCTCGTCCTTAGACATCAGGAGTATGGCTATGTCACCTACGCCAGGCTTCACGCCCAGCTTTTCGATAGCTTTAGAGACCTGCCTCTGAGCGCTGGCTTGGAGGAGGGCCTCCATACCGAGGCGGTCTGATACGTTCGACGCTTCAGCGAAGGCCTTCAGGGCGAAGAGCGCCGCGAAGTAGAGGTGGCGCCTCCCAGCTACGGCTTGCGCATCGAAGGCTTGAACCTCTACAGGCTTCACGACATCTCTAAGCCACGCGAGGAAGCGGTCTACGCTCTCGACTCTGACGCCCTTCAGAGCCGTTACGAGTATGAACCAGCCGTACTCGGGGATGCGCTCTATCATCCGCCGCCGTAGATCTCCTTCAGGAACTTCTCCACTAAGGCAGGCTTCAGGCCTATCCTGACGAGTTCAGACTGGACCTGCGGGAGGGAGAGGCCTCTCCTCGTCAGCTTAGCCGCTATCTTCCTCACAGTCTCCTTCGTCTCATGCGGGAAGATTATCCATGAGTTTGTCTCCTTACCGTAGAAGTCCGGTTTCACGACGGACCAAGGCTTGTAGTAGATACACGCGATCCTGACGTCGCTCGCCCCCTTGGCTAGGAGAGATTCCTTCACAAGCTTCAGGCTTCGACCTGAGTCCGCCACATCGTCCACGACGAGGACGTGTTTCCCAGCGACGGGGACGGAGACCTCCTGCGTTATCAGAGGAGCCTGAGCCGTCTTGTAAACGTCCAAGTAGAACTCTACCTTGACATTCGCCAAGTTGGGGTTCTCGAGGAGGTCTGAGAGAACCCTCGCGGGTACCCAGCCGCCCCGCGCCACGCCGACGAGGATATCGGGTTGAAAGCCGGACTCCCTGATGGAGTCCGCTAGCGCAAGGCATAGCTCGTAGATATGGTCCCAGGTTGGGGCTTCAAAGGCAACGTCTAAGGCCAATCGACGACAGCACCGCGCGTAGCCTACCGCCGGGCTTTCCTTAAAAGAATTGACGCTGACTGCCGCGAAACGTGGTTGAGCGCAGCCTCCTACCGAAAAACATGGCCTCTCTTAGCCAGAGGCCGCCGCCGGGAGTCCCCCCCTGAATCCACGAGGGAAAACAGGGATTTGAACCCGGCCTCCAGGCTCCACAGGCCTATACCACCCTTACGAGTGTCCGTACGCTGACCAAGCTACGTTACGGCGGCCACGACGCTACACCTTGCCAGGTCGTCACTTAAAGGTTTCCAGCTTTATGCAGACGAAAAAACGAACGTGTACAGGTTAAACCTTTGAGCGAAGTCTTAAGAGCAGACCGCGAGATCGTTGACCGACCTATATGATGCTCGAATTAGCGACGGTAGCGGTGGTCGTATCGCCTCCGCCTCAGAAGGCGGCGGAATGGTACAGGGACAAGCTCGGTTTCGAGGTTCGCGGCGAGGCTGAGGGGCACTGGGTGGTGGTCGCGCCTAAGGGTTCGAAGACGGGCATCCATCTCTGCGAGTCGGATACGCTGGAGCCCGGGAATACTGGCATCCTCTTCCTGACATCCGACATTGAGGCCGCGGTCAAGGAGCTGAAGGCGAGGGGCGTCAAGTTCACTCAAGAGTTGACGAAGGAGTCTTGGGGAACCTATGCCATGTTCGCCGACCCCTACGGCAACGAGTACTGGCTGATGCCTACCGAGTAGGCTGCTGGCCTCCAGCCACCTTCAACGGAGCACCGCCTGATCTCACGGCGGCCTGAAGGTATCTGACGTGTTAGAGACGTCTTGCCTCAACCAGGAGGGGTTCGAGAGCCGGGGGGCTGAGCAGGAGGCCTGCGAGGTTCTCGACGCATCCCACGCTGGCATCTAT
>JAWCPE010000215.1:0-3092 GCA_038870415.1 Bathyarchaeia archaeon
CTCCTACGCCAACGGAGGGGCTGCAGCCTCTCAACCCTATCCACCACGACCTGAAAGGGTTCAGAGAAAGCTCACCCAGAGAACCAGAGAGGCACCAGTCAAAAACTTCATCCCTCTTCATGATACTGACCTCTTGTCAGCATCTCTCTTCATCCCCCATGCAGGGCATAGGGGCCTTCTTCACCCATACCCGACAGTAAACCTGGTGGGCTAAACCACGTAGGTGAGGAGCCTTCTCCGCCTTATCTCTTCCAGGGCCTCGTCTAGAACCTCTCTGCCCTCTGGGGTGAGTTCCTCCTCTTCCTCGCCCTCTATGTCAACGATGCCCTCGAGCAGGCTTGTCATCACGATGATAGTTGAGGGCTCAGAGCCCTTATAAGCGTTGAGGACGCGCTGTAACCGTCCTAGATAGGCGTCAGTGGCAGAGCTGCCGGGGCAGGAGCTGGTCTGCCGAGATGGCGTATGGGAAGGTAACGCCGGGCCTCTTGTCCGCTCTCCAACAGGTCGTGGGTCCAGACCACGTTCTCAGCGACGAGGCAAGCCTTGAGAGCTACTCCTCAGATGAGACCCCTTCAGGCTTGACGGTTCTACCCGAGGTCGTCGTCAGACCCGAGAGCACGGAGCAGGTCTCGAAGGTTCTGACGCTGGCTAACGAGAGGGTGGTACCTGTAACTCCGAGGGGCCGAGGAACCGGTCTCTGCAACGCGGCTGTGCCCCTCTACGGCGGCATCGTCTTGAGCCTTGAGAGGATGAACCGCATCCTTGAGGTAGATGAGGATAACCTGATGGCGGTCGTCGAACCGGGCGTCCTCCTCCAAGACCTCAAGGCTGAGGTGGAGAGGAGGGGGCTCTTCTACCCTGCAGACCCTGGGGAGAAGAAGGCCTCCATAGGTGGGAACGTGTGTACAAACGCGGGCGGAATGAACGGTGTCAAGTACGGCAACACGAGACGGTACATTCTCGGCCTGGAAGCGGTTCTCCCCTCCGGGAGGGTTCTCACGTTAGGCGGCAGGACGTTGAAGCGGTCCACCGGCTACGACCTGATGCAGCTCCTGATCGGTTCGGAAGGGACGCTAGCGGTGATAACGAAGGTCATCGTGAAGCTTATCAAGCTGCCTGAGATCTTCGCCACATTGTACGTTCCGTTCAACAGTCTCGGTGACGCTGCGCGGTGCGTCTCAGAGGTCTTGAGGCGAAGGATGACCCCGACAGCGATGGAGTTCGTCGAGAAGGACGTCATCCTCGAGGCTGAAAAACACGTGGGGAGAACGATGCCGTACCACGATGCTGAAGCTTACCTCATCATAAGGCTTGAGGGCGAGACGGAGCAGGACCTTGAAAGGGAGGCTGAACAGATCTCTGCGATCTGCTTCAGGAACCATGCTGTGAAGGTTCTCTTCGCAGAGACAAAGGAGAAGCAGGACGCGATATGGAACATAAGGAGCAGCTTCTACGAGGCGATCGTGAAGAGCCGTGTCGCCCAGATAGGTGACGCAGCCATCCCTCCCAGCCGGATACCTGAATACGTGAGGAAGGTCAAGGAGATCTCCCGGGAGTACGGCATCAGGGTCCTCTGTTACGGACATGCCGGAGACGGAAACATACACGTGCACCCACTGAAAGACCGTCTAGGCGACGAGGAATGGGCTGAGAAGGTCCCGAAGGTTATGGAAAGCCTCTACAGAGAGGCGGCGGCGTTAGGCGGTACGGTCTCAGGCGAGCACGGGATCGGCTACGCGAAGAAGCAGTATCTTCCCATAAGCGTAGACCAAGAACAGATCAGGCTTATGAGGGAGATCAAACGGCTCTTCGACCCAAACAACATCTTGAACCCGGGCAAGATATTCGACATGCCCTAGCAAGGTTATTCCACAGTAAGCGATACGAGAGAGCAGGGCGCCCCTTTATACGCGAGGTATGGAGAAGGGGGGAGAAAAAGAGGTGGGCGACGGGGCTGCCAGGCTAATCGACGCGTTTGAACATGCTCTTCGAGGCGCCGTAGATGGGGCATCTCTCCGGCGGCTCGCCTAGCACAGTGTTGCCGCAGCCCCCGCAGACCCAGTAGGGCTTCTCCTCCAGCTTCACGTCCGTCTCGACGGCCTTCAAAGCTGCCCTGAAAAGTTCCTCGTGAACCTTCTCCACCTTCCCGGTCTGTTCAAAGCTTAGAGCCGCTGCTTTGTTGCCCTCCGCGCCGGCGTCCTTCTCGAAGCCCGGGTACATCTCCCGGCTCTCGTAGCTCTCGCCCTCGATAGCGGCCTGCAGGTTCTCCGCCGTCGACTTGACACCCTTCAACATGATGAGGTGGCGCTTCGCGTGAAGCCCCTCCGCCATGGCCGCCGCCCTGAACAGCTTAGCCACCTGTTTAAGCCCGTCCCTCTCCGCCCTCTCCGCGAAGAAGGTGTACCTCCAGTTCGCCTGACTCTCCCCAGCGAAAGCAGCCTTCAGGTTCTCCTCGGTCTTAGGCAAAACGACGCCTCAACAAGTCATCAACACAGGCGTCCATATAGGCGTTTACAGCAGTTTTTCGAGCCACATCTCGTCTTCCCGGGCGTTTGATCGTCTGGCAGAGGAGAACCCCATCAGAGGTGTCCACGCTATGTTCCGGCTGAATCAGGTTTTCCACGCGTTCTGTTGACGGCATGAAAACCTTAAAACAAGAAGAGAGACGCCATTAACTCTCCCCATCTTACTCCTGTTGAGCATGCTCATGCTTCCGTCTTTCCGCTTCCAACGTCGGGCTAAAGGACAGAAGCAGATACTGAAGGGCCAAGCTGAGGCAAAAGGTCAGGATCGTTTCACGTTTTCCGCGTAGGTTCTGCTGACGAAGAGGCCGCACTCGCAGGTGCCCGTCGCCTCTATGTCGGCCTTATGGCTTCGGCAAGGACAGATGTTCGGAGCGTCCCTCTGCCGGCTCCCTGTGACGGCCCTACAGGGGCAGTAGGCTAAGCCATGCTTCACCTTGTTGTAAGCCAAGCCTCGAAGAATGTGTGTGACTATTTCCTCGTCTGGATTCAGAAGGTAATGTCCTCTCTTAACATAGACGTGAACCATCCGCTTGACGGCTTCAAACGCCTTCTGCAACTCAGAGGTCT
>JAWCPE010000216.1:0-3069 GCA_038870415.1 Bathyarchaeia archaeon
AGAACGGCGAGACAAGATGCCGGTCTGCCTCTAAGCCTAAGACTTGGAGGAACTACTACGCTACCGTCTTCGAGGACTCCGGAAGGACTGCGGTCTATAGCTTACAGAACTGGGACAGGCTGTATCGGGAGACGTATGAGTTCAAGGAGGCCCTTTTCTCCTCAACTCTGCCTTCCTACGTGATCGACGCGGTATCGGCTAACATTTCCATCCTGAAGACGCCGACAGTGATGCGGCTTGAAGACGGCTCCCTCTACGGCTGGGAGGGATGCCACCCGTCCTCCGGCTGCTGCGAGGGAAGCTGCACGCACGTGTGGAACTACGCTTACGCTCTGCCCTTCCTCTTCCCGAAGCTGGAGCGGAGCATGAGGTCCCTCGACTACAGGTATAATCAACGCGAGGATGGACGGATGAGCTTCAGGCTTCAGCTGCCCCTCGGCAGTGGCTTCTCGGAGTTCCCGCATGCCTGCGCGGATGGACAGTTCGGCGGCGTCGTCAAAGCCTACCGCGACTGGAAGATCTCCGGCGACACCGCATGGCTGAGAAGCCACTGGGAAGCCGTCAAGAAGTCCATAGAGTACGCCTGGGCGGAGACGAACGAGGACAAGTGGGACCTAGACAAGGACGGCGTTCTGGAAGGGCGGCAGCACCATACCTTAGACATGGAGCTCTTCGGACCTAACTCCTGGCTGACGGGCTTCTACCTCGCCGCTCTGAAGGCTGGGGCTGAGATGGCGGACCACCTCGGCGAGCATGAGAAGGCTCAGGAGTACCGTGAACTCTTCGAGAGGGGGAAGAGCTGGGTTGATGAACACCTCTTCAACGGCGACTACTACCATCAACTGATAGACGTGAGGGACCGCTCCGTCCTCGAGCGTTTCAAGGCCGAGGACCCTAAGGTGGTGGACACCTACTGGGACGAGGAGCATGGAGAGGTCAAGTACCAGGTCGCGGAGGGCTGCGGTATCGACCAGGTCGTGGCGCAGTGGCATGCGAACCTCTCTGGGCTCGGGGAGGTCTTCGACAGAGAACAGACGAGGAAGGCTCTTAGCTCTATCTTCCGGTACAACTTCAAGAGGAGACTGAGGGATTTCTTCAACCCCTGCCGGGTCTTCAGCCTTAACGACGAGTCGGGCGTCGTCATCTGCGATTGGCCTGAGGGGAAGCGGAAGCCCGCCGTGCCTGTGCCTTACTCCGAGGAGACGATGTGCGGCTTCGAGTACGCGGTAGCCTGCCTCATGATACAGGAGGGGCTCCTCGACGAAGGCCTGGAGATCGTGAAGGCGGTCCGCGAACGGTTTGACGGCGAGAGACGGAACCCGTGGAACGAGTTCGAGTGCGGAAGCAACTACGCCCGGTCTATGGCATCCTACGCCCTACTGCTGGCCTTAAGCGGCTTCAGATACAACCTCGTGAACGGAACGATAGGCTTCAACCCGCCCCGTCTGGACGATGGCAGCTTCAAGTGCTTCTGGTCCCTAGGAACAGGATGGGGCACCTTCGAGGCAACCCCTGAACGTTTTTTCATACGCGTCCACTATGGACAACTAGGCGTCAAGAAGATAGAGCTTCCCCTCTTTAAGGGGCGCAGGGTCAAGTCTGTCTCGGTTGGAGGCAGCAGCCTCCCCTTCGAAGAACGCGAGGGCACGATAACCCTAGCCAAGCCTGCTCTGGTGAAGAGAGGAGAAGAGCTCCAGGTCAGCCTCGACCAATAGCCTAAGGCCTCCGAGCCAGCCCTGGCTGTACTAGGCTTAGACAGCTGCTCAGCCGGCGGGGCCTGACCAACAGCTATATCGTAGCACGATGAGCATAAGTAAGTTGAGCTGGTTGGAGACGGCTTCCGCAACCTCGAGCCAGAGGGTGAGCTTCCCCTTCTCGGCCATCGTTGACCAAGAGGAGATGAAGCTTGCACTCGTCCTGAACGCTGTAAACCCCTCGATAGGCGGGCTCCTGATACGGGGACCGAAGGGAAGCGGCAAATCGATGGCTGTAAGAGCCCTAGCCGCGCTCCTGCCGGAGGTCGAGGTTGTGAAGGGCTGCGTTTTCAACTGTAACCCTCACGACGCGGTCTATCTCTGCCAGAGCTGCCGCGAGAAGAAGGAGTCAGGTAAGCCCTTGGAGAGCGAGAGGCGGCCGATGAGGCTTATCACGCTCCCGCTTGGCGCCACGGAGGACCGGGTTGTCGGCACCCTCGACATCGAGAAGGCTCTGAAGGAGGGCGTGCGGGCAGTCCAGCCCGGCCTCCTCGCAGAGGTTAACCAGGGCATACTATACGTGGACGAGATCAACCTTCTCCCGGATCACCTCGTGGACGACCTCCTAGACGCAGCGGCCTCAGGTTGGAACGTGGTCGAGAGGGAGACCGTCAGCATCGCCCACCCCTCACGTTTCATACTCGTCGGAACGATGAACCCTGAAGAGGGCGAACTGCGGCCGCAGCTCCTAGACCGGCTCGCCACCTCCGTCAACATCACCGGCGTCGACGACGCATACCTTAGGGTTGAGGTCATCGCCCGGAACCTCGAGTTCAAACGCGACCCCGTAGGCTTCAGGAAGCAGTACGAGGCCGCGGAGGCCGAACTCAAGGCTAGAATCCTGAAGGCGAGAGAGATGCTGCCCAAGGTTCAGGTCTCGAAGGCGAGCATGTTCGTCGCCGCCCAGCTCTGTATAAACCTGAACGTGGACGGGCAGAGGCCGGACATAACCATCGCGGAGACCGCTAAGACCCTCGCCGCCTGGGAGGGAAGAAACCAGGTCTCCACCGTAGACATTCTCCAGGCGGCTAGGCTTGCCCTAAGCCATAGGACGAGGCGTGGTGGATTCGACCCTCCGGCCACCGTGGAGGAGATCGAGAAAGCCTACAAGGAAGCGATGCTGAACTACGAGACTGCGAGGATGAGGTACGCGAAGGACGAACGCGAGAAAGAGGGGAAAGACGCGTCAGGCCGCGAGGCTAGCGCTGCGCCGACATCAACCCCTTCCGCACAGCTCGATGCAGAGAAAGCTGAACGTGACCAGCCTACTTCAACGCCTGCCGGAGGAGAGTCACAGACGCGTGGAAAAGCGCGA
>JAWCPE010000217.1:0-3062 GCA_038870415.1 Bathyarchaeia archaeon
CCTCGGCTGGATCAAACGTTTCCCAGGCCGCGGACAGTGGATCTTCACCCCGCCTATGGCAGCCCTAGTGATGGGGATCAAGGACCTTATCATCGAGGAGATACTGAAGCCGATGGGCTTCGAGGAGTGGATGTTCCCGAAGCTGACGCCTTTCGAGGTGATGGCCCGGATGCCCGGCTACTTCGACCACCTCGCCGAGGGGATGATATACGCCTCTACGCCGCCGAGGGACCCAGGCGCACTTGAGGAGTTCAAGAGGGACTTTCAGTTGCGTAGAGACATCAACGTTGAGGCTTTAAAGAGCGAGCTGGCCGACCCGAGCTACGTCCTAGAGCCTGCGCAGTGCTCACCCTTCTACCAGTTGTTCTCAGGTGAGACCGTCGCCTTAGAGTCGTTGCCGGTCAAGGCGTACGATGCGAGCGGCTGGACCTGGAGATGGGAAGGCCAGGCTACAACCGGCCTTGAGAGAACCATCGAGTTCTACCGCGTAGAGTCCGTCTGGCTTGCCGAGCCGCGAGAAGCCCTAGAGATCAGGGACAAGGAGGCTGACGCCTCCTTGAACTTCGCCGATAAGGTGTTAGACCTAGAGGCTAGGCTCGTTGTGGGCGCACCCTTCTACATGACCTCAGACGAGGCTGCTAAGACGCTGGTGGACATCTCGGACCCAGGGAACTACCCTACGGTTGACATCGAGGCGTGGCTTCCCTACCGAGGCCCAAGAGAGAGCTCAGAGTGGCTGGAGGTCGGGGGCGCATTCACCTGCGCGAAGGACAAGTACGTCAAGAGCTTCGCGGTAAAGGAGGCGAAGAGCAGGGCCATATGGACGGGGTGCGGCGGCTTCGGAGTCACACGGTGGGCTACAGCGTTGCTGGCTCAGCACGGCTTCGAGTTCGACGAGTGGCCCGTGAAACTTAGACGTAAGTTGGGAACGCCCCGTAAGGCCCCAGAGCTGGTCACTTGGCCAAGAGCCCCGGAGAGGCGAGGCTGACCACGAACGGGGCTGTTTGATGGGCGGCCTAAGGAGGGATGTCTACGTCGAACCGCTCCTTGACAGACCTTAGGACTATCATCGTCGTTGTAGAGGTTATCCCAGGGGTGGCGCCTATGGCGTCGATCACGGCTGCCAAGCTCTCTCTGTCCTTCGTCTTCACCTTCAGAACTGCATAGTATTCTCCTGTGACATCGTATATCTCGGCTATCTCGTCGATCGCTGAGAGCCTCTTTAAGGACTCCTCATACCTTGCAGGGTCGGCTTTGAGACAGATGATCGCTTTCAGGCCTAGCCCGACCTTCTCTGCGTCGAGCAACGTATAGAAGCCTTTGATGACGCCGTCGTTGACCAGCTTCCTCACTCGAAGATGAACTGTGCCCTCGCTTACCCCGATCTTCTTCGCTATCGCGGCGAAGGATGCCCTCGCATCGGTCTGAAGCTCCGAGAGGATCAGCCTATCAGTCTCGTCAAGCTCGGGCAAGAAAACACCTTGAAGGGACGCGGCTGAAACAGCTTTAGCCTCCAACCCATATAAGGATAGGCTTCCCAACTCTTGTCGGCGATAAGGAGAGGACAGAGGCATCGTGCGCTCGGCCAGTTCTCGGAGGCGAAATACGCCCGTAGAACTCGGGGTCCTGAAGGCGGTCCTCAAAGCGACCAGGGAGGGCCTAGCCTCGGTCAGCCAGGTAGTCGAGGAGTCTGGGGCGCCCCGGCAAGTCGTAGCCCGTCAGCTGCAGAGGCTCAGAGAAGAGCATCTCGTCGATCTGCCCGGCGGCCTCGTGAGGGTCGACGGAGAGCGGCGTTTGAGGCTTCTCCGCAGGGCGGTATCGAAGGGGGGCGACCTCGAGGAGACTTCGAAGCTCTTGGAGTGGGGCGAATTCGAGAGGCTTGTCGCAGGGATAGCAGAGGAATGCTCGTTCTCTACGGCGTTAAACCTCAGGTTCAAACAGGGCAAGAAGCGTTGGCAGGTAGACCTCGTAGCCATGAAGGAGCCTCTCGTGCTCTGCATCGACTGCAAGCATCTCCGCAGCAGGCAGGCAGCCGTGCTACGGAGGGCAGCGGGGCTCAACGCTCAGAGAGCGAAGGGCTTGGCGGAGGAGCTTCCGCGGCTCGGCCGAAGACTGTCCGCCGAGACCTGGCGAAGAGCCACGGTGATGCCGGTGATGGTCACGTTGAGGCCTGCGCCTTGGAGGACCTACGAGGCGATGCCGATCGTGCCGATTAACCAGCTTAACAACTTCCTAGGACGCGTACAGGGGGAAGCGGCTCTCTTCGCGGGGTACAGCGTGAACCCTATGGGGAGTAACCTGTCCATCGCAAAGTACCTCGGCCAGAGAGCAGGTAGCTCTGCTCCAGGCCGCAGCGAAGGCTGTCGTGGCCTTCGCTAGACATGCATACGGGCCCTCTCTCGATGGGTCTTCCTGAACAGCTCTTCTAGACGCTTTGCCAGCTCGTCGTCGACTCCGCGACCGGTCTCAGAGAGCATCCTCTTCACTTCACGCGTCGACTCAGGCGAGTATCTTCCGATCCCGTGGGCGACGATCGCTCCGGAGTCTACCTGGGGGAAGACAGCTTGGAAAGCGAAGGGGTCGCCGCTCAGCGCTAGCTTTCTCCTTATCTCCTCGTCGATGTTCCGGATCTCGACGCCTAAAGACATGAACTCCATAGGATTGACGGGTTTCGACTTGAGCTGCCAAAGCTCCGAGCCTTTATGCGATATGAAGAGGTCGAGCTTACCGTGGTCGTCAGGGGAGGCGAGGACGCTCCAGCCTCGACGGTCTCGGTCGTAGAGACGCTTGATACGCTGGACCAGCACGCCTGCAGGCTCGATCTCCAACCCGCTTTCTCCAACTGGCGGTAATGCAGCAGCGAACTTATAAGGGATGACGAGTCCCTGTTAGATGAAAAGGCCGGGGGTTCTCCTTGCACCTCAACGACGACCAAATCGAGTTGAAGGAGGCCCTCAAGGACTTCCTCAAGGAGAGCAAGATAACGCTTAGCGATGTCCTAGCCGCGATGGACGAGGAGAAGCAGAGCCTTCTCCAAGCGCTCAGCGAGAGGGTGTGGCTGT
>JAWCPE010000218.1:0-1475 GCA_038870415.1 Bathyarchaeia archaeon
AACTGAAGCATTGTCTAAACTCAAGCATGCATATGACATCTGGAATACTATTCCTGTCCTCGTCACTAGTGCCGAAGTTGGTAAGGCTCAGAACCTGATCGAGGGGTCGTTTCATGAGATTAAAGACGTTCTGATAATCATAGAGGGAAGCAAGGTAAGGGAACTATACATGCAGAAAGCAAGACTCAAGGATCTGGAGAGCGAACTTGGCATACCTTAGCTTGGTAGGGGCTACTTCTGCCTCCCCGCTGGTGTCTGTAGGGCTTTCTTGACGAGTTCTTCGTTGTTCTGCGTTCTGAGGAAGGCGGGTACGTTCTTCTGCCTCGTCGCCCTGTAGGAGACGAAGAGCCACTCGCCGGTCTCAAGCTCCGTCGTCCTCTCGAGCACGTCGTAGCTGAGGGAGAAGGCGTCCGCTATCACCATGCGGTCGTAGAACCTCGGCAGCGTGCTCACAAAGTACGTGTGAAGCTGCTGCAAAGCGTTCACGTTCAGATGCGCCACCCTCTGAGTGCTGACCCAGCAGTGGGCACGGTACTTTCGTCCCTGCCTTAGAAGCGCCTCAACGGCTCGATTCGACTGGTCGCTGTAGTCGGCGCGAAGTGTCCGGTCTGGGATGAACTCCTGAGCCTCGTCCAAGACGACGAGGACACGCCTCTTCAACCCCGCCGTCTTCTTCAACAGCAGCAACCTACCGATGAACTCCGAGACGCAGAGCCGCGCCTCATCAGGCTCAGGCACGTAAACGATGCTCAGCCTAGAAGCCCCATCTCCCAAGACGTGACCCGCCAAAGCTGAAGGAGTCATGATAGAAGGCTCCTCCTCGTCTCGAGGCGGCGCAACGGTTGGGCCGGCAGGTTCCTGGACGTAGTCGATGAGGCTGCCGATATCCTTACTGAGAGCCGACATCGAGTGAACTGATTGGGCAAGCTTGGAGAGGATGCTGACAAGCCTCTCCTTCTCGGCGGGCGCGAGCTCCGCCACGTCAACCTCCGGGCTGAGGCCGCTCTTGCGGAAGAAGTGGGAGGAGAGCTCCTGCAGCGCCCTCGTGGCCGGAACGCCGCCTGAGCCCTTATCCTCAGAGGTCTTCCTCAGGAGGTCCGCCACGTATCCCAGGGAGAGCCTAGGCAGGCCCTCGGGAACAGCGAGCGAGAGCCTCCGAACCCGCCCCTCCCGGAAGGCATCGTCGAAGGCATGCTCCAAGAGACGGCCCCCAACGTGTTCCTCCAGGGACTCCGGCACAGCCTGAGAGGAGAGGAACCTCTCCGCGTCGCCCCTAAAGTCCTCCGTCGAGAAGACCTCGCCGCTCTTCGAGACCAAGTCGACGAGGTGGACAGGGTACTCCCCCGCCACGTCGAAGATGACGACGTTCAAGTCCGGCAGCGAGCCGAGAGCCATCCTCACGAGGACCGAGGTCAGGTTCGACTTCCCCACGCCTGTGAAGCCGAAGATCCCCATATGGTACTTGACCATGCTCA
>JAWCPE010000218.1:1485-3024 GCA_038870415.1 Bathyarchaeia archaeon
TCCCAGCAGAGAGCCAACCTCAACCCCGCCGTCAACGCAGAGGAAACGCCTCACCGCCTCCCTCGAGAGCAGGTGAACCCGAGAACCTATGAGGGGGATAAGCCTGCTCCGAGAGAACGAGAAGCCGCTCGGCGTAGGGGTCATAGCGTACTGCGTCGGGACCGCGCCTACGTCTATCCAGGTCTCCTCGCTCCGGCCCCAAGCCGAGCTGATCGTGTCCAGGTACTCCTTCCTCAGGACGGTTGGCATCGCCACGTCCATGCCGAGCATCTGGAAGTGCGTCGGTCGGAGCGAGACGACCTCGTAGATGACGTACGCCGTCCCCCTCGCTCCGACGCGTTCTATCGCTACGAAGCAGGGGTCGTGAAGCCTATCCAAGACCTCGAAGTCGAACCGGGCCTCCAGGATGGCTATGGGGTTGCTGACGGTGATCTCGCCCTCCCGCATCTTCGATGTTCTCGTCAAGACCCTGTGGTCTCTCAGCCTCGCCTCAAACCTTCCGCCAAGGTCGTCGAAGAACCCGCTCGGCAGGCCGCTCATCTCGGCATCAACTCCCGGGCAGCCCTCCCCCGCGCCGCCTCGCTCTCCCCCCTCAGGTCCCTGTACCTTCTCATGATGGAGAAGACCTTCCTCTTCCGGGCTAAGGTCCCTAGGTGCAGGTCGGCCACCCCTCGGAGGACCCCCTTCATCGCCTTCACCTCAGCCTTCGCCGCCCTATCCGCTAGGTAAAGAAGCTGATTATGCCCCAGAGCCTCCAGCACTTCAGGGTTATCTGACCTCGAGAGGACGTATAGGACCATGTTGTCCAGCGTGCTGAGCTCCTGTCCCTCGAGGAACAAGTCTACGGTCGTTGCGCCACCCCGCTCAAGGGCCTCCACTCTCCGCGTGAGACCGGCGTCGAGGGCTGGGTCGTAGGGGCGCTCGTACAGGAAGAGCGGCGACCTCACAGATGGGTCGCCCCTCAGGCTTCTGAGCTGGAAGTAGGCCCTCGTGAACATCCGCTCCCGGGAGATGACCTTCCTAGCTGCGCGAAGGGGCCTCGAGGAGTCCTCGCAGTGAACGAGCGTTGTGAAGCACGCGTCGTAAGCCACAGACCTCCAAGGGGCCGAGACCCACTCCGCGTTCGTCGCGCTTAAAGCCGTAAGGAATGCCCGGTCGTTCTTCAGGCTCGGCAGAGGCCCGACTGGACGGATGCCGCCGGACGCGGCGTAGAAGGGGATGACGGCTCTCGAGAACTCCGTGGCCCCCGTATCCTTCGCCACGCCTACGATGAGCACATGGTTCCTCTCAGCCTCGTCAAGTAAGGCGTGGAAGAGGAGCAGGCTCACGATGTTCAGGTCTAGGACCGTGACCCACCGTCCAGAAGGCAGCTGGAACGGATGCCTAGACCCATAGAAGATGTCTCTCGCGATGCCTGAACACGCCTCGAACGCCCTCTCCCAGTAACGTTTCACGTCCGCGTTCAGAACCAAGCGGGAGGACGCGTCCGCTAGGAGCGCCCCCTTGTAAGCGTCGTTCAGAGCCCTCACGCGCCTCATC
>JAWCPE010000219.1:0-3019 GCA_038870415.1 Bathyarchaeia archaeon
GAGAGTGGCCCCTGACTCACGTATCTGCCCTTTCATCCCTCACAACCCTGACGAGGCCGCTCACCAACGCTCCTTTAGGCTCAACAGGGTCAAAGTCCACCTCGTAGCCCTCCCGCAGCCTAGGAAATGCCTCATCCAACTCCCTCTCGACGAGGCTGTCCTCGATCAGCTCCTCAAGCTTCCTGCTAACATGGGAACCGTTCTTCGAAGCGTACTCCTTAAACCTCGCCCATAGATCTCTATCCACGTATACGCTAGTCTTCGCCTTAGCCACCAAAGACACCCCCAATACCGAAGATACCAGGCTACCTCATAAGAATTGGATACCCTGGACGAGATCGCGGCTGAGCTAGGAGCCCCGGAGGAGAAGCTTCGCCCCGCCCTACGCTTCCTCGCGGACTACTCCATCATCGAGCTCAACCAGCAAAGGCGGAAAGCAAGGCTCACAGCCGAATCCGACACGTGGCTTAAAACCCTACAGGAAGGTGCCAGCTAGCCCCTCCGCGGAGAGCATTCACCGTCCTCGAATGCTCCTCAAGGAGGATTCTTAGGCTATATCATGAGCAGCTCTGTGGGTTTCAGCCGTTTTGTGGCAGGCTCTACCTGGTAGCCTAAAGCCTCTAGGGCTGTACCCCGAGCACCGGCATGTCTTTCTCCCCGTCGAAGACCACAGGCGCCATGGCGCGGTTGCCACTATACTCGAAGACGAGGCCCCTTTGGTCTTATTCTTTACGTAGAAGGAGCGACAGAGCGAGGAGATGCAGTAAACAGTTGTATTATGCAAACTATGGTGGAGGATTGGGAGCGCCATCGGGTCTTATACGATATCCATATGCAAAGACTTCTATTTTAGGATAGGCACAGTAAATATAATTAGGTGAAGCGTTCTAATTTCAATTCCGGGAGAAAGGCCATAATAAAAAGGACACTACTTCACTTACGTAGAGACGCCTCGCGATGTTATAGAACTTCTTGGGATGCGTCCATGCCAGCCAGACTTAGGCTTAGGGGTCTGCGTGAACGGCTCGCAACTGCGTGAAGCGGAATAATGGGCCCGGGCCATGAAGCCAAAGCCCTCCCTGCGCGTGGTCGGCAGACCCCGTTACAAGGTTCGAGGGGTCATGAGATCACGGTGAAACTCGGCCGGAGCTAACCTATGCTTTAGGAGGCTTTCATAGGCGTTCTTCACGGCACATGCCCATCGCAGGTAGGAGTTGAGGGAGGCCCTGAGCGCCACGGTGTCCTCGGCCTTAAACTCTAAGAAAAGCCTTCTTCCCTCCTGCGCGACGGTGACACGTGAACGTCGCGACGGAGGCCGCGCGGTCTCCGGCAAGATGGCCTGCCAGATACCCCTAGCACACCACTCATCCTGCACCTCGATGACGAGGCTCGCCGCATACGGGGCGTCTCTGGAGATACCGGTGAGCCGCGCTGTCATGTCGATCGATCCCGGGGCGATATCACGGCAGCTTGAGGCCGGGGGGCTTCGCTCCTGTTCGGCGTGAAGGACCCTATCCAGTCGAGGCCGGGTATGGTTTTAGGCCCCTGGGGTCCTAGCCTGCGTGACGCTTGGGATAGCGGCTTTGGCCGGCGAGCTGACTCTCTGGGCGGCCTCTCCCACCTTCGTGGTCGGCTGGTAGGCCCCTCCCGCGAAGGTGTAGCCGCACTTAGAGCATCTCCAGACGCCGACGCTGACCCGTCGAACCCTAGTGTAGCCGCATCGTTGGCAGGGGTAACGGGCCTTAACTATGGTCGTCACGTCAGCGTACCGTCTCCTCGGGGCGAGACCATACCTGGTCTTGAGCGAGCCGGTCCTCTTCCCCTCAGGCAAAGGGGGTCGCCTCCTTCAGCTCCTGAAGCAGACTGGCCGAGACGCTCTTCGCGATGCTTACTGCCTCGAGCACCTGTTGAGGCGATAGGGAACCCGGCCCCTTCTGGATTGAGCAGATGCGTCCAGCCTCGTCTACGCTGATGGTGACCCGTGCCTCAAGCGTCTGCTCTTCCTCAAGCGACGGGTCTACTAAGAAGCTGTTCCCCAGCTTGCCTATGCTCACCGCCACCGGGGTATGCTGTACCGGCAGTGGGACCCTCTCATCCTCCCAGACCACGTCACGGTCCACCACCTTGTAGCCGCGCATCCTCGCCTGCATGAGGGCAGCCATCGAGGCTAGCGCCGCCGCGTCTACAAGGTTCCCGTCGTAGTCCAACGCGTAGACATCGACGAAGATGACGAAGACCTTCTTGCCCGGGGTGATGACGAGCTTCTCAAGGTCAAGGGCTTTCCCTTCGCGGAGGCCTCTGTCCACGGTTCGCGCCAGCTCGATCGAGTCTTCGTTAGGTGGCCCCGGCTCGAAGGTAGGTGAAGCCAGCGGGACGAGCTCCGCGTTGACGCTGAGAACCCCCTCATCCGGCGTGTCTGGGAAGGGCTCGCCTATCTCAACCTTGACGCCTACCATGACCCTCGTCGAGCCTATTGAGACCTCCGCTGAGCCTTCAGCTTTCTCTATCAAGCCGGTCCTTACGCTGATAGGTCTATACTCTAGGAGGCCACGGCCGTCCACCCTCTTACCCTTCGAGGCCAAGTCCAAGATCCTCGCCTTCGTCACGTCGGGAACGATGTTGATCGACAACCCCCTCACCTCGCGGTCAGCTCTCCTCGGTTATGCGTGTCGCCGCTGCGTAGTGCTCCTTCAAAGCCTGTCGTTGCAACTCGTAGATCCGCTTGCAACCGTCCAAAGCCAGGTTGAACGCTTCCCGGAACTCTTCCTCTGTGAGGAGCCCGTTCATCTGCAGCAGGGAGACCTCGTCGAAGGCTGGTAGAAGCGCCACGGGCAGGTCAGCTTCGCCCTCTTGGTCCTCTATGTTGTCCGGGTCGAGCACGATCCTCCCACCGTACTTCCCCGCGGCGCAGGAGGCGACGAGGTCTCTGAGCGGCACCCCGGCGTCCGCTAAGGCGAGGGAGCAGGCCGTGATGCTCGCGCACCGGGTCCCCGCGTCTGCCTGGAGGACCTCGGCGAAG
>JAWCPE010000220.1:0-2990 GCA_038870415.1 Bathyarchaeia archaeon
AGCCCCTCTTCGGCTCAAGAGGCGTAGGCGTCACAAGGATACGCGACCGAGAGGTCGCGTACAGGGTATGCCGAACCCTGGCTTACTTCCATCATGTCCTCTACCTTCAGCAGTTCATCCCTCACGGCCGTTCAGATGTGAGGGCCTTCGTGGTTGGAGACGAGGTCGTGGCAGCTATGAGGCGTTCCGCGACGGGGTGGAAGACGAACGTCGCCCAGGGCGCGAGGCCCCAACCCTACACCGTCTCGAAGGAGGAGCGGCGGCTTGCCCTTGAGGCAGCTAGGGCACTCGGATGCGCCGTGGCCGGCGTCGATGTCATGAAGACAAGAGAGGGCGAGTTCTACGTGAATGAGGTCAACAGCCAACCCGACTGGAGAGGACTCCAGTCCGTCGCCACCGTATCGATAGCGGAGAAGATCGCCCGACACGTGGTACGTTCCGTTAAGGGCGTCTCCAGCTGAGCGTAATCATAGCTGAGACAGAAGGCTGCAGCCGAGCTGTTCGACTATCTTGCCGTCACCCCTCCGGCAAGCGCGGGAGGGGCTGATGCGGTCGGGCATCCGGTCACCACGAGATGAAATGAAGTGAGTCGCTTGCGAGTCTCGTTGGTAATCCTGGCGGGCGGTGCATCCAGACGGTTAGGCGAGGACAAGGCATTCGTCGAGGTAGCTGGGCAACCTATGATAGGGCGGGTCATCGCCCGGGCCTCCCCTATCGCTGACGAGGTGATCGTAACAGTGAACACAAGGGAGAAGGCTGACGCCTTACGTAGAGTGGTCGGCCAGCAAGCAAGCATCGTCCTTGACTCCTTCACCAACGGGGGGCCACTTGCGGGCGCGGCGACAGGCCTTCAAGAAGCTCGAGGAGAACTTGCTGTCCTGCTCGCTGACGACCTACCTCTCGTCTCGCTAGGCGTTCTTAAAGCGCTCGTCGAGCTATGCTCCCCTGCCGTTGAGGCGGTTGTCCCACGTTGGCCTAACGGTTTCATCGAGCCGCTTCACGCAGTCTACAGGACAACGCCTTGCTTTGCGGCCGCGAGGAAAGCCGTCGAGGAGGGCGGTCACAGGATGGCCTCTATGCTCGCAAGACTCAGGCATGTGGTCTGGGAACCGACGGAACGTCTCCGCAGGTTTGACCCCCTGCTTCTCACCTTCCTCAACGTGAATACGCGGCAAGACCTTGAAAGGATAAAGCAGCTCATCTGAAACCATCTGCATGGTTGGATGGACGCTTTGACGGCGTGGAGAGGCTAGCGGAAGAGGTCCTTTTCTACGGGCCTCACCAAGTCCTTCGCTGAGCCTGGCCCAAGCATAGCGGGGCTTCCCTTCACTATTGCGACCGGTATCCCGTCCGCTTTGCCCATTACAAGCTCAGCGGCTGCGGCAAGCTCGTCGACAACGGCGATCGAGGTCACCTTCAGGACGTAGCCGAACATGTCGTTCTGGCCTCGATAGTCGCGGAAGGGCTGGACGCCGGCCACGCCGACCGCGACATCGACCTGACCCATCCTCCAGGCCCGCCCGAACGTATCAGATATGATGACGCCCACATCTACGCCGATGAGCCGCTTCACGCCTTCCATTATGCGGGCAGCCGAGCGGTCTGGGTCCTCAGGCAGGAGAGAGGCGACCTCGCCTCCGGAGACGTTGGAAAGGTCGACGCCCGCGTTGGCGCAGACGAAGCCGTGCTTCGTCTCCATGATGAGGTGTCCATCCCTGATCTTTACGGCTCTCCTCGACTCTCTAAGGACAAGTTCGACCTGCCGTGCATCTTTCCCCTCCGCGAGAGCGATGTTCTCAGCGAAGGGGGACGGCTTCACGTCGGCGAGCGCCACGAGCCTGTTCTCGGCTTTGGAGACGACCTTCTGCGCAACGACGATCACATCGCCGTCCTCTATGGGCACCTTGCTGCGGGCGGCCGCTTCCACGATCAGCTGCGCCAAGTCGTCGCCTGGCTTGACGAGCGGTATTCCCCGGAGGCCAATCACCTGGATCGTCTTTGAACACCTCGGCTCTTGCCCTCTCAGCCGGGGGTAGGCCGGTTATAAACCCTGCCGCGAGTGCGATCAGAACTTCCCTCGACGCGTGTCAGAAACTCCGCTCCATCCTCGCTCCCGCGGATTCCGCTGCGGCTGCATTCTAAGAGGCCCGGTAGCTCCCCATGATGGCGCCAATACTCGCCGACCTGCAGCCAATCCGGGCAAAGGCGCAGAGCAGGCTTTCAGGACATATATAGCCTTCTGCTGCGACACGTTTTTATCACTATGCAGCACGCCTACCGAGGAGGCCGTGACAACTCCGTGGATTGTTCGAGACCTGAGCGAACAGTCACGTTAATCCGGTAGCGCCAGGGAAGGTCGCAGTACGATCCGAGAAGGGGATAGAATGAGCCTGAGGTTCACCTTGGAAGCGGCGCTCCACGCAAGCAGCGATCTGGAAGGACTAGAAGCCGACATCGGGGCATGGATCGTGGAAGCGAATAGGTCCCTGCTTGTGCGGGGCGTCCCAGAGTCCAAGCGAGATGAAGCCGCTAGGGTGACGGAATGGAGCCTTCAACGAAGCGTTTTAAGGCTGTCCATCTCATCCGGGAGGAGGGTCAGAGCCCATGATGCCCTCGTGAGGCTTAGGAACTTCCTAGCATCGAGGCTGGGAGAGAAGCATCGGGTAGGGCTTCGCTCACTTGAGATTACAAGGTACACGATAGAGGTGTCGAACCCGGGCGTCACGAAGGAGGAAGCCCAGCGGGTCGTAGGCGGCCTAGCCACGATCAGCCAGTTCAAGGATGGGCTGGTCATCGAGTTCGGTAACCTGCTGGAGAAGGACCTTGAGACAAGGCTGATAGACCGAACGCTCCGCCGGATCGAGGCGAAGCCCGAGCCGGCCAAGGGGGCGAGACTCGTCCCGTTGGGGACCGTACTCGCCTCGACGACGCGGAAGGAGATCACCTTCAAGGAAAACGTGACGGAGGCCGCTCAGAGCCTCGGCTGGATC
>JAWCPE010000221.1:0-2955 GCA_038870415.1 Bathyarchaeia archaeon
GAGCCTGAATGAGCAGGTGTACGCCGTAACCAGGGCGGTCGCCTCCCTCGCGTTGAGCGAGGCACCTGTAAGGCTGGTGATGACGATGCCCGGCATCGACTACTACTCCGCCATGCTCTACGTTGCTGCTTTGGGAGATAGGGACATGAGGCTGATGATGCAGCTCAGAAAGGAGAACGGCCTTTGGAAGATAGTACAGTCGAGAGGGGATCGGTTGCCTACGCTAACCCCAATGCGAGGCTTCATCCCGGGCACCGTCGAGTTAACTCCCAAGCTCCAAGATGTGGTGCGGGTAAAACACTGTTTCTGGCTCGAGGCGGACGGCGTCCTCTGGAAGTGGTACCGTGTCGGAACATTGGAGATGAAGCTGTACGCTTTAGCATGGAATGGCAAGCATGTAACGCTGAAGGCGAGGCATTCGATCTTGGTGGGTGGAGTAGCACCATTGAGCCAGGGGAACCTGTAGGAGAATACGACGGCGTGTAGGCGGAAGGTATTCTCACCGCCAACCACTACAAGATAGTCGTGAAGTCGTCAAGCACCGCGTACTAGAAGCCCATCTAGACCGGCTGGAGGAGGGCTTCGGCTTACTCAAAGCCACTTCTTAGGCATGGACTCTCCCCGGGAGAGTTGAAAGGGAACCCTCCTTCATCTGGAAGAAGGCAGACGGCATGAACCAGAAGTCTCCGAAACGCTCAGCTAGCAGCAGAACGGAGCTTTCCACGAGGCGCCTCCTTTCCTCACGGCTGAAAGGCAGCTGTTAGGAAAGGTTTCAACAAGGGCCTTCTTATATATGAGGTCACTCCGCGCTCTTCTAGCAGCAAGTAGGTGCGGTCGGAGCTGGACTGCCTCTTCCTTCACCCCGTACGCCGTGAGAGACAGAGCGGGAGCCTGGAGCTGACCCACCTTATAATGCCCGTGGGGCTTCTAGCCATCGCCGCCTTCCTCGAAGACCACGGTTTCAACACCAGGGTCGTCCACACCGGCCTAGAGCAGATGCTCGATGAGAGGTTTGAACCCTCCAAGACGGCGAAAAGGTTCCGGCCGGAGGTCGTCGCGATCGACCTCCACTGGTGCAGCCACGCCTACGACGCCGTCGAGCTGGCTCGGGCCTGCAAGGAGAGCCTAGGATGCGCCGTTGTTCTAGGAGGCTTCACCGCCTCGTTCTTCGACGCGGAGATACTGAAACGGTTTCCCTTCATCGACGCTGTGGTCCGAGGTGAAGGCGAACTCCCGATGTTGAGGTTCATGGAAAGTCTCGATGAAGGCTTGGACCTAACCGCCGTCCCAAACCTGTCGTATCGCAGAGGCGAGGCTATTGTTAGGAATCCTCTCTCCTACGTGGCGGACGAGGAGGCGGTCAGCCAGCTCGATTTCACGCGGCTGAGCCTGCTTGAACATTGGGAAGATTACATACGGTTGATGAGCCTCAAGTCGAGGCTGGATGAGCCGAACTTTCTCAGGCGCGGCTGGCTCTCCGTCGGTCGAGGATGCAGCTTCAACTGCTCCTACTGCGGCGGGGGCCTCGAAGCCCAACGTATCATCTCGGGAAGGACGCAGCCCGTCTTCAGGCGGAAGGAGAAGGTCGTAGAGGATATCGTGAAGCTTCAAGAGCGGTCTGTTCGCGAGCTTTACGTGGATTTCGACCCTTACCCGGAGGACCGCCGATACTACCGCGAGCTCTTCGAGATGCTCAGGCGGGAGAAGGTGGACATAGGCTGCGAACTCCTCACCTGGGGGCTTCCCGACGACGAATTCATCGCCGACTTCGCCGGGACGTTCGACCCATACTTCTCGATGATAACCATCTCCCCAGAGACCGGCTCCGAGCCCGTGAGGAGGCTTAACCGCGGCTGCCCTTACTCGAACGAGGCCCTAACCCGGCAGGTTGAGGCTTTACAGAAGAGCGGCGTCTACGCTCAGCTCTTCTTCAGCGTGGGACTTACAGGTGAGACGCCTCGAGACTTCACGTCAACCATCAAGCTCGCGGAGCAGTTGAAGGGGAGGTTTCAGAACATCATAGGGCCCTGGTGCTACGGCGTAGCCATCGAGCCTGCGGCGCCGCGTTTCCTGAACCCCAAGGCGCATGGGCTGACGCTCTACCGGAAGCGGTTTATGGACTTTTACCGTTTCGAGGCGGCTCGAGCCGCAGGGAAGACCGTAGCGCACCCGTACGGGTATAGGACTGAGCATATGGATGAGGAGACCATCGAGAGGTTTGAGAAACAGTTCGCGGCGACCGTTAACGTCTCAAAGCTTGAACCCTAGCCTTAGCCTAGCTCAGCCCAGCTCCTTCCGCATCTTCCATACCGTATGCGTCACGCGGAAACCTCTCTCTTTCAGGAAGTTCAACGGCTCCGTGAACCTTGTCGGTATATTCCCGACCTGGAAGCGGCTGACCCCGAAGGCCCTCATTCGCTGGACCGAGTCCGCTATCAGGTCTGCGTACAGGTGGAAGTGTTCCCTGTCGACGATGAGCTTGAAGACCTTCCCCGTCGTTTCGCGGAGCCTCTCCTTCACGGCTTCCCCGGCCATGTAGTAGAGGCGCGTCCTCTCCGTCCACGCAACCGAGTAGAGGTTGGGCAGCCAGAAGGCGGCGCCGACGAGGCTCTTTCGCATAAGCCCTTTCTCGGCCACCGAGACGAACCCTGAGCCCTCCTTGCCCGAGGCGCTTTCACGCCAGAAGGCTAGGCTGTTGAAACGCGTCCTCGAAATGACGTCTTCCTCGACCAAGTTGTGAGGGTTCTCCATCAAGTGGAGCCCGGTCGTCCAAAGCTGTTGAAGGCGTTCCCTCCGCCAAGGCCTAACCGTGACGCCGCCCATCTTCTCTGAGTGGTCTAGCTCGACCGGCTTCTCGCTTGTGAGGCATTGCTGCTCTCCGGTCTTGTGGAAGCCCATCCTGAGCAGGGCGTTCGGCAGCCACGCGTCGTTGTAGCCGTCGTATAACGAGAGAGT
>JAWCPE010000222.1:0-1872 GCA_038870415.1 Bathyarchaeia archaeon
CGAAGCATCTCCTCGCAAAGAGGCTGGAGGCCCACTTCACGCAGGATGCCTCTCTCGACGAACTCTGGGAGAAGCATGAAGCCCTAAGTGAGGCCTACCGGAAGCTCGAGTCCCAAGTAGACGCGGACACTACGGCTCTGAAGGAGCTGCCCCCGCCTGAGAGCAGCTACTTAGACCTGAAGGTCGCCATAGCGCAACGGATTTTGGCGAGCTGTCACTTCTGCGAGAGGAGATGCGGCAAGAACAGAGCGGCGGGCGAGCTAGGCCTCTGCAGGTGCGGAGCTACATTCCCGCTCTCGACGGCGTTCGCGCACATGGGGGAGGAGCCGGAGCTCGTCCCCAGCGGCACCGTCTTCTCCGTAGGCTGTAACCTCATCTGCATCCACTGTCAGAACTGGACCATCTCACAGCAGTACGAGGCAGGTGAACCTCTATCAGCTAAGGAGCTTGCCGCTACGGTCGTCTCGCTCCACCGTTCAGGCTGCAGGAACTGCAACATGGTCGGCGGAGAGCCCACCCCCTGGCTTCACAGCTGGCTGGAAGCCTTCAGACACGTCGACGTGAACATCCCCACGGTTTGGAACAGCAACTCCTACTACAGCGTGGAGACGGCACGGCTACTCGACGGCTTCGCAGACGTCTACCTTCTCGACTACAAGTACGGCAACAACCAGTGCGCCGAGAGGATCTCGAAAGCCCTAGGGTACGTGGAGGCCTGCCAGAGGAACCATCTTGAAGCCCTCCGCCGAGGGGAACTCATCATCCGCATTCTAGTCCTGCCGGACCACTTGGAATGCTGCGTTGAACCCATCTTGTCATGGATCGCGGAGAACCTCGGCACATGGGTCCGCGTCAACATCATGGACCAGTACACGCCGCACTGGAGAGCCTACGAGGCCCCGGAGCTGCAACGCCGCCTAACGCAAGAGGAGTACCGACGGGCCCTAGCCTACGCTAAACAACTCGGCCTACACAACCTAGCCTGAAGACCAGAGGGAGTGAACTAACCAGTATCAGGAATAAGCAGCTTTGAAAACCCGAGGAGCCTGACGGCTCTACGCTACCAGCAGGTCGACGGCTAACTGAGCCAAGACCTTGGCGACGGATATGATGGAATCGATCTCGACATATTCATCTACACCATGGATGTTCCCACCCCTCGTCCCGAACGAGACGGTAGGGATACGGTGCTGATTGACCATCCAGTGAGCGTCCGTGAAGCCCTTCAGCCCTGCCACCTCAAGCCGATGGCCTAAAGCCTTCTCAGCCGCCGTCTGCATCGCCGAGACTATAGGCTCGGTCTCGGAGACCTCGGCGGGCTCCACGTCTATGACCTCGGCGGTCTCGACGCTGAGCTTCTCATCCTTAGCTCTGAGCTCTGAGAGGACTGTCTGGACCTCCCGCCTCGCATCCTCAACCGTTTCAAACCTAGGCACAACTCGGCGGTCGACGACCATCCTGCAACGGTCTGGGACCATGTTACGCTGTATGCCGCCCTCTATGACGGATATGCTGATGAGCGGCGGCCCGGCTAAAGGATGGTTTCTCTCCTCCCATCGGAAGCGGTTCGGGACGGCTAGGAGGGCGTTCGCTACGTCGATCATCTTATGGACGGCGTTCACGCCTTTCTCAGGAGTCGCGGCGTGCGTCGCCTTCCCTACCGTGCGTATCTCAAGCCCATAGTCGCCTTTGTGGCAGGTGTAGAGCCTCAGGTCCCCGCCCTCGCAGATAACGGCATAGTCGCCTTTGAAACCGTTCTCGACAAGCCAACGTGTGCCCAGGTGCCGGCCGCCCGGACGCCGCCGTGGACCAGCACGCGCAGCCGGCCCACGTTCGCCCACAGATCCTCTCCGGCCCGGACAGCCACATCCA
>JAWCPE010000222.1:1882-2411 GCA_038870415.1 Bathyarchaeia archaeon
GTCTCCCCGCAGCTGTGTTCCGCTCCGTCTTAATGCCTCGACGACTTCCAGCATCGCGGCGAGGCCTGCCTTCATATCCTGCGAGCCGCGTCCGTAGAGCTTCCCGTCGACCACCTCGCCGCCGTAAGGGTCTCGGCTCCATAGCTTCTCGTCGCCTATTGGGACCGTATCCATATGCCCGTTGTAGACGAGCACCGGTTGACCTAAGCTGCCTCTCAGCCTTCCCACGACGTTCGGCCTCGCCTCCTCAACGCCTAGGACCTGAACCTCGAGGCCTAGCCGTTCCATTCGTTTGGCGATGGCCTCCGCAAGCTCTCGCTCTTCGCCCGTCACGCTTGGGACCCTTACAAGGTCACGTGTCAATTCAACAAGCCTATCACGTTTCACGCACTGCAACAGCCGGGAGGACATGACGCACGACACTCCTTTTCCCGCGATAGAATGAGATGGGCTGTCCGCAAGTTAAAAGTGCGATGGATAGGTCTCTTAGAGACGTAGGGGCAAGTGTTATACGCGGCTTGCCGAAGAC
>JAWCPE010000222.1:2421-2954 GCA_038870415.1 Bathyarchaeia archaeon
CGGGTCAAATCTATGACCAAGCTGAGGGTTGCGGTGATCGGGGCAGGTATGGCTGGGAGAGGCCATATCGCTGCCTACTCGCTGCTTCGAGACCGCGTCGAGGTTACCAGCGTCGTCGATATTCGACAGGACGTAGCTGAGATGGCGGCTAAGGAGGCTGGCGGCGTAAAGGTTCTCACCGACTATAAAGCGGCGCTCAGAAGCCCAGAGACGGACGCCGTAGATATCTGTGCACCTAACCTTTTCCATGAGGAGATGGCCGTCGCAGCGGCTGAGGCTGGCAAGCATATCCTCTGCGAGAAGCCTATGGCCCGAACCCTGGCTGAGGCCGACCGGATGATCGACGCGGCGAGGAGGCATTCCGTCAAGTTCATGATGGCTCATAACTGGCTCTACTTCCCCTGCAACCGCTATCTGAAAAGCCTCGTAGACGAGGGCTTTCTCGGCGAGGTCTTACACGCGAGGACAAGGATCGAGCTGTGGCGGCAGCCCCTAGAGTGGAGACGCTACAAGTCAGCTTTGGGAGGAGGCTG
>JAWCPE010000223.1:0-2903 GCA_038870415.1 Bathyarchaeia archaeon
TAGGGAGGTCGAGGTCGAGTTCCGACGAGGCGTCCCCGTCCGCGTAGACGAAGTGAGGGACCCCGTGGAGATAATCCTCTACCTGAACAAGGTGGGCGGAGAACACGGCGTTGGCCGAATCGACATGCTGGAGGACGGCATGCTCGGGTTGAAGTCCCGCGAACTCTACGAGGCCCCAGCCGCGACGATCCTGCTCAAGACGCATGCAGACCTAGAACAGCTGACGCTTACAAAGGACCAGATCAGGGTGAAACGCGACCTAGACAAGGTCTGGGCGGAGATCGTCTACCACGGCATGTGGGTCCACCCGCTCCGACGGGACCTAGACGCCTTCATAGACTCGACGCAGGAAGACGTGAACGGCACCCTCACCGTTCAGCTCTACAAGGGGAACGCCGACATCACCAAGCGTGAATCGGACTCCTCGCTCTTCTCGCCCGAGATGCGGTCCGTCAAGCGAGCCGGCTTCGACCAGAGAGACTCCACCGGCGCCGTCAAGGTTCACACTGTCCAATACCAGCTAATGGGCAGACTGGGACGCTGAGAGCCAGCTCCAGCTCTGAAGTCTAGACGAGCTTCACGCGTCGGTAGAGGTCTCCACGCTCCACCTAAACCTCATGGATGCGCGGAGTGCAGATAGTCAGCCTCTTCGCGAGTTCTCTCAGCGTGCGCCAAGGCGGTTCTCATGCCGCCAAAGGACTGGAGCGGTCAACCTGATTCAGCCGGAACCTACTGCAGGCAGGTTCTGATAGCTTCCTTCCTTCGACTCATCATGCGTTCGTAGAAGGAGCGAAGCCTTCACAGCCCTTTTCCGTGGACAGGCTGGGTTTATACAGAGGAACCACGCGCTTCGGCCCAGCCCCTTCACGTAGAGGGTAGGCCAGCCGCAGGCTCTGCAGCGTCCCCTAGACGGCTTCACGGAGCCTCTCTGAGGAAGAGGGTAAGACGCGTTACAGAGCCGGTTGAAGAAGTTTGTACACCCCACAAAGCGTTTGCCAGTCCGCCTAGACCTAAGGATGATGAGGTTTCCCGTCTTGCAGCTGGGGCAAGGCCCCACCATGCGGCTCTCAGAACGGGCCGCCTCAACGGCCTTCGCTAGCTCCTCGCCCACGGCGGCCTCATTCTGCTTGATGTTTTCAAGCACAGGTTGAAGCTGGGCTAGTGCCTCGCGGATAACGTTCCCGCGTCTCTCTCCGCCTCTCTCAATGGCTTCCATCTTCGCCTCCAACGCCCGCGTAAGCTCCACGGATGCGAGTTGAGGGCAGTACTTCTCCACGACCGCGGAGACGGTGAGTCCAAGGTCTGTGACCCGCATCCGCCTCTCCGCTATGTAGCCGCGCTTATAGAGCGTCTCGATTGTCTCCGCCCGCGTGGCCTTCGTGCCGATCCCTTGCTCCTCCATAAGCCGGAGCAGGCTGCTCGGGTTAAACCGAGGCGGTGGCTCCGTGAACCGGTCCAGACGCGTCACAGATAGAAAGAAGGCTTTCTCGCCCTCAGCCACGCTCGGCAAGGCGGCCTCTTCGCTCTTCACGTAGGGCCTGTAGAACTCACGCCAACCCTCCTCCAGGACCTTGCCACCGTGAACGAAGAAGATGTGTTCACCGTTCTGTACGACGACCCTGACCGTCTGCCTTAAAGCAGGCTCGCCGAAGACCGCCAAGAAACGTCTAACGACCAAGTCGTACAACTTTGCCTCCGAGGCGTTCAGGCGCCTCTCTGGTTGGGCGCCGGTGGGGAAGATCGAGGGGTGCGCTGGGTCCTCCGCCGCGCCTTCATGCGGCACCAGCCTAGACTGATCGAGAAGCGTTCGTGCCAGTAAGCCGTACTCTGGAAGTTTCATTAACGAGCCGAGAATCCTGCGGTAGCCAAGAGAGGCTGGGAGCTTCTGACTGGAGGTCCGCGGATACGATATTAAAGCCGAGAGGTAGAGGCGCTCTGCTAAGCCGAGCGTCTGGTTAGGGGTGAAACCGAAGACGCGGTAGGCTTCTACCTGCAGGTCGCCCAGGTTGAAAGGGGTAGGAGGCGCCAGGCGATGCTCCCTCACCTCTACTGTCTTCACAAGGCCCTCTCTGCCCACGCATTCCCGTACGACCTTGTCCGCTTCAGCCTGGGTGTCAAGCCGTTCTCGCTCGTAGGTCGCAGTGAAGGTCTCGCCGCGGATCTGCACCTTCGCGGCGACCTGCCAGAAAGGGGTTGGAACGTGACTTCGGATCGCAGCCTCGCGATTCGCTAAGAACCGCAGGGTTGGACCCTGTACTCGGCCTGTGCTTAGGGTGGAGTATCGGCCTGAGGCTTTCTTGGCCGCTGTGGTTAAAGCCCTAGTGAGGTTGACGCCGTAGAGGAAGTCCACCTCATGCCTCGTGAGGCCGGCCTCGACGAAGGTGAAGTCGAGCTGCGGCTGCGCTCGCTCGTATGCCTCGGTAAGCTCCTCCCTGGTCAGTGTGGAGAAACACATCCTCTTCGCGTCCCTATCGTGGCCGCCGCAAGCATACTTGAGGATATTATAGCCGATGAGCGACCCTTCTACGTCCAAGTCGCAGGCGCAGATGAACTCGTCAGCCTCCTTCGCCAAGGTTGAGAAGGCCTCAATCCACCGCTTCGTCGCGAAAGCCCTCTTCTCGACCTGGTACCGTGGAAACCAGCTAAGCTCGAAGACGGGGTAGGCGTCCCTCCGAGACTTCGCAGAGGGCGCAACCGTGTAGAGGTGACCGAGCGCCGGAGCCACAGCGAGCCTCCTTCCATGTCTAGCCGCCTCATAGTAGGGGACTCGGCCCACGGAGAGCCTTCGAGGCTTCCCCGCCTCGTCCAGCGCCTCCGCGATCCTGAGCGCCGCGTCAGGCTTCTCCGCGACGATGAGCGTCCGGCGGCTCTCCATCCTTTACCCTTGCCAGGAGAGAACCAGG
>JAWCPE010000224.1:0-418 GCA_038870415.1 Bathyarchaeia archaeon
TTCGACATCCTCGAGCTGCTGCCCGTCAGGAATGGGCTTTGGCCTTCGCTTCCAAGCCGTATCGTCGAGCAGACGGCTGATAGGCTCCTCGTAGAGGACGGGATGGGCGGCATCTACGAGCAGAGGAGCAGCCACTCAACGGTGCCGCATTACCTCCGTTATCCTCTCAGGACGCCTGAGGACTGGGAGAAGCTCCGGCCCTTCTTCAACCCTGAGACGCCGGGCAGGTTCCCGCTCAACTGGGACGAGGTCGTCGAGGCTTACAGGGAACGCGACTATCCCCTAGGCATCAGCATCGGGAGCCTCTACGGTTGGCTTCGGAACTGGATGGGAACCGCGAACATCTCCATAGCGCTCTACAGGAAATCGGAGTGGGTAGACGACATGATGCGCACGTTGACGAACCTATGGCTGAAGG
>JAWCPE010000224.1:428-2802 GCA_038870415.1 Bathyarchaeia archaeon
ACGGAGAAGGCGCTCCGAGACGTGAAGGTTGACTTCGCCACTTGGTGGGAGGACATGTGCTACAACCGAGGCCCCCTCATCTCCGTGAAGCACTTCGAGGAGTTCATGGTCCCCAAGTATAAGCAGGTCACAGACCTCCTGAAGGAACACGGCGTAAGAATAAACATCCTAGACTGCGACGGACGGATAAACGAGCTCGTCCCAGGATGGCTTAAGGGCGGCATAAACTGCATGTTCCCCCTCGAGGCAGCGCATACGAACGCCTACGAGCTACGGGAACGCTTCGGAAGGGACGTCCTCCTCCTCGGCGCGGTGGACAAACGTGCCTTGATGAAAGGCCCAGACGCCATCGACGCCGAGCTCAAACGGCTAACCCCACTCCTAGAGCAGGGAGGGTACATCCCAACCGTAGACCATAGGGTCCCACCTGAGGTCTCGATGGAAGACTACCGGTACTATCTCAAGAAGAAGAGGGAGTGGATTGGCAGGGCCCTCTGACGCTTCCCCCCTTTATGCCTGTCCGAACGCACGTTCACCCTCTCTTCAAGAGGACTTCCCTGAGTCGGTCGAGGATCACCTGTTCATCTCCGTCCAAAAGGGTATCGGCGGATATGAAGAACGCCTCCTCGGTCGGCCAGACCCAGACGCTGGGGTTGCCTGCTTTGAGGGCCTCCGCGGCTTCGCGGGCTGTCACGCCGAGGGCCTCCTGGTCTAGGCTCACCTGGGCGCTCGTGGTGATCCCTAATCTCTCACCTGCGGCTGTAGCCTTCACGCCTAGAAGCGTATTCAGCTGGGCTACGAGACGTTCGACCCTCTCATGCTGGGCTTGAAGCCTCGCCTTATGGTCTATCTTCAGCCACCTCTCAAGGGCGACCACGGTGGCGACTATCTCCTGCCTGTCGAGCTTCATGCCTCGCCCCAGGGCTCTTATGCCGCAGGACTCGAAGCCGACGAAGGTCTGCATCTTCGCGGACTCTACGAGGTCCCTTCGTCCGCAGAGGAGGCCGGCTGAGTTGGGGCCATCAAAGTACTTCGCGCCGTAGCAGACGAGGTCGGCTCCCATGGCGAGGTATCTTCGCATATTCTCAGCCGGCAGGACCTGGCCTGCCGCGTCCACGATCACGGGCACCTCATGTCTCTTCGCGATCTGGAGGACCTCCTCAAGGGGTAGGGCGCCCTCTCTGCCAGGGGCGAGGAAGTGGATCGCGGCTGTCCTATCGTTTATGGCTTCCTCCATCTGGCTTGGCAATGTCCCAGCTTCGTCGCCGACCTCTACGAGCCTCGCTCCGGGTACTGTCATCGCCCGGTCGTATTGAACCCTCAGCCTTCGCTGGATGACGACCTCGTTCGCCATCCCCTCCGTGTCCGGCAGCCTCTCCATCAGCCGGACATCCTTGCGCGTCATGCAGGCAGCCGCTCCTAGGATGAGCGCCGAGAAGGCGCCTGCCGTCACGAGGGCATCCTCCGCTCCGAGAAGCTTCGCGACGGCCTCACCCGCCTTGTTCTGAAGCTCATCCATATCCACGAAGTACCTGTTGGCATCCGCCATTGCGTCAAAGACCTCCTTCGGGAGGACGGAGCCTCCTAGGAGGGTCATCCGTCCTCTAGCGTTGACAACACGCCGAACCCCTAACCGGTCGTAGATGCTCAACCCCCTCAAACCTCCAACAGAACCCAGTCCTTGCGCGGATACATGGTATTTATCTTCTCCCCTAAAGGTACGGGGGCCTCGCCGCGAAAAACTTAACCATGCCCCAGCCGAGGCTTGAAGCCTAGACGTGGACGAACGCGAGGGAGCATCAACGTATGAAGGTCGTCGATTCGCACCTCCACGTTTGGTCGCCTGACTTCGCGAGGTACCCCTTCGGAGGCAGCGACGAGCTGAAGCGACTGGACGCCTCTGCGGAGCGCCTACTCCGTTGCATGGACGAGGCCGGTGTCGCCGGCGCCCTGATCGTTCAACCGATCGTCTACCGCTGGAACCACCGCTACGTAACCTCATGCCTACGCCGGTGGAGCGACCGATTTCGGGGAATGTGTCTCGTCGACCCGAGCGACCCGAAGGCCCCCGAGGCCCTTGAGCGGCTAGTCCGGGAGGACGGATACTCCGGCGTACGGGTTAACCCTAGCCTCTACCCGCCGGGCGTCGGTCTCGACAGCGCGGTCAGCGACCGCCTCTTGGAGAAAGCCGAGGAACTGGGCATCGCGGTGGGCTTCCTCATCAATCCGGGGCACTTCGACGCGTTGGACGCTCTGCTCTCCCGCCACTCCGAGGTGAACGCGGTCATAGACCACTTCGGCCACTGCCATACACGCGACGGCAGCCTAGAGGCAAACAGGAACCTGCAGAAGCTGCTTACTATGGCATGCCACC
>JAWCPE010000225.1:0-901 GCA_038870415.1 Bathyarchaeia archaeon
TCAGGGACATGTCGTCTGGGGACCTGTGGAGCCTCCTGCGAAACTCGGCATCCACGGCACAAACGTCGCGGTAGACTGGGAACTCTGTTCGGGCGAAGGGACCTGTCTGGACGTCTGCCCGGTGAACGTCTTCGACTGGGCTGAGACGAAAGGCCACCCGGTGTCGGAGAAGAAGTCTGACCCTGTGAGGGAGGCAGACTGTATACAATGCATGGCCTGCGAGGTCCAGTGCCCCACACAGGCGATCAAGATTACGCCACCGTAGTGTTGAAAGCCTCTTAGGACGATTCTCCTTTTTCTATTCGACCGCTTTCTGCCATGATGCAGCCTCGGCGCTAGTCTGGTGGAACATCTAAGCCGTATCTTCTGGTCCGCTCTAGGGATGACGTCATAATCCTAGCTCTCAAGAAACGCGGAGGAAACTTCCGGAGTGGCGCCGTGGAAAACACGTGTAGCTCGGATAGCCTCTTTGCTGCGGCCCATCCTTTGCACGACGGCGGAAGGCTTGTCTCAATTCGGCAGATGAGCTCGCTCTGCTCCAACTTGGCGGTGCGCAGAAGGCGAAGCTTCGGACCGTTGGGGGGTCGCCGCTTCTCTAGGCATGACTATGCCTTCCGTCCGGTCTCCTAGGGTTTCTGCTTCGCCCTTAAGGTATAACATGCCTACGAGGGCTGAGGTGACAGCGTCGAGTTCGTGGTCGCTCATCCCTTCGCTCAGCCCTTCGACCCCAAGCCTTACCAGTCCCTCCATCAGGCCTTTCAGACCTTCTCCTTTCCGCGGAATCCGCAGGATATCTTGCGCGCCTCCGGGGTAGACCTCTATGGCTTTGAAGCCCTCAGCCTCAAGTCGCTTCCTCAAAGCTATCCCCCTCTGAGTAAGCTTCCTCATCGGTCCCAGCGTG
>JAWCPE010000225.1:911-2720 GCA_038870415.1 Bathyarchaeia archaeon
TCCTTATGAGTTCCCTGTCGCATTCCCGCAGGTGAGTGCCGGTTCTCTCCTCGATGGACACCCTTCCCGGGGGCAGACTCAGAGGTGCATCTACAGCTACTATCATAGGCTTCGCTTCCCTTATCCTCTGGGCTATCTCTTCATCGGCGTAGAGCAGGCAGGTCTCCGCCCTCATCCCATCGAGTACGCAGAAGCCTGAAGGCCTACTCTCCACACCGGCTAGGTCCAGACCTACCACAAGCATCTACGGGTACCCCGAGGCCCCACCCATGATAGGAGATGTAAGAAGAGGAATAGCTCTGATTTAACTTGCGTGAAAAACAGAGGCCTAGGCTAGGTCAACGCCCCTCGTTAACTCCCCCGGGCCTTCGCAGCGGTTACCGTGAAGATCGGAGCGGGTTAGGCTACGCTTCTTGCTTCGTGTTCTAGGCGTTCTCACTGTCCGCCTACATCTAGGCTGGAGACGGTTTTCCTCAAAGGCTCTGAGGCGTCCAGTCGCTGCTCCGATGTAGGACGGCCACTTTCATGGGGGACGACACGGTTGGATGCGGCTCGTCTAGCCATGGTCACACCTGCGCCTCTGGGGCTGATGCGCGGAGCCCCTAGACCGTGACAGAGGTTCAAGGGAGATTGAGGCCCGGGCGGGATTCGAACCCGCGATCCCCAACTCTTTGGCGGAGCGAGCTACCAAGCTGGTGCTCTAACCGGCTGAGCCACCGGGCCTGCCGCTGTATGCGCCGAGAAACGGATTTAAAGGCTCTAGGTCTGCTCATCATCCCTCGGCGAGGAGGCCTAGGTCACCGAGGATGCTTCGAAGCCTCTCCCTCTCCGCGTCGGGCAGAGGAAGCACGGGCATTCTGGTGCGGCCTGCCCTCCGCCCCCTCATCTCGAGGCCCTCCTTAAGCATCGCCTGCCAGTTCGACCTCTCTCCAGTCCGGGTGTATGATAAGAGCTGTATCAGCGGCAGGAGCTTGTACCAGAGGGCTCGTGCCTTCTCGATCTCCCTCTTCTCCACTATCAGGTCGTAGAGTTCTCGGCATTGCTTCGGGATGAGGTTGTTGCCTCCGGCTATCCAGCCCTCCGCGCCTACGCAGAAGGCTTCGAAGGCGTCCACGTCGTGTCCGTAGAGGACGCGGCACTTCCCGTTCGTGAGGCTGAGGATGTCGTGGACGCGGCCTGCGTCGCCGTGAGCCTCCTTGACGGATGAGATGTAGCCCCTCTCGAAGAGGGCGGCAACCTGCCAAGGCTTGATATCGACCTTCGTAACCCATGGATTCTGATAGAGCATGATGGGCAGGTTGACGGCTGAACTGAGCTTCTCGAAGTGGGCGAAGATCTCTCTCTCCGTCGGCAATCGATAATACGGGGAGATGACGAGAAGACCGTCCGCGCCTACGTCCTCCGCGTAACGGCTCAGCTCGATCGTGAGCCGCGTGCTATCATGCCCCGTCCCCGCGTAGACCGGCGCTTTGCCGTTCACCTCGTCCACGATGATCTCGATGACCCTTCTCCGCTCCTCATCGCTGAGAGCGGCGCACTCCCCCGTGGTGCCTGTCGTGCAGATGCCGTGAGCCCCGTTCTCGAGTAGGAAGCGTATGTGGGCTCTTGTGGCTTCCTCGTCTAGGTCCTCGTTCTCCTTGAAGACGGTGATGCTTGGAGGCATCAAACCCTTTGCTTCTTTCCCAGCCAAATCGGATCCCAGCGTCTGGGCGTACCCACGGGTAAAAAGGCTTACGTTCTTCCGGGGCGTGTCCAACAGTTACCCTATCGCCGAGAATACCGCACGCTTTTTCCATGCCTCGAGCATAG
>JAWCPE010000226.1:0-2635 GCA_038870415.1 Bathyarchaeia archaeon
GAAGCTAACTAAGTGGCACGTGATACACGGCTCCTACCCTAGAGCTTTCCCCTAAGGCAACCCGCGCCCGTGGCCGCGCAGGTCTGGGCGCGCCACCTAGCCACTCCGGAAAACTGGAGGCGCCGGCAGCTCAGCACGAAACATGAGCTGGAGGGATGGAGTACCCATCGAGGCCTCGCTAGGCCCGGAAAGAAGAGTTCTCAATCGGAGCCCTCCCCGCCTGTTTCCAGCTGAATCAGGGCCCGTCCCGCGCTTCTTTGAGGCGGATAAACCCACGGTTAGCCACGGGAAAAGACGGTATTAGCGGACCGATTCCGGAGTTCGCCAGCTCACACGGCGGATCGCCTGAAGAAGCGGAGTGAGCCTATGCCACGCGTGTCGCGGGTTCAAAGCTTTTAAACGGCGCTCGGTGCGTTCTGCGCTTTTGTGGAAGAGGGATGCCTGGAAGCATCGCTGTTCTAGCCGACAGGGATACGGCGGCCATGTTCAGGCTTGTAGGCATCAGGGAGAGCTTCGCCGTCGAGGATCCTGAGAAAGGCCGGGAACTCCTCTCTCATCTAGCGCGGGACGAGAAGTACGCCCTGGTGATGGTCACCTACAGCCTCGCCGCGAACATGGAGGGCCTCATCGCCTCCATCATGGAGAGGCAGGAGCGGCCGCTTATAGCGGTCATCCCCTCGCGGGAGAAGCCCATCTCCGAGAGGATCGCGCCGATCAGGGAGTTGATCCGCCGCGTCGTGGGCGTAGAGGTCAAGATGGGAACCTAACCTATGCGATGAGATGGCCGCTTAGGAACCCGTAGAGGAGGATGTGATTCTTGGCCGTCAAGGTTACGCGGATGGAGCTCTTCCGACTGGCCCGTCAGGCGCTGCTCGCCGAGCGGGGCAGGGACCTGCTCACGGAGAAGCAGAGCGTTCTGCTCATGGAGTTCTTCTCCTACGCTCAGGCTATAGGCCCCTTGCAGGAGAAGATCGACCGCATGTTCGCCGGTATCTACGAGAGCATGGCGAAGGCAGAGATGGTGATGGGCCGCAGCAACTTTGAGAAGGCCTCGCTTACGTCAACGGACCGGTTTGGCGTCGAGATGGAGACGCGGGCCGTCATGGGAGTGCCCGTCCCACGCCTCAGACTTGCTCGGCTTTCCCAGACACGTGAGATCCCGTACAGCCTCTCAGGCACCTCCGCCAGCCTCGACGAGGCCTTCACAAGGCTTGAGGACGCCCTGACAGCCGTCCTAAGCCTCGCCGAGACCGAGTTCGTAGCCAGAAGACTGGCACAGGAGCTGATGAAGATCAAGAGGCGGATAAACGCCCTAGAGCACATAATCATACCGACGATCCGGAGCCGCGTCAGGTTCATAGAGGACCAGCTGAGCGAGACGGAGAGGGAGACCTTCTTCAGAACGAAACGGATCAAGGCGATGCTCGAAAGACGCGAGGCAGCCGCGGGAACGGCGACCTAGGCAGGGCTTGGGGTTTACGAGGGCGTGTCCAACAGCTGCCCTATCGCCGAGAATACCGCACGCTTTTTCCATGCCTTGGGCATGGAGGTGGAAGACATGGGATGCCCGACAAACCCACCCGGATTTCCCGAATCGATGAACGTGAACCGCATCATTGGACACACCCGGGTTTAACGAAAGCTTTTATAAACATCCATCCGGCCACTTAGGGCACGTCCGCGAGGGGGCCAACGCCGGAACTATGCTCACGCCTGTCCCGATGCTTAAAGCCGAGGTCTGCCTCCATCAGGACTACGTTGACTCGGTGCTCTACAGCCTCGGGACGAGGGGCCTCGTCGAGATAGACGATATCAGGCCGCGCCTAGAGGGCGACGCGGAGCTTAAGGCCCGCGTCAGGCCGATCGAGCCGTCGCCTCTCCTCTTCCAGCTCTCCTCCCTCTCTTCAAGGATAAGCGCGCTCATCACGACTCTTGGCATCTCTGAGATAGCGCAGCCTATTCAAGCCTCTGGGAAGGCTCTTGACGACGCTGCGCTCAAGGAGATGTCAGGGTTCCTCGACCGCCTCCAGGAACAGGTTTCGGTGTACCAGTCGAAGGTGAGTGAACTCGAGCAGGCAGAGGAGAGGACCCCTGAGGCCCAGCGGGAACTCTCAGCGGCGCGGGAGGGGCTTCGAAAGGTCGTCGAAGAGCACGGTGGAAGGCTACTAGCCTACCGTGCCCTTGTGGAGCCGCAGCTTACGCTTGAGAACGTAAAGACGATGATGGCGAGAACTGACGCGACGTTCATCTTCCAAGGGTGGCTTCGGAAAGAGAACGCGGAGGCCTTCAAGGAACTCGTCGAGAAAGTGTCGGAAGGCAACTGCTTCGTAGCGCTCTCACCGCCGGGGTCGCCGCATCCCCGACATGGGGAAGCCCCTACGCGGCACGGGCATGAAGAGGAGGCTCACGCGGAGACTCCTCCCACCCTGCTGCGTAACCCACGGATCGCAGGCGTCTACGAGAAGCTGGTCGTCGCCTTCGGGGTGCCCAACTACTTTGAGATAGACCCCTCCATCTTCTGGCTCTTCTCGTTCCCCATCATCTTCGGCCTCATGTTCGGAGACCTAGGCCAGGGCGCTGTCCTCGCAGCCCTAGCCTTCATAGGATACCTCTACAAGAGGAAGGGTGTGAAAGG
>JAWCPE010000227.1:0-2625 GCA_038870415.1 Bathyarchaeia archaeon
TAGGGGCCTCCGGCCCTTATGATGCTGCTGATGCCTTCGTCCGTCTCGACCTTTACGAAGGCCGCCGAAGCCTTCTCTGCCGGTCTTCCGCGCTCTCGTCTGAAACGCCGGTAGATATCGAACGGCGTCACCATCGCGTAGGATTCCTTCGATGGATTAGGGTAGACCACCCTGAGCGACTTCACATCCGTGATCTTCGTACCTGAACACCTCGACTTGACTCCAGAGACCGTTCCAGTTAGTCCATAAAAGCGTAAGGGTACCGTAACCAACCATCGCCGTAGCCGGAGGCGGCAACTGGGCGCTCTACCTCCTGGCTTGATGCTTCTAGGACAGGAAACGGTCACTCGCCGCGGGATGCTCAGCCCGAAGGCTGTCCTTGCTTATTCGCGGGGTAGCGCTGCCGGGAACTAGAGAGGAGCCTAGATAGTTGCCGCGTTTGCCGACGGGGCAGACTCGGACGCATGTTCCCTGGCAGTACTCGGTCCTGTGGGCGCATTTCTTCTTGTCGAAGCTGGCGAGTCTCATCCGTTTGCCGGCCATCTCGAAGTCGTAAGGTTCGCCGAACGCCTTCGCGGGGCAGGCCTTAACGCATAGGCCGCACTTCTCATCACCGAGACAGAGGGGCTTCATCATCATCGGGTCAGGCTCCAGAGGGGCGGTAGTGATGAACGCGGTCAACCGCACGCGGGGACCCATGTCCGGCGTCATGAAGAGGTTGCTCAATCCGAGTTCCCCGAGCCCGCATGCCACCGCGGCATGTCTCATCGAGAGAGGGGCGGGATACTGGTCAGGGAAGGGCATAGGCGCGAAGGTCATCCCCGCGGAGACCGGGACGGGAAGCGACTCGTAACCCTTGTTCTCTAACCAGACGGAGCCCCAGAGGCCTATCCGATGCGCCTCTACGTTATGCGTCTCGTAGCAGCACCTGCCGTAGATATGCGCGTACATCGCACGGTTAACGTCCGTGACCTCCTCCTTCGAGTCGCTTCGGACCCGGTGCTCCTTCGGGTAGAATCCACCCGTCTCCATCCTCTCTAGGAGGCCAAGAAGAGACCTTAACACCGGGATAGGAATCGTCACGACTGCCTTTGCGCCCGGAAGTAGGTCGGTGGGCCTATGCCCCGGCGGTGCATCCTTGAACCTTTCAACGGGCCCTATCCCTACCTTTGGCGCGTTCAGCGACTCCTCCATGTACCTTTTGAAAGCGACTGTGAGTTCACGACTCATGGTATGCGACCGTCGAACATAGGGGGAGCCTGATTTATAGAGTAGAGATTTCACCGAGGCAGGGCCACCTGCTCGGTGCTGGGAGAAGTGTCTGAGCGTCGATGCGATGCTTAAGGTTACGCAGCGTGACCCTCAGTCCGCAAGTCTCCTAACTGATGATGCCTCTTCTACGCAAGGAGAAGTAAAGAGCTGTGAGGCCTCTCGGACGAAGGATAGGTCGGAGCTGCACGCAATCGGGCTGGGCTATATGAGCTGAAAGCCTTCGCGTTCGAGTTGGTCGGCTACATCCCGGAGTCCGAGCTCGCTGAGCTTCTCTTTTGTGGGGTAGCCTGTCTCTGGGTCCCAGCCTCGGAGGTTGTAGAGCTCGTCCATGAGCTTCTTGAACTCCGCTTCGCGAAGCCGGGTACCATCATGCCTGTCCGGGTGCTTGAAGTGGGGAATCACCGTCTCATCTATCTCTCTGCACCGGCCGAAACGCATCAGTATCGCTCTCTCAAGGTTGTAGATCCTCTCGCCTGTAAGGTTCAGCTCCACTTCGCTCGTCTCGATGCCCGTCGCCGCCGAGAGGAGCTTACTCTCGATGCCGGTATCCCCAGAGATGTCTACGGCCTTCTCGAACTCTTCTTTCGACTTGAAGACTCCTAGGATGCGTGGGAAGACCCAGTCGCAGACGAGGAGGCTGTCCTTGACGCAGCTCCGGTTTCCACTGAAGACGACGGGCTCCGCCTTATCCGCGTAGACCCCTCTGTCGAACGCTCGCTCTACGCCGTAGGTCTTCCTGGACACAGCCCTCATCCTCGGCTCTTTCCCAGCATTGTAGTTGTCGATATACGACTGCAGCAGGGAATAGCTGTGTTCGCTGTTGAAGGGGTCTCTTGTCGCTAAGGCCCACTGCAGCCCCGTCACGATGTAGCCCGGGTCTGGATGATAGTCGTTCTGGCGCGAGTCTCTGTGCGCAGGAGCACCCCAAGCGAACATCTGGAAGGCAGCTATCTCCTTCTCTAACCCTAGTCTGTCGGCGGCTCGTCGAAGGTCCTCTGCTAGGATGTCGCCTAAGCCCTCCCGGCGAGCGATGAGATGCATCAGTTCTCGCCACCACTCCGCGCTGTAGGGTTCAAGCCTATGGCCTGCAAGCTCCTTGATCCCGGAGTCGTAGACCTTGATGATCCATGGAGCGAGGGTCTGAAGCATCCACGTGCAGAGGCCTAGGTCCTCGGAGAGCTTGCTCAGCTCGACCGCTGGGCGCGTATCCCAGCCTGGCCAGCCCTTAACCTGAAGCCCATCCGCCTCGTAGTGAACCTGCCTCCCCCTCTCAGGGGTACCGAACCAGTTACAATCATTGCAGAGAGGCAGAGCGTTATTGAAGCTTCTCCCATCCATCGATGGGACATCCTT
>JAWCPE010000228.1:0-2617 GCA_038870415.1 Bathyarchaeia archaeon
GGCGGCGAACTGACCACGTACATTCTCGAGGGGACGCCGCTCTTCGTCATGAGCGGGGTCGCCGCCGCCATCGTAGGATGGTTCTACGGCGAGTTCTTCGGTTTCCACATCAGCGCTCACGAGGGAGTCTACATCCCCGGCCTTGTGGAGGCCCGGGAGGAACTCCTAGCCTTCCTCACCGTCGCCTTGGCGCCGGTTAAGCTCTACTTCCCGCCGGATTTCTCACCGCTCAAGTATTCGACGGTGCTACTGAAGCTCGCCATCTACGTGGCTGTAGTCCATATGTCGCTCGGCCTCATCGTCCAGTTGGTGGACGAGCTTCGGAACCGCCACTACATGAAGGCTTTCGCCGGCCCCTTCACCTGGCTCTGGCTCTACCTGGGCGGCGCGTACCTCTTCGCCACCTATGGGGGCGCCGTGTTCGCCGTCCTCTTCACGGACATCCAGCTCATAGCCGTCTTCGTCCTCCTGCCGTTTATCGTGATGCTTCTGGCGCGGATGAAGGAGGGGGGCGTCGAAGGTTTCGGCGAGGCGCTCGACTCGCTGATATCCACGCTGAGCAACACGATCTCATACGCGAGGATCTTCGCCTTCGCGATGATCCACTCCGTGCTCAACAGCATCTTCGTCCAGCTGGGGACGGGGCTCGGCTTCCCGGCCGTCGGCGCGCTCTTCGGGACACTCTTCTTCGTCTTCTTCGAGACCGTCTTCGTCTTCTTCCAAACCCTGAGGCTTCACTGGGTGGAGTTCGGCCTCAAGTTCTACGCCGGAGACGGCGTCGCCTTCAAACCCTTCTCGATAACAGGGCAAGCCTAGCCTCAGGCGATGATGAAAGCCCTGTCGGCCTCTTGAACAGTGAGGACGCCTTGAAGCGCAAGGAGAGCAAGCCGCCAGTTGACGATATCGAACCACTCTAGGAAGAGAAAACCCGCGACGGTCCTAGCGCGGAAAGGGTAGCCGATCAGGCAGTTCCTCGCAAGAGGCGCGACCCCACCCCAACACCGCCTTTCAGCCTCCGAAAGGGGGGGTGCCGCCTCCGCCGCAGCTGGGGCAAGCTCAGACCTGAGAGCCGACCGGAACCTCTCCGCGAAGAGTGAGAGGTCGCCCCCCTCCGCCTTAGAGGCGGCAGAGGCAACCATCAGGGACCCAGCTGAAACCGCGTCTAGTAGAGGCTTGAGGCCTCCGAACTCTGCCCCATTGACAGAGTCCACGAAGAGAAGCACGCTCCGAGCAGCGAACGCCGGGAGCGCGAGTAGGGGAAAGACCTTCTCCTGCTGCGCGGCAAACGAGAACAGTTCCTCAGCTTGGGCCCGCTGCTCTTCGCCTGAGAACCCCTGCAGGAGGGCTTCCGGCCTGGCGTCTAGGCCGAGCGCGTACAGCTTCCGCGTCGACGGGATCATAGCAGCCTGGCCGATCGGAGACTGAACGCCCCTCTTCCCCGCGAGCAGCCGAGAGACGAAGACTGCGGTGAAGAGGTCGCGAAGCTTGCCGAGGAAAGGACGGATGCTCCTCGGCGCGTTCTCCTCCGTGAAGTCGAACGTCTCAAGGAAGTCTGCCGTCAGCCACCTCGCTATGCCCAGGTAGTCTGTCGCCGTCGGCTGGCCGAGGCGCTCCACGAATCTGCTCTGCTTCAGGGTGAAGACTGCCTCAAGGGGGCTTGAGGAGCCCAAGACCGCCCTGTACGAGGCTCGGTCGAAGAGGCTTGAGACCCGGGCTCTGACTCGGCTTACAAGGTACTCATAGCTTGGAAGTCTCCGCATGCCTCTCCGCCCTTTTCACCTCGCGGTAAACGGTAACCCACATGAGGATCGTCCCGAGGATCACGCCTACCGCGGCGCCCAGCTCTGCAGGAAACCCTAGGGATTTCGCCACGTAGTAGCCGACGAGCGCTCCGGCGAGTATGTCGAAAGGCAAGCTCAGATAGAGGGTTGCTCTTCCTAGGCTACGGGACCGCGGGTCGTCAGCCATCCTTTCCTCTTCTCTTCTCCAGCCTTATGAATATTCGGGGCTGGCGATACCCCTCGCGAAGCAACCTCAGGGCTGAAAGAGATATGCGAGCACAAGCCTTGACTCAGTAGGGAGCAGCAGAAGAGGAAAGCCACCCAGATCCGGATATGCTAGCTGATATAGCCTGATGTGAACTCGACCGGTCTCCTAGCACGCCTCTTCGTCGGGTCTTCTCTCCGTGATCGACTGCTCCTGCTCAGAGGCGATGATACGCCTACGCCGTGGAGGATGGGGTTTACGATGTAGGTCTGAAGGCCCGGAGGAGGAAGGCAGGCCGGCCGTGAAGCCCCCCCTATGGGCTAGAACCTCATGTTTCCTCTCCCAGAGAACGTGCGCGTCATAGTGCTGCTCGCAGAAGAGCTTCCCACAGAACTGGCAGGGCTTCACATCCGCTGAAACCCCGCACTCGGAACAAGCGTCCTTCAAAGCTCTCACCCAGTCGTCTGCTTACCTCCCATTTAAGACATTCCATGCCTCTGCTGTGTTGCATAGCCTGGGGTTTGCGGCGGCTTTTCGCCGTCGGTCTGCTTCCGGTTTAGGGGTTGTAGGTGATGGCTGTGAGGAGGTTGTAGAGGCTGGCCTTGAGGAGCATCCCCTAGGCCATATTCGC
>JAWCPE010000229.1:0-2603 GCA_038870415.1 Bathyarchaeia archaeon
GCCGAGGAGGAAGCCGGCCCCACCATCTGTAGAAGGCGCCCCTATGGACGCCTAGACGGCCTCAGAGGACGACTTTCCAGCCTCCGGCGGAGAAGCCAGCGCTTCCTACGCCTCGAAAGCCCCCCTCCCACACCACCCCACCGACACGCGGCTCACCCCTAAAGAGTATCGGCAGTGTGGGGGATAGATCAGCCTTCAGGCCCTTACGTCAAGACTTAAATCCATTATCGGCCGCCATACCTGTTCCGGAGCTGGATCTAGTTGAAGGTCACGGGGCTTGAGACAGTCCTCGCCGGTGGCTGGGTTTACGTTAAGGTTCACACGGACGAGGATATCACCGGCCTTGGCGAGGCTGGGCTTTCAGGCAAGAGCAAGACGCTGGAGGCGGCGATAAAGGAGCTAGAGCGGTACTTGAAGGGGAAAGACCCGCTTGCGATAGAGCATCACTGGCAGGCGATGTACCGGAACGCCTTCTTCCGAGGTGGCCCCGTCCTGAACGGCGCGATAAGCGCCGTGGACACCGCCCTCTGGGATATAGCCGGGAAACACTTCAACACGCCGATCTACAGGCTCCTAGGCGGCCCGACCCGGAGCAAGGTTCGCGTCTACGTGCATCTCGGCGACCGTGAGCCTGAAGCCTTGGCGGAACGAGCTAGAGCAGCGGTTAAGGAAGGCTACACGGCTGTGCGGTGGGCTCCCTTCGTGGAGGGCTTTGAGAAGATGCGGTACGGGAAGCTGATGGCGACCGCTGTTGCTCAGGTTAAGGCGGTTAGAGAAGCGGTCGGGGACGAGGTGGATATCTGCCTAGACGCTCATGGACGCCTAAGCCCCTACGAGGCCATCACGATGGCTCGGGAGCTGGAGAAGTACCGGCCCCTCTTCTTCGAGGACCCGATCCTGCCGGAGAACATCGAGGCTATGGCCGCGGTGGCGAGGCATATTCACATACCGATCGCGACGGGAGAACGCCTCTATACCATCTACGATTTCCGAGCGCTCCTAGCCGCGAATGCCTGCCACATGGTACGCCCAGACCTATGCCTCGCAGGTGGCATCTCGAGCTGCCGTAAGATCGCGGCCTTGGCGGAGTCGAGCTACGTAGGGGTGGTGCCCCATAACCCGCTCAGCCCTGTCTCCACGGCGGCCTGCGTCCAGCTCGACGCGTGCATCCACAACTTCACGCTTCAGGAGTATACGCCTGAGAACCGCCCGCCTAAGAGCGAGATCGTCAAGGAGCCCATACGGCTTGAACGAGGCTACTTGATCGTGCCTGACAAACCGGGGCTCGGCGTCGAGCTGAACGAGAAAGCGTTGGAGAAGTACCCGTACAGGGCCTGGGACCTCCCAGGGTTGCTTCGCGAGGACGGCTCCGTAGCCGACTGGTAGGAGCCTAACCCTACCGGTGCCGGGGTCAGGCTAGCAGGAAGAGCAGGCCTTAGGCTCTCACCGAGGGCTCTAAGGGTTCTCCATGAGGCTTAGCGGCCTCCAGCTTCGATATCGTCTAGGAAGCCGAGCAGCTCAGAAAGCCAGGGCACCCTTTCGAGGAGGAGCCTACCCTTGCCTACGGGGGTTATGATGAGCTCAGACCCATTCTGATACCCGTATTTCTCCCTTACCTCGCGAGGGAGCACGATACGGCCTTTGGACGAGATCCGTGCTCGATACCTGGCCTGCCCCATAGCTGCATCCAACCTTAGAGCCGCGGAGACAAGTCTTTAAACGTTATCGTTTCACTCAAAAATCTTTCACTTCATCGCTGGGAAGCCCGCTCTCCATGGGTTTCTAAGCGCCAGACACGGAGCCTTCAAGGAACGTAAGGCGTCGAGAGGACCTCTCTGAGCGCCTTCGCCTTCTTAGGCCCGATCAGGTCTACCTGCTCTAGGTCTTGCTCGGTGGCGGCGAAGACCTTCTCCACCGTGCCGAAGTGTTCGAGGAGTACCTTCGAAAGCTTCGGTCCTACGCCGGGGAGCGACTCCACGATGTACTCCTGCTGCTGGCTGAGGCTTGTAGCCCGTCGCTTCGGCCTTAAGGAGATGCCCCTCATCCCGACCTGCTCCTGCTTGGCCATGGTGGCGAGGAGCGCGGCGGTCTCTTCGGGCGTCCTCGTCTGGAGCACGGAGATGCCGAACTGCACCGCCATGGCGCAGAGGGCGCCTTTCACCGCGTTCGGATGAAAACCGCTGCTGCTGTAGAGTCGGCCGCCCTCCACGATGAGGACACGTCTCTCAAACTTCTCCGCCATCTCGAGAGCCTGGTTGAATAACCGTTTATCCGCGATCGAGCGGAGAAAGTCCGAAGCCGTCTTCCGTTCCACGATAAGTCTATCGCTTAGCTGGTAGTCGCCGACCTGAAGCCTCTCCGTTCGAACATCCAAGCCCAGCTTCAACAACCGGCCTACAACCCGGTTGCCAGCCTCACCTGTATCAACTATGATGCACAGCCTAGGCTTCTGCTTCGAGGCCCCCGCGTCTTTGCTCATCAAGCCCACAACGCAACGCCCTTAATAGAGAACGGACCGACCTTAAAGCTGACGGCGAGACGGCGCGTACTGTGAACTTTAGCTCATGTCGCCACTTCCCTTATGAGTCCCAGCATGCCTGGGA
>JAWCPE010000230.1:0-2580 GCA_038870415.1 Bathyarchaeia archaeon
GAGCTGGTCAAAGCCAGTCCCGTATGCTCAAGCTGGATGAAGAGCCCGCCAGCAAGGAGGAAGACTGAGAAAAGGATCGCCGCCGCGCTGAGAAGGGCCGGCGGCGGCTTCCCTAGGGACGACGGGAAACGGGCGAACCTAACTCTTCTGCCGAGCCTTGTTCTCTTCAACCTCTCAAGGCTTCCTCCATGCTGCTTCGCAGCCTCCTCTCTACGAGGCGTCTGTCCTTTCTGCCTCTTCTCCTGTTTCAAGGGAGGTCGGACCCCCACCTAGCCCTACAGCCGTCTCCGGGCTTCTTAAGCTTAAATACGGCCACGCCGTCACGGGTGCGCTGAGCGCTCGACAGTTTCTCCCCGAGAGACCAGCCATGCCGCAGAAGATACTGTGCGATGGATGCGGATACGTCTTCTACTACGGAGAGGACCTCCTAGTACCAGAGGACTTGATCAGGCAGAACTACAACCAGTGTCCTAAATGCGGTAGGAGGCTCGACCTTGAGAACGCAAAAGTGATCATCGGCAAGAGGACGACGCGCTGAGAGATGCCCCGGGTCGATCAAAGGAACTGCCCTTCATGACCTAAACTCTTCGGGACGACCGCGAGCGACGTTAGAGCTTAACACCGGTCTCTATAGGGGTCTAGAGCGCGAGTCCCAACGGTTAACAGAGCCGATGGTAAGCTAAAGGAGCCGTCGCAAGCCGTGGTTAAGCTCTTAAGAGATGTCTGCTGTCGGGCAGCAGGGCGGAGGTTTGATGGCGAAGTCTCAGGTCTACCTCGTCGACGTAAGGGTTCCTATAACCTACATCACCCAGGTTCCGTTCAATAAGTGGTATACATATAGCCTTGTCTACCAGACGAAGGAGCTGTTCGCAAAGGTCTTCAGCCGGCTCATCTCCGTCGGCGATAAGGTCGCGGTCAAGGTTCACTTCGGCGAACGTTACGTTCAGACCTACATTCGTCCGGTCTACGTGCGGAAACTGGTTGACAAGATTAAGGAGCTGGGTGGGAAGCCATTCGTCTGCGATACGCTCTTCTCAGGAGGCAAGGTATTCTACGATGGGGCGGAGCCGCTTCTCTCAAGGCGAAGCCTAGAGGAAGCCTTACTCACCGCTGCGATGAACGGTTTCACCTCGGAGACGATGGGCTGCCCGGTCCTCTTCGCCGACGCACCTAAGGGGATCAGGTCCATAGCCTCGCCGTTTAACGGGCAGTTCATCAAGAAGGTGTACTTGGCGCCTGCCATCGCGGACGCAGATGTGCTCGTTAGCTTCGCCCATTTCAAATGCCACGACTGTATGTCCGTCGGCGGAGCCCTGAAGAACATAGGGGTCGGATGCTCCTCTAAGCAGGGCAAATGGTGGATTCACCACGCCGCGAAGCTGGAAGTAGACCCTACGAAGTGCGACGGCTGCGGCGAATGTATACCTGAGTGTCCGGTTGACGCGATCAGCCTCGTAGAAGCTAAGGCGGTCATCGACGCTGAGAAGTGCGTAGACTGCGCTCTCTGCGTAGACTACTGCTCTCGGGGAGCGTTCACTTCGCGGGTCTTCCCGAGCATCGAGGAGCAGGAAGCCAGGATCGCCGAGACCTCAGCGGGCATCGTGAAGTACTTCGATGGGAAGTGCGCGTTCATGAACCTAGCTATGGATATTGTGCCGCTGTGCGACTGCGACCCGTTCCAAGGCGTTCCGATCGTACCGGACCTAGGCGTACTCGCCTCGACGGACCCGGTGGCCTTAGACCGTGCCTGCATCGACCTTGTGAACGCATCGCCTGGAATCCCCGGCTCGATGGCCGAGGCGGCGAACGCCCTACAGCCCGGAGCGGAGAAGCTTAACGCAGTCGCGAAGCTACGGTGGAACGCTACGCCCGGCGCGACGCACGTCACCCCGGACTGGAGGGTGATGATGGATGCCGCTGAGAGGGCAGGACTGGGAAAGCAGGAGTACGACTTGGCCAGGGTCAACTTCGGCGCGGAACCGAGGAGCATCGAGGAACTCTTCGCCAAGACGAGGTCGGGCCTTGGATAGCCCTCCGGGAGACCGGCGGCTACCTCTGCGGCCTGCTAGCTCGGTGGAGAAGCCTGGGGGCAGCAGGTATTCGCTTAGCCGGGTCTGGCTGAGCTGCTACGGTTTCGTAGGCGGGGTGTGGCGTGAGCAGTAGAGGTATTCGAGCCATTCGTCGCTGACGTTTATGAGCGAATGCATGGTCTCAGGTGGGATCGCCGCCGCGTAGCCGGGGCCTTGGTACTCTAGTTCTTCGCCTATCCAGTGCCAGCCTTCGCCTCTCGCGACGTACCAGATCTCGTCCGTGCCCGGCGCATGCGGGTGGGGGTGCGGTATCTTCCTCGCGGGTATGATGCCTGCGTGGATGCCGTGTATCCCAACGAAGGGGCCTTTATGCAGATGGTACCAGTGAGCCATTGAGCCTTCAGGCAGGGCTTTCCGCTGCTCTTCATCCCTGGGTTCACGCCAGTTCCTGACGACAAGCCTCTCCTCGCTGCCGTCCTCCAGCGGGGCTCGGCGCATCGTGAGCAGCTCCATGCTGCAGCAACCTATATTCGCGATCACGTGCTTCGCG
>JAWCPE010000231.1:0-2528 GCA_038870415.1 Bathyarchaeia archaeon
CCCAGCTACCTGCTAGGCTAGCTCGGCCACCCACAGTTCCCACCCGCCAGGCTACCGCTTCACTACCCCCCTTTAGTCTCCGGTGACGATCTTGGTAGAAGGCGGTGGCTTCTCCAGGCGGGTCTCCGCTTGTTCGGTTCTCGGGCTTAGCGGACTGGGCGCGGTGATGGTTTCAGCTATAGGCTTCGCCGCGGCTGCTCTCCTAGGCTCGACGAGGCTTGACGGTCTTCGCTGATACGTGCTCTGCTGAAGCATGGCGGAGAAGAACTTGACCTCGTGAAGGCTTGCTCCGCCAGCTCAGCGGATTCTCCATCCTTAACTATGTGGGCGAACGGTTTAAGGGCAGCGTAATCGAGCATAAGGCTATTGGAGGCTTAGGCTTGGAGCTGAAACTCGTAGCGGTGGAAGCCCCGGAGGGGTGCAATCTTATCCTAGGGACGGCTCACTTCATCAAGACGGCGGAGGACCTCTACGAGGCTATGGTGAACTCTGCGCCCGGGGTGAAGTTCGGCCTCGCGTTCTGCGAGTCCTCAGGTCCATGCCTAGTCCGATCTGAGGGAAACGATGAGGAACTTCGCAGACTTGCGGCTAGCAAGGCTCTCGAAATAGGAGCAGGCCACTCCTTCCTAGTCTTCCTGAGAGGCGCGTACCCGATTAACGTTCTCGACAAGGTCAAGCAGGCCCCAGAGGTCTGCGCGATCCACTGCGCCACGGCGAACCGTGTCCAAGTAGTACTGGCTGAGACTGAGCAAGGACGGGGCATCCTAGGCGTCATCGACGGCTTCGCCTCCAAGGGCATAGAGACCCCCCAGGATGTGGAGAAGCGGAGAGAGTTCCTCCGAACTATCGGATACAAGCTTTAAAGCTACCGTGAGCCGTTCCCCCTTAATGCCGTCTCACGTCGTCAGCTTCTCTGTCGACGTCGACGGTTACAAAAGCGGGACGGAGAAGGCTGCGGGAGCTTTGTAGAAAGCCTCGCCAGCATGATCGGATGCCGTCGCAAAGGAGGCGGGCGGTTAGGTGGGTACGCGTCTGTTTGAGCACGTAAAGGATCATAGGCACAAGGTTCTCCACCCAACCGCTGCGGGTGAATCCTTAAAACGGATAAACTGGGTTGATAGGCCCCAACCTGCGTGAACCGGCGAAAAGACGTCGAGGATAGAGAAGGATGACTTTGGCCGAGAGCCTTGCGGTTAAAGCAGAGCCTGCGAACTGGCATGCGATCCCAGCAGAGGAGGTGCTATCTCGACTTGGCTCCTCGGAAAACGGCCTAACCGCCGCTGAGGCTGAAAGAAGACTTCGAGAGCATGGCCCGAACGAGCTGACGAAGGCGAGGCGAGCCTCAGCCCTAGAGACGTTCCTGAACCAGTTCAAGAGCATTCTCGTCCTCATCCTTCTTGGAGCAACAGTCGTCTCAGCCCTTATAGGCGAGGTGACAGACGCCCTCGTCATCGCCGCGATACTCTTGGCGAACGCGACACTCGGCTTCGTCCAGGAGCGGCGCGCTGAGAGGGCGCTCGAGGCGATGAAGAAGTTGACGGCTTCGAAGGCCCACGTCATCCGGGACGGCGAGAGAATCGAGCTTCCCGCTCGGGAGGTCGTCCCCGGCGATATACTGGTCCTTGAGGCAGGGGACAGGGTTGCAGCGGATGCGAGGCTACTACACGTAGCAAGCCTGGAGATGGATGAGTCCTCCTTGACGGGGGAGTCGACTCCCGTTCGTAAGGTAACGCGGGAGTTCAGCCCTGAGACTCCTCTTGCAGACCGGGGCAACATGCTATACATGAGTACCAACGTGATGAGCGGACGGGGAAGAGCTGTAGTTGTCGCCACCGCGATGCAGACTGAGCTCGGGAAGATAGCTGAGCTGGTCCAAGCCGAGGAGCAGGCGGAGACCCCGTTACAGAGGAGGCTGGACAGGTTTGGCAAGCAGATAGGTCTGATAGTCGTGGCTGTCAGCGCCGCCATCTTCGTCGCCGAGACGCTGGAGGGCCAAAACCCGCTCGAAGTCTTCCTGATCGCGGTAAGCCTAGCCGTCGCAGCGGTCCCTGAAGGGTTGCCTGCTGTGGTAACCGTCACGTTAGCCCTTGGAGTAGCCCGGATGGCCTCGAAGAACTCGATCGTGAGGAGACTCTCATCTGTGGAGACGCTCGGCTCCGTCACCGTGATCTGCTCCGACAAGACCGGTACGCTTACCCGGAACGAGATGACCGTCAGGCAGCTGTACGTGGACCGTCGAAAGATCGAGGTCACGGGAGAAGGCTACAAGCCTGAGGGAAGACTGCTCCGAGATGGAGTACAGGTCGATAGCCTACGCGATGAGGGGCTCTCAAGGCTGATGGTTGCAGCTGCGCTCTGCAACGATGCAGCCCTGGTCAAGGAGGGCGGCACATGGAGGATAAAAGGCGACACCACTGAAGGCGCGCTCCTAGTAGCAGCTGTGAAATCCGGAATAAAGCTCGACGAGCTCCGAGACTCTCTCCCGCGTATAGATGAAGTACCCTTCTCCTCAGAGCGGAAGAGGATGA